>CBRAFO010000023.1:0-39841 GCA_967755175.1 uncultured Opitutaceae bacterium | reverse complement strand
CAACGTTATCAGGAGATTCCCGGCTGCCAGGTCGTCGCTTGCGCGGACGTCAGCCGCGAACGCGCCGAGGCCTTCGCGACGAAATACAATATCCCCGCTGCTTTTGACTCGGTGGACGAACTTCTCGCCAAAGCCACCTTCGACGCGGTGTCGATTGTCACGCCTGACGCCTACCACGCCGAGCTCTCCATTCAGTGCCTCAAGGCCGGCAAACACGTCCTCTGCGAAAAACCCCTCGCGCTCAACTATGCCGACGCGAAGAAGATGGTCGCCGCCGCGAAAAAGGCCAGCGTCATCAACATGGTCAACCTGTCCTACCGCGACTGGCCAGCCATACAAGCTGTAGCCTCCGTGGTGCAGGCCGGCGCCATCGGCGAAATCCGTCACGTCGAGGCGAACTACCTCCAATCCTGGCTCGCCAGTAAGATCTGGGGCGACTGGCGCACCGCGCCCCAATGGCTCTGGCGCCTCTCGTCGAAGCATGGCAGCCGTGGCGTTCTCGGCGATGTCGGCGTGCACATCGTGGATTTCGCTACGTTTCCCGCCGGCCCGATCAAGAGCCTTTACTGCAAGCTTAAGACCTTCCCCAAAGCCCCGGGGAATCGCATCGGCGAATACGTTCTCGATGCGAACGACTCCGCCGTGATGACCGTCGAATTCGCCAACGGCGCGCTCGGCACGATCCACACCACCCGCTGGTCCGGCGGACACGCCAATCGCCTCTTCCTCAAAATCTCGGGCACGCTTGGCACCGTTGAAATCGACTCCGAACGATCAACGAGCAGCTACAAGTTCTGCGCCGGCCAGGACCTCGACAAAGCCCAGTGGATCACGGTCGAGGTGAAGCCCACGCCCAGCAACTACCAGCGCTTCGTCGAAAGCATCCGCACCGGAGTCCAAGACCAGCCCGACTTCGCCCGCGGTGCCGCCGTGCAAAAGGTCCTCGATGCCTGCATCGACTCCGACACCAAGAATATGCCGGTAAAAGTCTGAAGGAGGACGGACATTCCTATCCGTCTTCCGCTCACTCCGGTCGCCACGGCTCCATGAGCCGCCAGACCAACTCTGTCCGCAGGTTCTCGGCCATGAGCAATGTGATGCCTTGGTCGATGCCGATCACATCCGTGCCCACCCAACCCGTGATCGGATTGAACGCATCGGCAAAGCCATACGGGCCGTAGATCGTCGCGCCCCAGCGCGCATGCATCTCGCGCAACGCCGCCGTGCAGTCCGCCGGCACGAACGGCAGCGAACCCGCCACCGCACACGGAACCACCGTGCCGTCGATGCGCGGATCGATCACGCCCGCCTGCACGCCCGGACCGCCCCAATCGACATAACCCGCCGCACCATCCGACGACGTGAGGCCCCAGACGTTTTCCTCGTAGCCGGGAAACTGGCCCCGCAGATCGAGGCAAAACCGTTTCTGCGCCCGCGTCGCCGCACACGCGTTGGCGAAAAAGTTTACGCCGCTCACCTCATCTTTAAACCCGCGCCAATCCATCCACGCCTGCGGGAACTGGTGCACGAACAAGGGCGGATGTTGCAGGAAGCGCTCGCCCGCATAACTCACCCACGGCTCACGCCGCCAAGCCGACCACGTGGACGCCGGCACGCGTTGAGTCGCTGCATTGGCCGCAAACCACGTCATCCCGAAGTGCTCCGAATACTGGTCCCAGCTGTAGGGCATAAATCCCTTCTCGGGCGTCCAGCCATGACGGATACGCCCGGCCTCATCCAGCAACCAGGGCCAATCGACCCGCGCCTCAATCGCCAGTGCGAGTTCCGCGACCGCGCCGCCAAAATAGCGCGCCGCCGAAAGTGCGCCGAACACGGCCAGAGCCGTGTCGATGCTCGACGCCTCGCAATTCCACGCACGCACGCCGGTGCGGATATCGACAAAGTGAAAAAAGAACCCGTGCTCGTGCTGCACGTCGCGCCACAGGGTGCGCAACACCCGCTCCGCGCAGGCCCGGCACTCGGCCTGCGATTCCCAGCCGCGCTCCGCACCAATCGCGAGCGCCGTGAGGCCAAACCCCACGGCAGCGATACTCGCCATGTCGCCCGGCTTGGAGCCATCGGCCTTGGCCCGATCAGGAATCAACCCGGTATGCGGATGCGCCGTGTCGAAGAAATACCGAAACGCCCGCCGGCTCAGGTCATCGAGAAAAGCATCATCAGTCATAAATGTGGAAAGCTGGAAATCAGGAAACTGAACTCGGGGATTGGTCCAGCTTTCCAGCTTTCCACATTCCTTCTCTTTTCAACCCAATAACGTCCTGAAGCTGGCCTCATCCAACACCGGCACGCCCAGCGTCTTTGCTTTTTCCAGCTTCGAGCCGGCTTCTTCGCCCGCCAGCACATAGTGGGTCTTCCGCGACACACTCCCGCTCACTTTGCCACCGGCGGCCTCGATCATCTCGGTCGCTTGTTCCCGCGACAAGGTCGGCAACGTGCCCGTGAGCACCACGGTCTTGCCTGCGAGCGCGCCACCCGCCGCACCTTCAACCGGAGACGTGGGAGCCAGCCCGACCGCCTGTAATTCGGCCACCAACGCGCGGTTGGTCTCATCGTTAAACCACGTGCGCACCGCCTCGGCGGTCTTTTCGCCAAAGCCTTCGATCTGCACCAGCTCGTTGAGCGATGCGGAGGCCAATGCATCCAGCGAACGGAAACGCCGCGCCAGATCCTTCGCAGATGCCGCGCCGACCTGCGGAATGCCCAACCCGTGAATCACTCGCCACAGGTCCGCGTTGCGTCGCGCAGCGATGCCGTTAACGAGATTCGTCGCCCAAATCTCGCCCGATTTCTTGAGCGGCAACAGATCCTCTACTTTCAGGCGGAACAGGTCGGGCAGCGTCTTGATGAGCCCGCGAGTAAGCAGCAGGTCCACGACTTCTTCGCCGAGACCATCGATGTCGAGGCAACCCTTGGACGCGAAGTGCTCGATCTTGCGGCGCACTTTTTCGGGACATGCCGGATTCACGCACATCCACTTCACGCCACCCGGCTCGCGCACCAGCGACGAGCCGCAGGCCGGACACTCGCTCGGGAAAACATAGGGAACGCTGTCTGCGGGACGTTTCTCGACGAGCACTAGCACGACGGCGGGAATGATTTCGCCGGCCTTCTCAACGAGCACCGTGTCGCCCACGCGCACGTCTTTGCGCGCGATCTCGTCGGCGTTGTGGAGCGTGGCGCGTTTCACCGTGGTGCCGGCGAGCAACACCGGTTCCAACTCGGCAACCGGCGTGACCGCGCCCGTGCGCCCGACCTGTAACGTGATCGCGCGGATGCGTGTCTCGGCGCGATCCGGCGCGAACTTGTAGGCGCACGCCCAACGAGGCGACAGCTTGCGAGCCGCCTGACCGGCGCCGCGATAGCCCACCACGGCTTGCTGCGAAAACAGATCGAGCTTCACCACCGCACCATCGGTCGCGAAGGGGAACCCGCGCCGAAGTGCATCGAGTTCGCCGATGGCCGCCCAGACTGCGTCGATGCCACGCACGACCCAGAATTTGTCTTCGACAGGCAAACCCCACGCACGCAGTTGCGCTTGAAACGACGACTGCGAGTTGAAGCTTTCGGGCGCCGGCTCACACGCGCCAAGACCGTAAACGACGATCTCCAGCCGACGCGTGGCGACGAATTTGGAATCGAGCTGCTTGAGCGTGCCGGCTGCGAGGTTGCGCGGGTTGGCGTAGAGAGCGTCACCGGCTTCCTCTTGGAGTTGGTTGATGCGGTGGAACTCCTCGTCGCGCAGAAAAACCTCTCCGCGAATCTCGATCAGATCGGGAAAGGTCGGAGCGGCGGCGGTGAACAAGTCGTCGGTCGGACCGGCGACGACTAGTTTCAACGTGTGCGGCAGGCCCCGAATCGTCCGCACGTTGGCGGTCACGTCGTCGCCTTCCTCGCCATCGCCGCGAGTGACGGCGCGGGTGAGTTTTCCTTTTTCGTAGGTGAGGCTCACGGCAACGCCGTCGATCTTCGGCTCGACCGTGTAGGCGAGATCGGCAACGCCGAGCGCCTTGACGAGGCGGGCGTGGAATTCGCGCAGTTCGGCTTCGTCGTAGGTATTGTCCAACGTGGTCATCGCGAGACGATGTTTCACGCGGGAAAAACCCTCGGTGCGGTCGTCACCGACGCGTTGGGTCGGCGAATCCACCAGAGCAAACTCGGAAAACCGCGCCTCTAAATCGGCAAGTTCCTTTTTCAGCGCATCATAGTCGAAATCGCTGATCTCCGGCTGCGCGTGCCGATAGTAACGCTCGTCGTGACGGGCGAGTTCGGCGCGAAGCTGGGCGATGCGTGCGTGGGCCTCTGCGGTGGTCATGATGCGGACACCGTTGTCGCGGAAACCGGACCGGTTTCAACCCGGGGTTTACGCTTAAACAAAGGAGTTTCCAGCAAGCGCCAATACCATGGCCAGAACGCATAGGCGGTGACCGCCACCGCAGCGCCAGTTGTGTCCGCTATCCAGTCGGCAAACTCCATCGAGCGGCCCGGGGTGAAGCTTTGGTGTAATTCGTCAGTCGCGCCAAACAGCGAGACAATGATGATCGCCCACCACACGTGCCGCACCCGAAAGGGCCGCAGCACGAGCGTGGCCATGAGGCCGAAGATCGAGAAGTGCGCGATCTTGTCGAAGTTGGCTATGCCTGAAGGCGACGCCACGTGGCCGTGTCCCGACGCCCAGACGACCGTCACCGCCAGCACGACGGCATAAGCCCACTGCCAGGAAGACGGAGGTTGGATGTTTTTCACTGCGGGCATGGTGTGTCTCTCAAACGAAAATCCAAGGGAGGAATCGTCTGCTGTTTCCAGCAAGCGACTTGTGGTGTCGTTATTCATCCGACCATGATCCGAGCGCATCCGTGCGACTCATGAGTTCCCCTGATCCTTCCGACAAATCCAGCAAACGTGATCAGGTATCCGCAGACACGGCGGGCGCGCGCGCGTCACGGTTTATGGCACGCGTGCGGATCTTCGAATTTCGCAACGCGTGGTGGCTCCTGCTCGACTTGCTCGAAGAACGCCGTGCTGTGCGTCGGGCGCTCTATGCCGCAGGAGCCGTCGTCAGCCTAGGCGTGGTGACAACCGTGTGGGTTTATCCATGGTGGCACCAACGCACGGCCATCGGCATGGCGCGCCAATGGCTCGACGCCAACCGCCTCGACCACGCGTCCGCCTCCATTCAAGAGGCTCTCAAAGTCGCGCCCGAACGTGCCGAATCATGGAAGCTCGCCGCCGACTTGGCGCGCCGGCTCGGCAATCGCGCCAACGCGTTGACCTACTCGCAGGAAGCAGCCCGTCTCACGCCCGGGAATACTGAGTTGGCGCTCGCGTGGGCATCCGATGCCTTGCTCACGGAGCAACCCGAAGAAACCGAACGCGCGCTCACCACGTTGTCCGCAGCGATGATCGAGCAATCATCACAGGCCCAGCGCATCGTCGGCGAACTCGCCCGCCGCCGTCGCGATTTCCCCGCCGCCCGCGTTCACTTTGAAAACGCGCTCCGACTCGATGGCCCCGACACCGCCATCAACGAAGTGCCCCTCGGCATCGTGTTGCTCAACGCTCGCGAGGACACGTTGCGCCGACAAGGCGTCGCCTTGCTGACCAAATGGACCACCAATCCCGAGTGGGGCGCGAACGCCCTGCGCACGTTGCTGCAAGACGCCATCGGCCGAGACGACCGCCCGGCTATGCTCACGCTCGCCGAGTCGCTGCGGGCGCATCCCCGGTGCACGTTGGGCGACCTGCCGAATTGCCTGCTCGCACTCTCCAAAACGGATGAGGCCCGCTTCGCCGAGGTGCTCGTCACGATGGAGAAAGACCACGCCGGCGACGCGGGAAACATCGCTCTGCTCGTCAGCTGGCTGAACCAAATCGGCCGCGCTCGCGAAGCCAGCAACTGGATCAAGACACTGCCGTCCGCGTTGACGCAACGAGCGCCCGCCGCCGTGGGCGCCGCCGAGTCGCTACGCCAGTTGGCCGACTGGCCAGCGCTGCTCGCATGGACGCGTGATGCCGATTGGGGCCGGGACCTTGAGCCCCTACGCCTCGCGTATGAATTACAAGCCGCCCGCGAAGTCGCCGACGCGGGCAGACTTGCGCGCGAGCTATGGAGCACCTTGCAAAATCGCGCGGGCAGCGATGGCGCCGGCACGCTCTTCACCGCCAATACGCTCTACGCCTGGGGCCTAAAGGACGAAGCGCTCGCCCTCATCTGGATCGCCACCGAACAGCCCGGAGTCGCCGTCCAAGCCCTCGGAATACTCGCGCGCCATTACCAAGTCGAAAAGGACGCCACCGGCCAATACCGCGTGTTCAAACGCCTGCATTCGCTCCGCCCCACGGACGCGGCGATAACCAATAATTATGCGTTCTTCGCCACCCTCACCGGGAACGACCTCCGCCAAGCCAGCGAGGTGGCCGTCGAGAACTTCAAGGCCAACCCCGGCGATCTAGCCTATCGCGCCACCTACGGGCTCGTGCTTTGCACACAAAACCGCGCCGACACTGCGCTCTCACTCCTCAAAACCGTCGCCGCCGACTGGAGAAATAAACCAGTCATCGTCTTATCCTACGGACTCGCGCTCGCCGGGAATCTCCAGCTGGACGAAGCCCGTGTCGTGCTCTCGTCCCTTCAACCTGATGCGCTGACCAAGGAAGAAGTCTCTTTGATTCAGCAAGCGCTCAAGTAAGTCGGCCGTCACGCAGCAGCCGACGGCACGCACCTCCGCCGACGCCGCCAAACGAAAGTCCCGTATAAACCGACCGCGCCCAGCAATGGCACCCAAGTGCCCACCTCCGGAACGGGATGGCCATCGATCGTCGCGAGCGCGCCCACCTGATAGACGAGCAAGCCACTGGGATTTACCGCCGAGCTCCCGCTTGAGCCGGTCACGCTGTTCGTGTTGTAAACCACCACCGTGAGATAGTTGGTGCCGATGTTAAACGTGGTGTTGCCGCCCGTTCCGTTTTTCAGGGTCTGTGCAGTGGTGTTGCTCCACGCACTAGTCCCTGTCGCGGACACGGCATATTGCGAACTAATCGTCCCCGATCCATTTACGGTCACCGGAGTCGAACTCACGTAGATGGAATACGCGTCATCCGCAGCAATCGTAAGGCTGATTGAAATAGCGTTGGTGGCGACACCACTCCCCGTGCCGGTAATCGTAAACGCCAGCTGATACACGTAAAACGCGGAGTTCGTGCCCGAGGTGCCATTGCCCGGAAGATAATCACCGCCCACGTTAGCCGTGCCACCACTGTTAGCCGCTCCCGGGGCCGTGATCCACTGAGCCGAGCCGGTATTCGCGACGTAGGCCGAATCAATATAAGAACTGCTCAACACATACCCTCCCGCCGCACTCGTGTAGGTGCTGGAGCCCGAATAAGTCGTTCCGTTTACACGTGCGTAGGTGACATCCCAGTTAGCGTCACGCCCCCCGCCTGATTGCAAAGCTCCACTGTTATTTAAACCCGTATAATAGAGTCCGCTGATGTCGGTCGCAGAACCCGCATGCAACGCTGACAGCCAGCAGATAAAAATCGCCACACCTGCAAGCACGTAGCACCGGATGGATTTCACGCCACAGTAACTAGGTAGTAAACCCCACCAATCAAGCACAAATGGGCCTACCAAAACAGGCCCAAATGAAAACATGCAAACAGGACGCTTGTTGGAATTACCTCAGGGGGACCACACGACTGCATGAAGACATGAAGACGCTCCGTGGTTATAAAAAGTTCGGAGGTTTCCCAAAACGAAAGCCGCTAAGCGGCGGGGAAAATGGTCGGGCTGGTGAGATTCGAACTCACGACCTCTTGCACCCCATGCAAGCGCGCTACCAGGCTACGCTACAGCCCGAACTAAGGAGGGGTCAGAAAGCAGAACGCCCGCGTCGGAAGCAAGCGGTTTTTTCAGTAATTACCATCAATGCGTTTATTACCTCCCAGAACACGTTCTGCGGCGGAAAAAATCGTGCCCGTGATCTTTCATCTTGTCCTGCCGATCCTCCAAACCGCCGCGCAACTTCCGCGAGCGCCGGCATCCGCGGGCAAAGCAAAGTTTCACTCGCTACCAAAGTGGTGCCCGGAGTCGGACTCGAACCGACAAGCCTTTAGAGGGCGGCAGATTTTGAGTCTGCTGCGTATACCAATTTCGCCATCCGGGCGGGACGTGAAACGAGCCGCCAAGCTAGGAACACCCGCGAGCTTGTAAACGGAAAACTCCACCGTTCCACTCGCAATTATGTCCGATTTTCGCGTCTTCGCCTCCGCCCCCATCCAAGGGACCATCTCTCTGCCGGCCGGCGAATCGCATCACCTCGTCACCGTCAATCGCGCGCGGACCGGCGACATCGTCGTCGCGTTCGATGGACACGGCACTGAGTGGACGTGCGAATTGACTGACGCGCGCAAGGCCGGCGCCACGTTGCGCGTCACCGCCACACACACGCGCGCGCCCCTGCCCTGCGCGATCACGCTGGCGCAAGCGTTGCCGAAGGGCGGCGTGATGGACGACATCGTGCGCCACGCCACCGAACTGGGTGCCGCGCGTATTGTCCCGCTCGCCACCGAGCGAACCCAAGTCCACCTAGACGGAGACCGCTCCGACAAGAAGATCGAAAAATGGCGGGTCGCCGCGCTCGAAGCCGCGAAGCAGTGCGGCAATCCGTTCCTGCCTGAGATCGCGAGCGTGCAGTCACTCGGCGAGTTCTTAGCCGGCGAAGTGGCGCAGCGCGCACAGCTCAAGCTCGTCGCCAGCCTGCATCCGGGTGCGCAGTCGTTGCGCGCATGCATATCGATGTTCCGGTCGGAACATGGATACGCACCGAAGCAGGCGGTGTGGATGGTCGGGCCTGAGGGGGATTTTTCGGCTGCGGAGATGGCGGCGGCGCAAGCTGCGGGATTTATTCCCGTGACGCTCGGCCCGCTCGTATTGCGCTGTGATACGGCGGCGACCGCCGCGCTGGCGGTGCTGAGTTACGAGACGGAAGCCTGAAAAGTAGCGCACGCTTCCAGCCTGCTGATCGGGATCGAATCGGATGCAGGATGGAAGTCTGCGCTATTTTAAACTGGGAACGTCTGGCGTCGGTCGGTGCCAGCGCAGGAGGGCGGCCTTGAGCTCGTGGAGGCACACCGGCTTGGAAATATAGTCGTCCATACCGGCTCCGAAGCATCTTTCCCGATCTCCCTGCATCGCATTCGCGGTCATCGCGATGATGCGGACGGGGTGGCGCCAGCGCCGGGGTTGCGTCGGATCGCTCTCCCTCTGGCGAAGGGCACGCGCAGCGGCATAGCCGTCCAGCTCCGGCATCTGGCAGTCCATCAAAATGATCTCGTAGGGGATCTGGTCCAGGGCCTCCAACACCTCTCGTCCGTTGCCAACGGCGGCGGTGGCGACGCAACCGAGACTGCGCAACTGGGCGAGGGCGACACGTTGGTTCACGCTGTTGTCCTCGGCCACGAGGATGCGGGCTCTCTGCGCCGGGAAACCAACCGGCGGCGCAGATTGGGCCGCGTGGTCGGAGTCCGGCGACACCAGGGAGGGACCGGCGGTCGCGTCGTCTGCGATCTGGGTGCCAAGGCATTCGAACAGGCGCCCCTGTTTCACCGGCTTAATGAGATAGGCGCTGATGCCGGCGGCCTTTAACTCGTCGGGACCGAGCACGGAGCCAAGCGAGGTGAGGAGGATGAGGCGGGTCGAGGCGATGGCCGGATCGGCTTTGATGGCGCAAGCGAGCGTGAGTCCGTCCATCTCCGGCATCTGCATATCCAGCAAGGCGCAGTCGTAGGGAGTGCCTTCGGCGGCGGCCTGGCGGAGGAGCGCGAGCGCCTGGTGGCCGTCAGGGGCGTCGCCGTGCCACATCTTCCACGCGAGGAGTTGGTGCCTGAGGATCTGGCGGTTGACGGCGTTATCGTCCACCACGAGCACGCGCAGATCGCGACCGGTGAGAGTGGATTGGGCGCGGGGCGGCGGCGGGACGGAGGTCTGTTTTTCGAAGCGGGCGGTGAACCAGAAAGTCGATCCTTTGCCCGGTTCGCTTTCGACGGCGATACGGCCCCCCATCATCTCAACCAGCTGGCGGCAGATCGCCAGCCCGAGGCCGGTGCCACCATATTTGCGGGTGGTGGAGCCGTCGGCTTGGGTGAATGCTTGAAACAGACTGCTATGGATCTGCGGATCGATGCCGATGCCGGTGTCCTGGATGGAGAAACGCAGCGTGGCGTGGGTCGCGTCCTCCTCCTCCACGACCAGCCGGACGACGACCTCGCCCTGCTGGGTGAACTTAAGCGCATTGCCGAGCAGGTTGGACGAGGACCTGTCGTAGCCGGCCGGGGTCGCCGCGGAGCCGGGCGGGCAGGACGGACGGGATGGAGCTGGCCAGCTCGATGCCCTTGCGCACGGCGCCCTCCGCCATGAGTTCCAACGAGCCCTCGACGGTCTCGACGAGGTCGAAGTCGAGAACCTCGAAGGCGAGCTTGCCTGCCTCGATCTTCGAGAAGTCGAGGATGTCGTTAATGATGGTCAGGAGGGTATCGGCGCTGGTGCGAATGGTGTCGGCGAACTCGCGCTGCACAGTGGTGAGTTCGGTGTCGAGCAGGAGGCCGGTCATGCCAATGACCCCGTTCATCGGCGTGCGGATCTCGTGGCTCATATTGGCCAAAAACTCGCTTTTGACGCGCACCGCGGCCTCGGCCGCCTCCTTGGCCGCCTTCAGCGCATCCTCGGCGCGCTTCTGCTCGGTCACGTCCCAATACATGCCCTGCGTGCCGATGACGACGCCCTCCGCGTTGAAGACCGGCACCTTGATGGTGTGCACCCAGCGCTGCTCACCGCCGGGATTGATCTGTTCCTCCACCGCCTCGAAAACGCAGAGCGTGGTCTTCACCCGGAGATCGTCCCCCTGGTATTTTTGCGCCAGCTCGGGAGGGGACAAATCAAAGTCGGTCCGGCCGATGACCTCGGCCAGCGGCCGGCTCTTCCGCTCGCAGTAGCGGCGGTTGGCGAAGATGAACCGACCGTCCACATCCTTGCGGAAAATATCGACCGGCAGGGTTTCGAGCAGGGAGTGCAGAAACGCCTCGGAAACCCGGAGTGCTTCGGCGACGCGGCCACGCTCGGCGGACTCGGCCTGCAACAGCCGGGTGCGCTCCTCCACCAAGCCTTCCAGATCGACCAGCTGCCGCCGGCTCTGGCGACCGAGCCGCCACTTCTCGGTCAAGGCGGTCGCGAGTTGCAACACCTCGATGTTGTCGAATGGCTTCTTGAGGATCACCATCCGGTCCGACTGGCCGAGCAGCGCGATGGTCTGGTGCCAGGAATAGTCCGAATAGGCAGTGCAAACGACGACTTGCAGGTCGGGGTCGAGCATCCACAGGCGAGAGGTCGTCTCGACCCCGTCCCAGCCCGGCGGCATGCGCACGTCCATGAAGGCCATGGCATAGGGCCGGCCTTCGGCTTTCGCCTGGCGCACCTTCTCGACCGCCTCTTCACCTTGGTAGGCTGAATCCAATTCAAATCCATCGATGGCAGACGGTCCCGAGCCCTCCAACTCGCCAAACAACACGGCCTCATCCTCGACGAGTTCGCCGGAGCGGCGTCGGCCGATAAGAATCTTGCGGAAATCGTCGTGGATATCGCGCCGGTCGTCCACGATCAGCACTCGGCGATAAGGTTCCTGGGATGCTGCGTTCATAAATGGGGGTTCGTAGGAGTCAGGGGGTAACCGCAGGGTAAACGCGGCGCCTTTGCCCGGCCCGTCGCTGTGGACCGTAAGCGAGCCGCCGAGGGCCTTGGCCGCCAGAGCGGCACCGTGCAGACCGAAGCCGTGGCCGTTTTTGCGCGTGGTGAAGCCCTGGGTGAAAATGCGCGCGTAGTTTCCGGGCGGGATGCCCACGCCGTTGTCGATGACCGTGATCGCAACGTGACCGTCGGCGGCCGTGATGCGCAGGATCACCCGCTTGCCGCCTCGGCCCGAGTCGCCGCACGCGTGCTTGGCGTTGCGGATCAGGTTCACGAGAATCTGGAGCACCTGGTGCTTTTCGATCACGAGCGTCGGCCGGGCCTGATACTCGCGCACGACCTCGACCCCGTGCTTTTTCAGCGCCCCGGCGTTCATCCGCAGCGCGTCTTCCACCAACTCGCACACCGCGACTTCCTCGGCCACGCCGCACACTTTCGCGTAGCCCTGCTGCATCGCCACGATGTCGCGGATGTGCTCGATGTTCTTACGCAGGTTCTCCAACTCCTCGGCCATGGCCTTACGCTCGCCATCCAGCTCGGAGGCGAGCGCCGTCACGTAACCGGGAACCCGGTGGCCCCGGGGGTCGTTGGTCAGAAAATCGGGGAGGTCGCCGGCGTGCGCCGCCAGCAGCGCGCCGAGCTTGGACAAGCCGGCCGCCGCCTTCAATTCGCGCGTCTTGTCGGCCACCAGCGAGGCCGAAACGTTCACGCTGTTGAGCACGTTACCGACGTTGTGCCGCACGCTGGTCGCCACCTCCGCCATGCCGACCTTGCGCGAGGTTTCCAGCAGTTGCTGGTGGGCGTTTTCCAGGTCGGCTTTGTTTTTTTGAAACTGCTCCGCCATACTGTTTAAAGCCGTGGCGATCGCGCCGAATTCATCGTCGCTGGAGCGCTTCATGCGCGCGCCCAAGTCGCCTTGCGCCAGTTGGCTGGCGAAGACCATACATTCGTTCGCCCCCCCCCGGCGATACGACGCGAGATGACCGAGGCCAAAAGCGTTCCCCACAAAAGGGCGATGACGATAGCGCCGGACACAACCCGACTGTTCATCCGGCTCAACTGCAACACCTGGTCCCGACTGGCTTCGGCCCGCTGGAACGCCCACGTGTGAAGGTCGTTGAGCGGTGTTTCGACCCTATGGACAAGGGTGCGATAGATCTCTGTCTCCGTCGTGATTTGCTCGTCAAGTTGGACGTATCGTTCGAATAGCGCCTGATAATTGGAAACCGAGACGCCCAACTCATCCTTCACGGCTGGCGGAAGATCGCTGCCGGCAATGTGCCGCCGAAATTGAGAAACCGCTTCCGTGAACGCCAGAGTGTCCGCCGTCTGGCCACGCAGCATGAAATCCTTCTCCACACGCCGCAGCGTGAGCATGTCAACGAGAAGACTTTCCGCTCGGTTCTGTCTCAGCAACACCTCAACATTGTGAATTTCCTCACGTATCCGGCCTGCCACGCCGACCTTAAAAACACCGCGCTGACTGATCAATTCGATCGTAGCGAGGAACCGCGCCTCAAATTGGTCCATAACTTCGTCGATGGTTCGCGTCTGGTTGATAACGTCCTCCGCGTCCGTCAAATGGCGGATGGCGTCCATGTTTTGATGTATCTCAGCGACTCCAACCTGGAGCAGCGTCGCGTAACGCGCCTTCGCCTCGTCGAAACCGAGCCTGCCATATTGCAGCAAGTAATCCTTTTCGCTTTGCCGCGTCAGGCGCACGGCCACCTCGCTGTTGCGGCTGAGATCGGCGATCCGCGTCTCGATGTCCAAAAGCCGTTCAAAGGCGGCGGCAACACGTCTTTCGGTAATGAGGGAGGTCGTTCCCACGATGACGGACAAAGAGAGCACGAGCAGGAAACCCAACGTTAGTTTGCCCCTTACGCTCAACCGTTTGAGCCGCTGATTTACCATCTGGAGCGGTGCTCTGATCATCGTTGGTCCGGTTCCCTTTAGTCGGCGGATTTAGTCCAAATAAGGGACGAAGCCGCATTCGCGGATGACCTCGGTGGAACTCGAAGAAAGCGCAAAATCGATAAACGTTTTGTTTAGCCCCGAAGGTAATGTCCGTGTGACCAGCATGAGCGGCCGCTGGATGGGGAACTGACCGTTGCGGACGTTGCGGCTGGTGGCGGCAACACCATCCATGGGAAGCGGTTTGATCGGCATCCCTTGCGCAACGCTGATGTCGGTTTCGCCGATCGACATATAGACAATCGCATTGGGATTTTCGACGATGGCTTTAACGCCTTCCCGATTGTCGCCGGCGACTCATGCGACTTTGAAGTCCTCATTTTTTATCTCGAAAAAGTGCGTGAACAACTCGCGCTGGGCACGGCCTTCGGAGCGATTTATAGCGGTAATGGGCGCATCGTTGCCGCCGGCTGCTTTCCAGTTCGTGATCTTGCCTGTGTAGATCCCGATGATCTGTTCGGAAGAAAGGGACTTAACGGGATTATCCTTGTGCAGGATGAGACACACGCCATCGCGCGCGATGGGAAGACCGATGAGATCGCGCTCATCGTTTTTTAACGCCCGGCCGACCATCCCGATCTCACACGTCCCTTCGCGCACATCGTGAATGCCGAGCGCACTGCCCCCGGTCGCCACCTCGATGACCACTCCGGGATGCATGGCTTGGAAACGCCGGCCGAGTGCCGTAACCAAGGGGGCCATGGTGCTGGAGCCGGTGAGGTGAATTTTTCCCTGAAGTTTTTCTAGTGAGGCATCTTTTCCGTTCTGCTTTTCGCTCCCGTCGAAACACCCGCCGCCGATGATCATCGCGCCCAAAAGCGCGATGATGCCCCATGGCTTACTCGTTCCGACTCCGATGGTCTTTTTGAATATCGTGATCAACGGCAACCACGACCGGAGCGGATTCAGGGAGGGCATCGTGGCGCTTCCAAACGAGGCGGGGGTATTCATAAATTTTTCTTCGCATCGCCGGCGATGCAGCTCGGCCACAGGACGCAGACAAGGTCCGCCCGGAGCCGGGAAACAACGAGGGCGAGAAAAAACGATCCGCCAGCGTTCATGGATTTCTACGGCCGAACTCCGCTCTGCATGGGGGTAAGAAAACCGAAGGCGGCCGAGACGAGCGCCATTCATGTCGTCGCGCCAAAAACAGCAACCACATTATGGCAATCAAATTACCCAAATACTCCTATCGCGCTGCGACAGCACAGGGACGCGCTCAGCCTGCGCCACTCATCAGACGAGCAACCTGCTCGCCGTGGAAACCAACGCGCCCGATCGAGTGTATATCCGTGTTCCGGTCGGAACATGGATATGCACCGAAGAATCCGCGCAGGCCGCAAGGTTTGTCCCGGTGACTCTGATCCGATGGTGTTGCGTGTGCGACACCGCGACAACGGCAACCGCACTCGGGCGGCCTCGATCGACGCGGAAGCCCGAATCGGCGCAAAAAAAAGCGCCCGGCCCCGCAATGCGGGAACCGGGCGCTTTCGTTTAAGCGAACGATGCGGATGAGTCGGAGATCAGGCGCGAGCCCGAAACCGATTAGTCCTTCTTGTCCGCAGCGGCATCGAGGATGTCGCCGAGGTTCATCATGTCGCCAGAGCTGTCGCGGTTGAGCGCCTCGAAGGAAGCGGTCTCGGCGGCGAGCTGCTGCTCGGAGTAGTTGGCGGCCTTGACGGACAGACCGAGGCGACGCTCGTCGCGGTCGATCTTGATCACGCGGGCGGTCACTTCCTGGCCGGGCTTGAGGACGTCTTTGACCTTCTCGATGCGCTCTTCGCTGATCTGCGAAATGTGCACGAGACCGTCGATGCCGTCCTTGAGCTCCACGAAGGCGCCGAAGGAGGTGATCTTCGAAACAACACCGGTGACGACGTCGCCGATCTTGAAGAAGGCGTCGATGTCGGTCCAAGGATCGACGGCGAGCTGCTTGACGCCGAGGCTGATGCGCTGCTGCGAAGCATCGACATCGAGAACGATGGCTTCCACTTCGTCGCCCTTCTTGAGGATCTCGGACGGGTGGTTGACCTTGCGGGTCCAGCTGAGGTCGGACACGTGAACCATACCGTCGATGCCTTCTTCGAGTTCGATGAAGGCGCCGTAGGTGGTCATGTTGCGAACCTTGCCGCGGACGCGAGCACCGATCGGGTAGTTGTGGCGAGCCATGTCCCACGGATTGGGCTCGAGCTGGCGGAGGCCGAGCGAGATCTTCTGGTCATCCTTCTGGATGCCGAGGACAACCGCGTCCAATTCCTGGCCGACCTTGAGGAGCTCGGAGGGCTTGGTGATGCGCTTGGTCCAGGACATCTCGGTGATGTGCACGAGGCCTTCGACGCCGGGCTCGATCTCGATGAACGCACCGTAGGGAACGAGGTTGACGACTTTGCCGTGAACCTTGGCGCCGACGGGGAACTTGTGCTCGATCTCGTCCCAAGGATTCTTGGTGGTCTGCTTGAGGCCGAGCGAAACGCGCTCTTTCTCGCGGTTCACTTCGATGATCATGACGTTGATCTCTTCACCCTGCTTGAGGATCTCGCTCGGGTGAGCGATACGGCCCCAGGACATGTCGGTGATGTGGAGGAGACCGTCCATGCCGTCGAGGTCGATGAACGCACCGAAGTCGGTGATGTTCTTGACGACGCCCTTGCGGACCTGGCCGGGCTGGATGCTGTCGAGGAGGTTCTTGCGCTTGTTGGCACGCTGTTCCTCGATGAGCTCGCGGCGGGAGAGAACGATGTTCTTCCGGTCGAGATTGATTTTGAGAACCTTGAAATCGTAGGTCTGGCCGACGTATTGATCGAGGTTCTTGGGGGGCTGGATGTCGATGTGCGAGGCGGGGAGGAAGGAATCGACGCCGATCGAAACGATCAGGCCGCCCTTGACCTTGGCCTTGACGCGACCCGCGGCGATGGAGCCCTCGGGGAACTTGGTGAGAATGTTATCCCAGTTCTTCTTTTGCTCGGCCTTGTCGAAGGAGAGAACCGGCGCGCCGGACTTGTCTTCGAGCTTCTCGACGTAAACGTCGATGGAGGAACCGATCTGGAGCTCGCCGATGTCGATGAACTCATTGGCGGGGATGACGCCTTCGGATTTGCCACCGATGTCAACGACGACGTCGTTCTGACGGATTTCGGTGATCGTGGCGGTGACGATGGCTCCCTCTTTCAGCTTATCAAAGCCGGATTGAGCGAGCAGGTCTTGCATGATGGAACTCATAGGAACGGAACGAAAAACCGCCGCGTGCTCCAAAGCGCCGATCTTCCGCGATGACGCCGGTTAAAGGGCGCCGTGGGTTGATGGTTATACGACTGACATTGAGGGTCGATGGGAGCGTCGCGACGACATCGACCTGAATCCAACAAATGCCGCGAGCGGTCAGAATCGCCCATTCACGAGGCGCGGCAAGGGTAAAAAGTGACCGTCTGGGGAGCAGGGCCGCTGGTAAAGCGAGCCACGCCGTCACCGCCTCACTCGGAACCCAATGTGTTGAGTCGAGGGCATCGCTTCTAACGAGCCGTTTATCGCACCAGAGCCCGGCTCAAATTGGCAAAAAACGACTCGTAGATCGGATGGTTGCGCAACGATGTCTCGGTGCCCTGCCCTGCGCCTTTGCTGAAATCATCCTCAACGACTTCGGTGAAAAGCACCGCCACCTCAGTGCTGCCATCGGAGGCGGGAGTGAGACGCACCTTGATGGTGCGCTGATTGCTGCCGCGCAGGCGATCATCGCTGACCAGCCCGCTCAAACCCTCAATGACGCCCTGGGCCACGCCCGAGCGGGTGATCCGAAAGCCCAACTGCTCCGCCGAAGACCGGGCGGCATCAAAGACAGCCCGTGACTCGCCGGTGAATGCGCGGGTTTGATAGGAGGGACCGGAGAGCTTTTCGCGCATTCCTGTCTTCACCGACTCGCAACCGGCGAGCGCGAAAACGGCCAAGAGAACCAATAGGGAACGAAGGAACATGGAGATGCAGGAGGGTGCGAGTTACTCAGGCAGGCTGCTGCTGCGAGATGCAGTGCAACGTGCCAAGGCCCCAAATGAGTTCGTAACAGTCGATCGGAATGATTTCGCGGCCAGGGAAGCACGAGGCGATGATCGCGTTGGCCTCGGCGTCGCGTTTTTTCTGGCGGAAATTCGGCACGAGCACCGCGCCGTTGATGATGAGAAAATTCGCGTAGCTGGCCGGCACCGTCTGGCAGTGAAAGGCGAACGGCTTGGGCATGGGCAGCTCAACGATGTCGAACTTCTTGCCTTTCGGAGTCCGGAACACCTTCAGACGCTCCAAGTTTTCCGCGAGGATTTTGTGGTTCGGGTCGCGCTTGTTGGACTCGACCACGGTGATGAAACCGTCGGGTTTGTAGAAACGCGTGATGTCGTCGATATGGCCATCGGTGTCGTCACCGATGATGCCATCGCCCACCCACAGCACCTGCGTAATGCCGAGGTAGTCCTTGAGGTTTTGCTCGATCTGCTCGCGCGAAAGGTGCGGGTTGCGGTTTTTATTGAGCAGGCACTGCTCGCTGGTGAGGAGCAGGCCCTCGCCATTCACCTCGATGGAGCCACCTTCGAGGACCATGTCGTTTTCGAAACGGCGCAGCTTGAGCTTCTTTGCGACGAGCGGAGGGATGGTGTTGTCGAGATCGTAGGGCGGGTATTTGCCGCCCCAAGCGGTGTGCACCCAATCGGTGACGGCGAGCTCACCGGTCTGGGGATTCTTGACGAAGATCGGACCGTGATCGCGGCACCACGCGTCATTCGTCGGGTGATCGTAGAAGGTAACCTTGGACAGATCGGCGCCCGCTTTGGTGATGAGCGACCAAGCGCGTTTTTGAAGCGGCTCGGCGATGTTGATGCGCACCTCTTCGAAGCGGCTGATCTGCGCAACAATGCCAGCGAACACATACGGAATCGGGCGGAACTGCCCCGGCCACGAGGCGCGTTTATGCGGCCACGAGAGCCAGATGGCGGTTTGCGGAGCCCACTCGGCGGGCATGCGAAAGCCGAGTGATGCAGGTGTGGCGGATTTGGCTTTGGCCATGAAGAAAAGGATCGAAATGTAGGAGCCTGCTTGCAGGCGATGCAGAATGTGGGAGCGAGCTTGCTCGCGAGGATCGGAGATCGCGAGCAAGCTCGCTCCCACGTCAAACCATCGCCTGCAAGCAGGCTCCTACACAGGCTTCAAATCAGTCGATGAAACGCTTCGTGAGGTTCTCGTAAGCGTCGATCCGGCGGTCGCGTAGGAACGGCCAGTGAGTGCGCGTCACGTCAACTTTGCCCAGCTCAACCGGGACGAGAAGAATCTCCTCTTTATCCGTGCTGGCCTTGGCGAGAATCTGACCGCTGGTGCCGGCCACAAAGCTCTGTCCCCAGAACTCAAGGCCATCGCCACCGATGGGTTGTTCAAGACCGATGCGGTTGACCGCGGCGACGAAGCAGCCGTTGGCAACGGCATGCGAACGCTGAATGGTTTCCCACGCACCGTGCTGGTTGACGCCGTATTCAGACTTCTCGGACGGATGCCAGCCGATGGCCGTCGGATAAAACAGGATCTCCGCACCTTGCATGGCGGTGAGCCGGGCGCCTTCGGGATACCATTGGTCCCAGCAGATCAGCACGCCAATCTTGCCGAACTTGGTGTCCCACGCCTTGAAGCCAGTGTCGCCCGGCGTGAAGTAGAACTTCTCGTAGAAGAGCGGGTCGTCCGGGATGTGCATCTTCCGGTAGATACCGAGCAGTTTGCCATCAGCGTCGATGATAACGGCGGTGTTGTGATAGAGCCCACTGGCACGCTTTTCGAAGAGCGAGGCGATGATCACGACACCGTGCTTCTTGGCGATTTTCTGGAACGCCTCCGTGCTCGGACCGGGTATCGGTTCGGCCAGTTCGAAGTATTTGTGGTCCTCGGCCTGGCAGAAATACTGCGAGCGGAAGAGTTCCTGCGTGCAGATAATCTGGGCGCCCTGCTTCGCGGCTTTTTCGGTGAGCGCGAGGGTCTTCTTGAGGTTTGCCTTCGGGTCGGCCGAGCAGCCGTGCTGAAGAAGACCGAGCGTGACTTTGGTGGGTTTCGGCATGGACGAACGCGCTTACTTAATAGACGACCTTGTTGAGCGGATACTCGACGATGCCTTCGGCCCCGAGCTCCTTCAATTGAGGGATGATTTCGCGAACGACACTCTCATCGATGATCGTTTCGACCGCAATCCACTCGGGCGAACTCAACGGAGAAATCGTCGGGTTGCGCAACGAGGGCAGAGCCTTGATCAGCGCGTCGAGCGAGGCCTTGGGCAGGTTAAGCTTGAGGCCGACTTTGCTGCCGGCTTCGAGCGCACCGCGCAGGAGGAGCGCGATGGTCTCGATCTTCTTGCGCTTGGCGGGATTGGCCCAGCTGGCCTTGTTGGCGATGAGCTTGGTGTTGGTGTAAAGCAGCGTGTCAACGATGCGGAGCTTATTGGCGCGGAGTGACGAACCCGTCTCGGTGATGTCCACGATGGCATCGACCAGATCGGGCACTTTTACCTCGGTGGCACCCCAGGAAAACTCGACCTCGGCGGCGACGCCCTTTTCGGCGAAAAAGCGCTTGGTCGTATTCATGAGCTCGGTAGCCACGCGCTTGCCGGCTAGGTCAGCCACGGTCTTGACCGGGGACGATTCGGGCACACACAGCACCCAACGGGACTTGAGCGTGGAGGCGCGGCTATAGACGAGGTCACACACCTCGACGACATCGGAGTTGTTTTCTTGCACCCAGTCGTAACCGGTCAGACCACAGTCGAAGAACCCATGTTCAACGTAACGGCTCACCTCTTGGGCGCGCACGAAACGCCCATCGAGCTCCGGGTCGTCTATCGACGGCTTATAGGAGCGCGAACTCGTGGTGATCTTCCAGCCCGCCTTGGCGAACAGGTTCTTGGTGGATTCCTCAAGGCTGCCCTTGGGCAACCCGAGCATGAGCAGGGGAGCGTTTGCAGACACGCGGCCAAGGGACACGCCGCACCGAAGCCCTTCAAGTTTATTCTCCTACCACAAATCGTGAGTCGCTTGCGGACGTTTCTTTTGACAACCGGGTCTGATTTGTAAAAAACCTCCACGTTCTCCTGTAAATTAGCCCTATTTTTATTTTCTAATGCGCGCCGAACCCAAGCCTCTCATTCTAGTCATCGAAGACGAAGAGGAATTGGCCAAGTTGATCTGCCTCCACCTCGAGGAAGCGGGCATGCAGACCCAAGTTTACAACCGCTGTGGGCTGGCCCTGCGCTTCCTCAAACGTAATTTCGCCAACCTCCTCCTCCTCGACGTCAACCTTCCCGACCAGTCGGGCTTTGCGCTGCTAGAAGAACTGAAAGCCAATGATATCCACGTCCCCACGATCTTCCTGACCGGCAACGCGCTTGAGGTGAACAAGGTCCGCGGATTCGAACTGGGTGGAGACGATTACATCACGAAGCCCTTCGGGTTTCCCGAGCTGGTCGCCCGTATCCGTGCGGTCTTGCGCCGCTCCGAGTCCAACACGGATCTCAACCTCACGAAAAATGTGCGGGTGATCGATGAGCCGTTTGAGTTTTGCGGAGCACAGGTCGTCCCGCTCCGCCTTGAAATCGAGTTCCCCGGCGCCAAATCCGAGAAAATCGGCCGCAAGGAACTGGGCATTCTCGCCTACATCCACGAAAACCGCGGCAATGTTATCACGCGCAAAGCATTGATTCATTCGGTATGGGGCATCCATGCGGATGTGAAAAGCCGCTCTCTCGATCAATACATCGTTAAGGTTCGCGAGCTCTTCAAACGCCACGGACTCAATCTGAACTCGTTCCGAACAGTTCACGGCGTTGGCTACATTTTAGGCCCCGAAGAGGAAACTTAAACCCACAGCAGTCCGGACTCATCTACGCCGACCAGAGAGGGTGGCGAGACGGTGGCATGAATCCACGATTTGGCCGCTCGCCTAATCCGCGCGATGGGCGGCTTCGAGCATATCGAGTAAAGCACGTGCGTGGGACTGTCCCTCTTCCCCTCGTTGCGCAAAGATATCCGCGGCCGTTTTGAGCAGGCGCTCACGGTCATTCGCGGGTGCACGCTCAATTCCGGCTCGTATGAAGTTAAACGCCTCCGCCTGCCGGCCGGTTGCCAACAATAACTGCCCCTGCAACAACCAAGGTTCAGGTCGAGAAGCATCCGCTGCCAGTGCTACCATGAAACTCTTCTCAGCCAAAACGCGCTCCCCTTTCGCCAGCTGATACACCCCGATGCGCTCCTGCGCGATCGACACCGGTGCGTCGAAATCAACCGCGAACAATGCCACTTTGAAGCCCAGCGGAACAAGCGGACCAGGCACATGATAATCCAGCGGTCGCAGCCACACCGGCACGCGATATTGGTAGAGCAACCGATGCCCGAATCCGTTGCGATCATCCGCGGGTTTAAGCCCACCTAGGAGCGCATAGTGGTATTCAGGCAAAAAGTCGTAGCTTGAGATCATCGCGACATGAGTAATCCCCCGCGCATGAATACGCGCCGCCGCGTCGGCGTCATCCCGCGCCCCGAAAATCTCCGCCGCCGCGTGCAACCCGTCACGGTTTTCCCAATACAACGTGCCGACGGTGCACATCCGTCCGTAATAGCCAATGCCCACCGATGCATTGGGATCGGCCAGTATGATCGACCGCGCATCCGCCCCTTCTTTGATCAAAGCCCCGGCGATGTCCCGATATAGCAACTGCACCGTTTCCCCCAACTGCACATCGTTCCGGCGCTCCACGAGCAGGCGCTCGCGGGCGAGTATCCAAGGTCCAGGCACATACAGTAACGCGCCAATGGTAACGACAACCAGCATCCGCATCCCAGCGCGCAGTCGCGCCGTCACGGCCAGAAGCAGCACGAGCGCCAACCCGATTTGCGGTCCACTCGCCGTCAGCAACCAACGATTTTGATACCAGCCCAATGTGGTGGCGCCCAATGTTACACTCGTGATAAAAACCACCACCATACGTTCCGTCAGCGGAGGCTTACGCCCCCACCAGATCACCAGAAGGGCCAAAAGCAAAAATGAGATGGAGAGTTGATCGCCAAACGGTTTCCACCCCTCACTCGAGATCGCACTCCAAAGCGGCGCGAATTCGTGAATCGATTGGTGAATACGCGTTAGAAAGGGATCCAACGGCGCGAACACCTGCGCGCCCGCAACACCCACAACCACCGGCGCAACCAGCACCGTAATTCCCCACCCGCCCAAACGGGCAGCGATCCATTTCGTTGAGCGTTTCTCTCTCCGCCAGACGAGCACAGCGGCAATGGCCTCCCCTGCCCCCCACCACGCCAAACAGTAAAGCGGATGATTCGCCTCCAGCCGCAATCCCAGCCGATCGGGAAAGTTCTCCAATAAATAAAAGCCCAGACTCAGTGCGCCGCCTAGTCGCCCCCAGAGCCGCCAAGCCCCCGGCACACACACCCATCCGCCTGCCCAAGAGCTTCCGAAAAATACCGCAGCCGCCAATCCCGCAACCCCTGTAAGGGCAATTGTCGTCACCAACGAAGCGGCACTCACCCACATACCCAGCGCGCCACACACTGCCGAAACCATCGCCGCCCGCATGACCCCCGCCTCGGATTTCGGAAGCAGTGAAAACTCCTGATCGTCCTCGCGCTTCCACCATCCCGCCCCGGCAAACAACATTCCCACGACCACGCCCAATACTGCCGCACTGATCAAACCGTGATGGTCACAATATCCCGGATAAAACCCCTCGTAGAATTTGCGATGTCCCGCCAAAGCAACCGCCATCAACGCCCCTGCCATGCCACCCCAGCGTCTCCAAACCCAGCCAGACGCCAATGTCAGCACGAGGAGAAAAACTGGCAGATTTGCCCATAAGGAAGCCGACTCTATAGCGACCGGCAGTGACTCACCCGTAAACGCCATGCGCACACGCCCACAAGCGGATAGCCACAGCGCCCACGCTGAATTCCAGTAAATCGGCCGTCCCTCCGGCGCATTATCTATGTTCGTAGACCGCAGCCGCCATGCCTCGCTCTCGGCCATCGCCAAGGAATGCCGCACCCATACCTGCCCATCCGGAGCGATCGCCTGCGGAACGCGCTGCAATGGGGTTTTCACCGAACCATCTTCAAAGCGCGTCTCAGTCACCCGATTTAAATAGCGGTCAACCGCGACGGCATGCCAGACCACGAACCCCGAAGCCAACAACCACCCGCACAACCAAGTGAGCAAGCTGATCCAAAACTCGCGCGTCGATTCAGGACGCAGGTGGCGGAGGGCGGAACTCATTCGAAACAAAGGGCAAATCAATGACTAAACTCGCTGAACCTAGAATAAAAACTCCGGTTGGCGCCCATAACGCCCGCGCGCCTCATTCAGACTCGATTTCATCTCCCACCCGTCCAGCAAGGCGAACAACTCCTCCGTCATGACCGGCGGAGCCTCTGCGGTAATGGTGGGCAGCGAAAGGTTAAGCGTGGTCAGTTTCAAATTGCGTCGCAGATCGTCGGCCCGGTTGCGCACCAGTTCACGAAAACGCTCCGGTGTGAGCTCGGCCGCATGCGCGATCACACCCTCGATATCATCGTATTGCTGCAGCCATTTCACCGCAGTTTTCGGTCCCACACCCGCTATCCCTGGAATATTGTCCGAAGTATCGCCAACCAGAGCAAGGTAGTCGGCGATTTGCGAAGGCGGCACGCCGAACTTTTCGAGCACACCGGCGTGGTCACGAAAGCGCCAACCCAGCTTGGGATTGGCCGAAGGGGGCGGCAGAAGGATCTTGATACGATCATTGACGACTTGAGCGAAGTCCTTGTCGGAACTTACAATTAACACGTCATGGCCCTGCGCCGCCAAAGCGACCGCCTGTGACGCCAGCACATCGTCGCTTTCGACACCGTCGATTTCAACGCCCACAAAACCCATCGCACGAGTGAGCGCTTTGAGAGGCTCAATTTGCTTCTGCAACGCTTCCGGCATTTCCTCACGCTGAGCCTTGTATTCGGGATGGAGCAATAGGCGGTCTTGAGATCCCCCCTGATCAAAAAAAACCAAGGTCCTATCTGGTCGCTCCTGATCAGCGAGCTTCCAAAGCGACTTCACCCAACCATGAAGGGCATTGGTGGGGAATCCATCTGCACGCGTCAATTCGGGCACCGCATGAAAACAGCGATAGGCGAGATTGAACCCATCGATAAGAAGCCATTTTGCCATGTGCGAAACCAAGAAACACGCCTTCGCTCATGGCAAAGGCAAAGCCACAAAAAAACGCCGGCACCCACAAAGGTGACGGCGTTGCAAGAATTAGAACCGAGGTCGCTTACTTACCACCACGCACACGCGATTCCGCGCTGCCCGGAGTAACGATCGTAGGATTCTGGAACATCGAGCTCGGAGCCACGCTCTTGAGCTGCTGCTTCTTCGGCGAACCGCCCGGGCTAACGAGGTTGGCAGTAACGAAGATCAGCAAGTTGCGCTTGCTGGAGGTCTCACCCTTGGAGCGGAAGGCGCGACCGATGAGCGGAATATCGCCCAAAATCGGAACCTTGTCGCTGGTCTTCTTGATTTCCTCACGGGTCAAACCACCGAGCACCAAAGTCGCTCCGTCCCAGACGGTGACCTTTGTCGTTACCTCACGAGTAGAGAAAATCGGCTGATAGAAGCCAGAGGGCACCGTTACGGTGGAGTTGGGGATCAACGCAACGCTAGTGCCGCCATACTCCACAAATCCATCGAACTCAGTGACCTTGGGATTCAAATCAAGGCTGATGCTATAGTCATCTTCCTCAACAGTCGGGGTGACCTTTAGCTCCACACCGACATTGCGCACGGTAAACTCTTGAGGAGTGCCCGCCGTGATACTGATCGCAGAGCCGCCGGTGTTACCACTGCTGACAGTGCTCTGAGTCTCACCATAGCTTTGTGGATAGCGGAGTTCCTGCGCGACAATGATATTCGCCGGATTACCCGACAGCACCGTGACTTTCGGAGAACTCAACAAATCAGTGCCTGTCTTCTGCGACAAGGCGCGAATCGTGGCTGTGACATCAAAGTCCCCCATAATCCCGGCTAGCGCCGTCAAATCATTAGTGGCATTAGCAAAACCACCGCTCGCTGACGATATACCGATATTTGCGGCTCCTGGTATAGACGCAGGATTGTTGGGAATCGTGCTGGTGCCGGCAGTCGTAAGGATCTTGCCCGATGATCCACTAGAGGAATTAGAGAACGCAGACGCAAGGGACCGATTTGCAGTCGTATAATTATTACGGCCATCACTGACGTTCCAATTAACCCCGAGTTCCTCCAATGCACCTTCTTGAACATCCATGAACTTGGCCTCAATTTCGACCTGTCGGACGTCATTATAGCGATTCAGGATATTGCGAATACGCTCAATATTCCGGGGGCTTTGATTTACGATAATGGCCGACCCGTCATAAACCAGACTGGAGCCGGGCGTCGCAGTAAATTTGACACCGGCTTGCTCGAGAAACGACTGGAGGGCCGCAGACTCGCCACCGCTGCTACCACCACCAGCGGTGCTAGTGGCAGCCGCTGGCGCGGCAAACGGGTCAGCCGAGGTGGCCGGTGTCGCTGCAGCTGAAGCGCCCATACCCGTCATGCGGATAACCGTGGCCCTGGTGACAGGGAAAAATGCATTTTCCAGCTGCGTATTTTCACCGCCCGGACGAACCACGATCGTGTCGGCCTGAACCTCGTATTGGTAACCAGTAGAGTCAGTAATCAGATCGAGGATACGCTTAAGCGATAAGTTGCGTAGCGTAATACTTACGCTCGGGTTCTTATTACTCGGGTCGATCAGCACAATGTTTACACCGGCTGCTCCTTCGCTCTTGTCGTATTCATTAGAGATAGTCGAAAGCGTGCTAACGACCCGGCTCAGTTCGACACCGCTGAAGTTTACGCTAGGAATAATAATACTATTCAGCTTTTGAGCCAAAGGTGTCGTCACTGGCTTGCCAACACCATTAGTATCGCCGCGATCAATATAGACGCCCGGGCGCTGCCAAGCATTCTTCACTTCCTCCATCATCTGTGCCCGAGTTTTTGCCTGATTGAGGGCGCCGATGTTAGCCTTCTCCGTGGCAATGCGAGTCAAGAAAGACTTAGCCGTAGGGTTGCCGGTGTCGATGGATTCGATTAAACGGAACGTTTCTTGAGCGCCATCAACGTCACCAGCCAAATATTGGCTGCGTCCTTTAGCCTCAAGTTTAGCAATCTCCTTTTGGTCGGCAATAAACTTGGGGTTTACCTTCTCAATCGGCTGCAATGTCGGGTTCAGCTCAGCTTTATTGATAGAGCGAGCGATTTTCTCGCCCTTCTTGTTATCAGCTCCAGAAGCCTGCGCGTAGGCGTCAAGCGCGGCGCGCGCTGCATCCGTATCGCCCTGCTTGAGCAAATACTGAGCTTTCTCAAGCAGCAGCCCGTTCTTCTCAGCCTGAAGATCCGCAATGGCCTCGGAAGTAGCTGGATTGGACGGAAGCGAATTGATTGCACCATCAAGCAAAAGAGCAGCTTCATCAAAACGGCCATTCTTAGCGAGACTGCGGGCCTCGGCGCGCTTGACGCGAGCAGCGGCGATCAAGTCCTTAATGCGCAAGTCTTCCTGCTTGGCCAATAAATCGGCCTGCGAAACCGGATCGCTTTCGGAAGTCTTCGCCTCAGCCGTTTTCGAAACAGTGGGCAAACTCACCTCAACAGGTTCGGAATTAGTCGGCGCGGGGGTAGCCTCGACAACCGCAGCACCCGAAGCGCGGCTGGCGATGGATGTATTCACCCCTGCAAGCAAGCGCTGGACGGTGGCGTCATTGGGCGCAAGAGCGAGCAACTCCTCCAAATTCTTTTTAGCGGTTTCGAGATCACCGCTATCGCGGGCCCGAAGAGCATCGGCCATCAGCCGAATTTTTGTCTCGGTTTGGCCTTGGGCAAGGACATGCCCAGCGGGAACAACGAGCGCCAGAAGCGCAGGCGTGGCCAACGTGACAAGAAGTGATTTGGGGAGCTTTAACTTTTTCATTTAGGAGATGCTCTTCTGATCTGGGTATAAACTAAGGTATGCTGGAAAAACGGGTTCAGGTTCCGAACGGGAAAGGAGTCGAGGCACCAGGCTGACCTGATGACGGGGGCACTGGCGCACTAGGAGCAGGCAGTGGGGAGACAGGAGTGAATGGCGTCAAGGTCTTGGTGATAGGTTGTTTCAAATCGGATGCCTCTTTACGCACGTCCACTGCAGGCGGCTCGGCCTTCAGCTTCAAAACCGTATAAGTGGCTGACCCAACCCGAAAACTTTCGCCCACGCGGCGTTGCACCGGTTCTTCACTGCCATCGATCTTAAAAATAGCGAAGGGCTCACCGTTAACGTGTCGCTGCTTGTTTGTCAGCATCACTTCGTCTCCGGTCTTGGTGTCCACCACCAAAGCGGTCGCTTCCGTCACATACGTCGTCATGCTCTCCTTGCTTTCGATACGAATACGCTTCACGTTGAAGCTCTTGATCATCAACCCGAGGCTGGGCACTGTTTTCCCGGCACGCCCAATGATGGTTTCTCCGGATACAGTGTTTTCAAAGGTGCCACGGTAATCGCCTTCCGAACCGACATAGCCAACAAGCTGAAGCCGGAACACGTCGGGCTTGATTTGGAGCAATTCCACACCGAAAGGGAGCTGAGCCACGGGATCCACTTCTGGAGTTCCCGGACGTTTAACACTAAATTGCTTAGTGTTGCCGTTATAATAAATCTCGGGCGGGGTAAATACATCGTATACCCACTCGGCCCCAGTGCTTTGACCTCCTGCCAATGGCCACGTCTTTGTGCTCACGGCAGGTGCATCTATACCAGCGGGCACGTAGGCAGCGGACGGGTGATTGCCCTCAAAAGAAGCACTCAACCGGGCGAGCTTGGAGCTCTGCAGCCCCATCCAGCCAGCGGAGGCCAACAGCAGGAGAACTGCTGCGCCGAAGAAAATTTTGTCTTGGGATGTGGCGGCCATTGTCAGGTAGTCGGGGTAGCTTCAGTCGCGGGGGCTTCGACCAAGTCGATCAATTCGACCGTGACCGTAAATTTGGATAGGACTTTCTCAACTAGCGGCTTAGGTGCGGATTGGTCCGCTGAAACCTCCGGAGTTGGCGTCGTCCCAAAAATACTATTCAGAGAATTGGGCTGGGCTGCGGAAGCGGCATTTCCAGTCGCTTGAGTTGCAGCCTCAACCTCCACCCCTCGCACAACGAGCGGTAGCTCGAATGTCGCGAGCTTATTAAGCAATGTGCGAAGCGATGCAGTTTCACTGATGAACGTCAGCCGAAAGGCCGTCGCACCGACAAAGCCCGGCACACGAGCGGAAATACGCGGATCGATTTCAAAAAAGTCAGTATTACCTTGTGTGCTCCCCGCTTCCGTTGGGCGAGCTCGACCGCTGGCGACGGCATCCTGCTCTCCGCTTTTTTGAGGACGTTCGCGTTGCAAGGACACCAGTTCATTTGGCCGCGAATCAACAAGTGCATCCATTAAATATTCGGCAACTTGACGTTGGCGAAAAACCTGAGGGATGAGCTCGCGCTCAGGACCCGTGCGATCATAAGTATAAAAACCAAAACGCTCATCAGGCTTCACCTTAACGCCGGCCGCTTGAGCCTTCTGCCGTGTTTTTTCAACAAAGGTCTCCAAGTTAAAGAACACCTCAGTGGGCCCAGAGGGGACGACCGCCTTGCGTAAGCCCTCAGCAACGGGTCCGCGGCCCTTCAGCTCTTCGCGCATCGTAGCCAGTGCGACTTGGGTGCGAGCCAAATCCGCCTCAACGGCAGCTTTACTCGCTTCGCTGGGAACGGGACTAACCGCTTGCAAAGCAAGCAGCTCATTGTGCTTTTTAATAAGCTGAGCCGCGCTTCTATCGGCAAAAGCATGACGGTTATATATGCCCCAGCCGGCGGCGATAACCGCTAAGCCCAATAGGGCAAGCACAGAACAATAGACGGGATTGGATTTGAAACTGGCCATGGGGTCAGAGCGGTTTCTTGGGATCAACAACAAGAATGAAGTCGAAGCTCAGGATTCCTGGCTGGGTAGTATTGAAGGTTTCCTTCTCGACAGAGGCGATGAACTGCGAACCGGCAAAGCTGGCGAGGAGTGATCGCACGCGATTTAAAGACTCCTGACTGACTCGTGAAACAGGATTAGCGCGATCCAAGAGGCGTCCACTCAGGTTCAGACGAAGCACCGATGTAGACGGCTCCACGGTTCCACCGGCGACCACAGATTGGCCGCCCAAAACATTATTTCCGGAAGAGGCAGGTGCCTGCTCACCGGGCGCAGGACGCAATACTTGCAACTTTTCCAGCCACACATCCTCAACTTTCACCAAACGTTCCTGCAAATCCGTAAAGAAATTAATCCAGTTTGATTTGGATTCGACCAGACCCTGAATGGCCCCGATTTCTTTTTTAAGAGCCTCAATTTTTTCGAGGTTATGGGCGTCGGTAGCCTTAAGCGCACGCAACGGCTGCAAGCGTGCTTCTAGCAAACTGGCCTGCTCAGCCGCAATCACGCCTGAGCGATGAAAATGCACAGCGGGAAGCACCAGAGAGAGGGCCAGCAACGCAGCCGCGCCGACGTAAAATGGCTGCTGCTTGCGAAAGACGATCGCCTCGCTAATCGCGGGGGGAAGGAGCGTGAAGCTTTTTTCCCCCGCAGCGGTTCCGATGGCGAGACCGACGAGATCAGCCAAGACCGCTGAGTAATCACGCGCTGCCGCGGCCGAGGGAGCGACATCAACATTACGCAGGGGGTCGAAAAGCTCGACTCGCGTTTTTAGTTTTTCGGCAAGCGCAGCGACAAGACCCGGCACCCGTGAACCGCCACCGGTAATGTAGATCGCCGCAGGCTGTTCCGCGCCGCTTTGGCGGCGATAATTCACCGTGGAACGCGTGATCTCCATGTGGAGGCGTCCGATGAACGACTGTGCCGCATGCAAGACCGTGGTGCGCGCCGGCGAAGCCTCAGGCAAGTCACTGGTTCCACCAAGCACCTGCAGCTTAAGGCCCTCAGCGTGGGAAAACTCCTGCTTGAGTTCATCCGCGATGGATTGGGTCACGCTATTGCCGGCCAGCGCTATCGTGCGGATGAAAAAACGTCCGCCGTCAATAAACAGTAGATTGGTCGAACGCGCCCCGATGTTAACCACCAAGGAAGTGCCGGAGACGTCAGAATAATTATATTTAAATGAGCGATACAGCGCGACCGTGGCAGGTAAAACTGCGGAAGCAGAAACTCCGGCGTCACGCACCGAGTGGCAGAGGGCATCGACAACATCCAGCTTAACAGCGGCCAACATTACCTCGAGATCGAGGCCGTCGTCACTAATAGCTTGGTAATCCCAAACCACCTCGGGCAGCGGATAAGGAATGTTTTGCTGTGCCTCGAACTGAATGACCTTGTCCCGCTTGGTCTTGTCGACCGCAGGAGTCTTTACGAATTTGGTCAGAGTAAGGTGTCCGGGAACGGACAGCACGGCGGCGCCCGAAGCACCGACACGCCTATCGGCAGCGGCCAATGATTGCGCCACCAATTCAGTCCATTGCGCCTCAAGAGAGGGGTCCGGATTGAAGGATTCCAAGGCAAACTGTTCCAGCACGAGACGGCCGTTCTTGGCGGAAGCAAATAAGCCGCAAGCAACGTGACCGGCACCGCTGTCTACAGCAAGAACGCGGGGGGAAGACATAGGGGAGATGGAGTCGATTTCAGATGTGCTGAAACTCAGCAAGCTGAATTTCAGCCTGCACACTCAACGCGTGCTTTCTACGCGGATAAAGGAAGGCGGCGGCGGGGAGCCCGCATTAGCGAAAGGCGTGAGATACTGCGGAAGCAAAATGCCATCATTGGCACCCGCCTCGCCGGTTACCTTGGCACGGAAGCTTTCCACGATCTCTGGCTTTGAAAAAGTGGCGGCAGGAACATGATTTTTGGTAAGTGGCAGCGGCTTCCCGTCCACGAACAACTCAATCAGATAAAACTTCTGATCGCCGGTAATCTGATCACGTTTGACGATCTCGGGAGGCAGATAAAAACGAAAAACAGAACGCCCGCCGGTCGCCTCAATGGCAATCGCCTCGGCCGAGGCCCGATAGTAAGTGTCGGGAACCTTGGATCCTGCCGGGGCCTTCACGCTGAAGATACCCAAATTCAAGGTGACCTTAACGCGATTAATGAACTGCTTGTTATCCACAGCGATGCCTGGACGGGCCTGAATCTCGACTTCAGTTTCATACCACGTGCCCGAACCCGCACGAACGGGATTAAATTTCACGCCCGCAACCTCAACTGGAGGCGGAGTCGCGGTCTGGGCAAAGGCAGGCGAAATAGCCGAGAGGGCCATCACACCCATACTCAAAAGGGCACATGTAAGGGGTTTCATGCTTGGGGAATTGGGGCAAAAGATTGAGCATCGCCATGTCTCCGTCACGCTAAAATTCCACAACTCGCATAATATTTTTTCCGATACGTCATCCCGGTAGACCATGATAGTCCCTCTCGCTCACAAGATTGCCGTCCTTGTATTTATTAAAAATGACAAAGGAGACCACTTGCTCCTACTGCGAGCCAAGCCGCCCAACCTAGGAGCGTGGAGCCCGATTGGCGGAAAACTCGAAACTGCCATAGGCGAATCCCCCTTCGAGTGCGCCTCACGTGAGACTGCCGAGGAAACCGGCCTGGTCATCAGCCCAGCCGACCTGCATCTCTTCGCGATGATCTCGGAAAAGGCTTATGAAGGTGACTCCCATTGGCTGCTTTTCCTCTTCGACTGCAAACGTCCCATCACCGCGCTGCCTCCAGCAATGGCCGAGGGCCGGTTCGGCTTCTTCTCACGCGACGCCATCGAATCCATTCCGCTTCCCGAGACTGATCGGAGTGCGCTCTGGCCTATTTATGACCGCCACCACGACCATTTCGTGGCTTTGCGTGCCGATTGCCACCCCGCGTCTCCGCTGCAAATCACCATCGAGCAAATCACGCCGCGAATACCCGCTAGCAGTGCATCTGCTTAAACAACACTTGATTTCTTAACGGTCTCACAAAGACTTCTTCTTTTAACACCCAACACGACTCCACCTGTGAGCAAAAAAGCAGTCCCTACCGCCGAAGCAAAAGACGAATCCAAGGTCGCCTGTCCCGGCCAGTCCGCCTCAGCTCCGATCAACGCGAAGCTCTCCAAGGAAGAGAAGATCGAACTCCATCGCAAGATGGTGCGCATCCGTCGATTTGAGGAACGCAGTCTGCGTTCTTATCAGGCAAAGAAGATCGGCGGCTTTCTTCACCTCTACATTGGCCAGGAAGCAGTCGCCGTTGGCTGCTGCTCCCTCATGGGCACGAATGACCACGTCATAACCGCTTATCGCGACCACGGCCACGCCATGGCTGTCGGCATGGACACCAAGGCCTTGATGGCCGAGCTCTATGGCAAGATCACCGGCTGCTCCAAAGGCAAAGGTGGCTCGATGCACTACTTCGCCCCCTCTCTTAACTACTGGGGCGGTCACGGTATCGTCGGTGGTCAAATCCCTCTCGGCACCGGCCTCGCCTACGCTCTCAAATACAAAAAGCTCACCGGCGCTGCGATGGCGTTCATGGGTGACGGCGCGGTTAATCAGGGCGCCGTCCACGAGGCCTACAATCTCGCCGCCCTTTGGAACCTGCCCGTTATTTTCGTCATCGAGAACAACGGTTACTCCATGGGCACCAGCCAAGAGCGCTCCTCTGCCGGCCCTGGCCTCGCGCAACGCGCCGAGGCTTACGGCATGAACTGGGGCACCTGCTTCGGTCATGACGTTTACGAGGTCCGCGCCACGATGGACAAGTTCCTCACCCTCGCTCGCGAAAAGCACCAGCCTGCCGTCGTCGAGATCGACACCTACCGCTACCGCGGCCACTCCGTCGCCGACCCGGACAAGACCTACCGCACCCGCGAAGAGATCGAGGAATACCGTCGCACGAAAGACCCGATCCAGCTTTTCCAGCAAAAGCTCCTCGATGAAGGCGTGCTCACCGATGCCTTGGTCGAACAGATCGACACCGAAGCGAAAGCCGAAGCCGATCTCGCCGCCGACTTCGCCGAAGCCAGCCCATTCCCCACCCCTGACGACATCCAAAAGGACGTCTATTGGGAGACCGATAATCCCGACAAGCGCACCTCCAAGGGCCGCCTGTTCTTCGACTAAGCCCAGCTCCGGTCCTCAACTCCCCGCTCTCAACTTTTCTATCTTTTCACATGGCAGTCCTTACTTATCGCGAAGCCATCCGCGCCGCCCTTTCCGAAGAACTCACCCGTGACGCCAACGTCGTCCTCATGGGTGAAGAAGTCGCCCAGTTCAACGGAGCCTACAAAGTCTCCGAAGGCCTCCTCGAAAAATTCGGTCCCGACCGCATCGTCGATACGCCCATCTCCGAAGCCGGCTTCATCGGCATGGGTGTGGGCGCCTCCATGCTCGGCATCCGTCCCGTGATGGAGCTGATGTTCTGGTCCTTTTACTCCGTCGCCTTCGACCAAATTCTCAACAACGCCGCCAACGTCCGCTACATGTCCGGCGGTTTGATCAACTGCCCCATCGTCATTCGCGGCCCGGCCAATGGCGGCACCAATGTCGGCGCCACTCACTCGCACACTCCCGAAAACGTCCTCGCGAACCATCCCGGCGTTAAGGTCATCGTCCCGTCCACCGCACGCGATGCCAAGGGCCTGCTCAAGGCCGCCATTCGCGACAACGATCCCTGCTTCTTCCTCGAAAACACACTGCTCTACGGCGAAAAAGGCGAAGTTCCCGATACCGAAGAAGTCATTCCGCTCGGCGTCGCCGATGTGAAGCGCCAGGGCACCGATCTCACCATTGTCACCTACGGCCGCTGCGTGAGCCACTCCCTAGTCGCCGCCGACATCTTGGAAAAAGAGCACGACATCTCCGTCGAGGTGGTCGATCTCCGCACCATCCGTCCGCTCGATATCGATACGGTGATCGCCTCGGTAAAGAAGACCCACCGCGTTCTCATCGTCGAAGAACAGAAGCCCTTCGCCAGCGTGGGTTCGCAGCTCGCCTACATGATCCAGCGCGAAGCCTTCGACGAACTCGATGGTCCCATCCACCGCCTCGCCACCGTTGACGCGCCCGCCATCTACAGCCCGCCCGTCGAGATCGAACAGCTCCCCAACCCGCAGCGCGTCCTCAAAGCAGCCCTCGCCGCCGTCGCCTAATTCAAAGCCACCGAAAACACCGCGTCACCGCTCTGTTTTCGGCGGCTTAATTTTTCCTCTTCCAGCTCTCAGCTAACGACTACTCCGAATGGCCAATATCATCGAAATGCCGAAACTCAGCGACACCATGACGGTGGGCACGCTGGTCAAATGGCTCAAAAAAGAAGGCGACGCCGTTAAATCCGGTGACACCCTCGCCGAAGTCGAAACCGACAAGGCAACCATGGAGCTTGAGTGCTTCTTCGACGGCACGATCCTCAAGGTCTTCGCCGAAGCAGGTGCTCAAGTCGCTCTCGGCGAGCCCCTGTGCGCTGTCGGCAAACCCGGTGAAACCGTCACGGCCCCCGCCGGCAAGCCCGCCGCAGCTGCTCCCTCCCCCAAGGCCGAAGTCGCGCCTCAGCAAGCCGCGTCCGCTGAGAAAAAGCAGGTCGAGGTTGCCCAACCCGCCGCCACTCCCGCGCCCGCAGCTCACGCAGCCGCTCCCGCTCGCACCGATGGTGAACGCGTCAAAATCTCCCCGCTTGCCAAGAAGCTCGCCGCCGAAAAAGGCGTCGATGCGTCCGCGCTGCAAGGTTCCGGCCCCGGCGGTCGCATCGTGCGTGCCGACATCGAGGCTGCGGCCAAAAACCCCAAGCCCGCTGCCTCCTCGAAGGCCAGCGGTGCTAGCGCCAGCTTCTCCGGCGGCACGGTCGGCGCCAAAGGCCCGATTCAGGAAGAGCGCGCCGTCGCCGTCTCCACCATGCGTGGCGTCATCGGCAAGCGCCTGCTCGAATCGAAGACGACCATCCCGCACTTCTACCTTGAGATCGAAGTAGACGCCGAGCCGCTCATGGCCCTCCGCGAACAGCTCAACAAAGGTCTCGAAAAGGCCGGAGTTAAACTCTCCGTCAACGACTTCATCCTCAAGGGCAGCGCCGAAGCCCTCCGACGGGTGCCCGACGTCAATGCCGCTTGGGAAGGCACGCAGATCCGTTACTACGCTGCCGCCCACGTCTCGTTCGCGGTCGCGTTGCCCGACGGCCTGATCACTCCCGTGGTGCGTGATGCCCACGACAAGTCGATCTTCCAAGTCAGCACCGAAGCCAAGTCGCTCGGCAAGCTGGCCAAGGACAAGAAGCTCAAGCCCGACCAGTTCACGGGCGGCACGTTCTGCGTGTCGAACCTCGGTATGATGGGTATTCCGAAGTTCTTCCCGATCATCAACCCGCCCAATGCCGCGATCCTGGGTGTCGGCACCACGGTGACCAAACCCGTCGTCAAGAATGGCCAGATCGTCGTCGGACAGACGCTCACGCTCACGCTCTCCGCCGACCACCGCGTGGTCGATGGTGCGGTCGGTGCGCAGTTCCTTGCGGCACTGAAATCGGTGCTGGAAAGCCCCGCTCTGCTCCTCGTCTAACCACGACACAGGACACAAAAAAGCCCGGCCGATTCGGCCGGGCTTTTTTGTGTCCGCCTGAAAGGCTGCGTCAGCCCTCCGCACGCTTCTGCGCGTCGGCCTCGATCAACGCCTTTACGCGATCGAGTTCGGCCTTCACTTGGGCCTTCACCGTGGCCAGCTCCGCCGCCGTCTTAACCGGAGCGCTCGCGAACACGTAGAACTTCATCTTCGGCTCCGTGCCGCTGCCGCGCGCCGCGAAGCTGTAGCCGTTCGCCAGCGTGACCAGATAAAGATCCTGCTTCGGGATCGCCTCGCCATCCGCGTCCTTGAACACCTCGACACCGAAGTCCTGAAACTTCGTCACCGCCACGTCACCGAACGCCTTTGGTGGAGCCGAACGATAGGTCTCCAGGATGCGCTTGATCTTCGCCGCACCCGTCGCGCCTTCGTAATAGAGGTTGATCACGCCTTCGAGGTAGAAGCCGTATTTGAGGTAAATCTGATCGAGATACTCCGGAACGGTCAGACCCTGCGACTTCACCCAGGCCGCCACTTCGGCGAACATCAAGCACGCCGCGTTGCCGTCCTTGTCGCGCACGTAATCGTTGGGCAGGTAGCCGTAGCTCTCTTCGCAACCAAACGCATAGAACGTGCTGTGCTGCTGAAGGAGCTTCACCCGCGTCGCAAAGGGCGTCGCATCATAATCGAGAGCGATGCCCTGCTCTTTAAGCAGCGCGCCCTTCAACTGATCTTCATAGCCCTTGATCTTGGCGGCGATCCACTTGAAGCCGGTCAGCGTGTTGATAACTTTCACGCCATGGCCATGGCCGATCGCATCCTGAAGCGACGTGGTCACAAAGGTCTTCACAATCGCCACGCGGTCAGAGCCGTCAGCGGGGATCACGCCCAGCTCCTTGTATTTCGTGAGCCGATACTCCGCCATCAATGCGCCAATCTGGTTGCCGGTGAGCAGGTGCTGCTTGCCGTCGGCACCGCGCACGGAAACCCCCATGCGGTCACAGTCGGGATCGGTCGCCAACACCACGTCGAGGTCGGTCTTTTCCGCCAATTTCACCGCAAGAGCGAGGGCATCGGCGTTCTCAGGATTGGGCGACTTGACGGTCGGGAAACGCGGATCGAACGCCACTTGCTCCCGCACCTCGTGCACCTCTGCACCGGCATGCACCAGCAACGGCACCGACATCACGCCACCCGTGCCGTGGATGTTGGTGAAGGCCACCTTGAGCTTCGTTTTTTTGAAAACCGAAGGGTCAATGGCCGCCTTGGTCGCGACCGCGAGATAGGCGTCGTCCGCCGGCTTCCCCAGCGTGACCACGCGAGCGAGATCCTTGTCGAGAAACGCGGCCAGCCCGGTGAGCGGCACTGCGTTTACCTCGGCAACGATGCCGGTGTCGTGCGGAGCAACCACTTGGGCGCCATCCTCGAAATAAGCCTTAAAGCCGTTGTCGTGGGGCGGATTGTGACTGGCCGTAATGACCACACCGGCATGAGCCTTCAGGTAGCGCACCGAAAAGCTCAGCTGAGGGGTCGAACGCGGTCCCTCGAAGATGTAGGCATTGCCGCCGAGCTTCGTCCAGGCGGACGCGGCGAGTTCGCAGAAGTGGCGCGAGAAATGGCGCACGTCGTGAGCAATGACCAACGAAGGCACCTCGGCGCGCCCTGCCTGCGTCAGGTATTTTTTCGTATAACGATAGAGGCCGATGGTCGCACGCGTGAGCGTGAAATCATTGAGGATATTGCTACCGATTGCCGCGTATGCAGGAGTGCCCAATTCGCTCGGCACGCCGGTTTCCGTCGAAGTGGGCAGATGCCCGATGGTGCGTCCGCGAATGCCGCCGGTTCCGAACTCAAGATCGCGGTAGAAGCGGTTATTGAGTTCGTCCCAGGCACCTTTTGAGGCGAGTTCCTCGATGCTGGCAACGGCCCACACAGGCAGTGACGCAGCCAACCAAGTGGTGAGGTTCTGAACGGTGGAGGGAAGCAGCTTGCCGGACTGGCCGGCGGCTTGGATCGCGGAGAGAAGGCTCATTCAGGTGGATTTTAGAGTTATTCGAGATAGAGACCGGCGGCGACAACAGGCTTGGGCGACAACTTGCGCCAAGCATCGGCAAACGAATCTTCGTCGTAACCGAAGAGCGGAGATACCTCGACCGCGAAGGGAGGCAGACCCGTGGCATCAGTCGGGATGGCGGCGCCGTTGGCTTTGAACCAACGGGCGAACTGGCGGAGCTGGTCGTCGCTGCAGGTCTTCGGGGAATCGAGACCCTCGGCGTTTTTCACCGGCGAGAAATCGTCTTCACGACGCGTCTCGATGATGACGGGATTTTGGGCGAACGGCAGCGCGTCGAAAACAAACATCTCAAACTTCACGCCATTGGCCTTCTCCGGCTTCACTGGGTTGCCCGCCGCATCCACGGTCGGGATTTTCTTGTCGGCACGGTGGAACGGCAGGGAGTTGTCCCCGCGCGCCATACGGCGGATGAACTTCGTGTCCAAAATGTGAATCGCGATGCTGCCGGCGATGTAGCGCAGCGCACCGGTCGCGGGATCGATCTGCTCTTGGTAATCCTTCGGCAGGTCGGAGTATTCGATCACGATGCTCTGGCCGTTCTGGGTGCAGAAATGGCCAACTTTTTCGCCCGCGTAAGCCTTCGCGACCATCTTGCTCGACATCTCGGAGCCGCGCAGGACATGCCAGCCAATGAAGGTCGGGTCGATGCCGCGCACCAAGGGGTTGTCCACTTGGAAATAGCTGAGGATGTCGATGCCCTCTTTTTCCATGAGGTCGAGTGCGCCGCTGCGATCAAGCGCACGCAGCGAGCCGCCGTGACCGTCGGGGGACATGGCAATGGTGCCCTTCGCTTCGAGGAGGATCTTACCTTCGGGCGTAACCGCCGGCATCCGGCCTTGGCGAAAAAAGTGAACGTGCGACGACGCGAGGCCGAAGTAGTTGTGCTGCGTGAAAAACGCCTCGGTCGCCGCGTGGTTCATGTTGCTCGTCATGATGAACCAGTGAATCGGCTTCCCATAACGCACGCCGGCGGCGCGCACTTTTTCGGCGAACACTTGGAAGAGAGTCTTCTGCTTGATCGGCGTGACGGGGAACGTGCCCTTGGGGCCGTCGTAACCGAGACGCGTGCCCTGCCCGCCCGCGACCGTGAAAGCCGCCACGCGACCGGCACGCAGCGCGGCTTCGCCGGCCTGCTTGGCGTCGCTCCATGCCTTGGCATCGCCACCATTTTCGGGACGGCGCTCGTAGGGCGCAGGAGCGAGTCCGGTGAGGTCCAGCCCGCTCACGGCGTCTTTAGCGAGCAACGTGCGCGTGAGGTGGTCGATCTCGGCCAGATCAATCTCTGCGGCCTCGGCGAGCAGCGTCTTTTGAGCCTCGGGAGAGAGCTCGTTATAAAAGGAAAAAACGTGCCCTTGTCCGGCGCGTTCAAATTCTTG
>CBRAFO010000022.1:0-41650 GCA_967755175.1 uncultured Opitutaceae bacterium | reverse complement strand
CAGTCCAAGGCGCAGGCCGACGCCATGGCCGAGAAGCTGAAGCCCTTCGGCTGGCAGTATTTCACCGTCGATATCCAGTGGTATGAACCCGAGGCGCGCGGCCACGACTATCGCAAGGACGCCCGTCTTGAGATGGACGCTTACGGTCGCTTGGTCCCCGCCGTTAAAAAGTTTCCCTCCGCCGCCGATGGCGCGGGCTTCAAGCCCCTCGCCGACTACGTCCACGCCAAGGGGCTCAAATTCGGCATCCATCTCATGCGCGGCATTCCCCGCCAAGCCGTTCGCGACAACACGCCCGTGCTCGGCACCACGGTCCGCGCCGCCGACATCGCCAATCAAAAGAGCACCTGCATATGGAACCCCGACATGTTCGGCGTGGACGCCACCAAGCCCGGTGGCCAGGCCTACTACGATTCCCTCTTCGCCCTCTACGCCGGCTGGGGTGTGGACTTGGTGAAGGTTGACGACATCAGCCGCCCCTACGACGACGTGCAGCAAGCCGAGATCGAGGCCATCCGCAAAGCCATCGACAAATGCGGCCGCCCGATAGTCCTCAGCCTTTCGCCCGGCGACACGCCGCTCGCAAAGGGCGAACACGTGAGCAAGCACGCCAACCAGTGGCGCATCTCCGACGATTTCTGGGACAAGTGGAAACCGCTCAACGAGATGTTTGACCGCCTCGATAAGTGGACGCCTTACCGCACCGTGGGCACGTATCCCGACGCCGACATGCTCCCCTTCGGCATCATCGAGTTTAAGCGCAAAACCCGCTTCACGCCCGACGAGCAGTTCCTCTGCATGACCCTCTGGAGCATCGCCCGCTCACCGCTCATCTTCGGCGGCGACCTCACGCAACTGGACGCGTTTACCCTCGGCCTCCTCACCAACGACGAAGTCCTCGCGGTCAACCAACACAGCTCGAACAACCGCCAGCTCTTCCGCACCGCCGATGGCCTGATCGGCTGGACCGCCGACGTGCCCGGATCCAAGGACAAATACCTCGCCCTCTTCAACACCCGCGACCAACCCAAGCCCGACGCAGCCGGCGCGGCGGCCCCCAAAGGTGCCGAAGTCTCGGTTGACCTCACGACGCTAGGTTTCATCGGCGACGTCAGCGCACGCGACCTCTGGAAAAAAGCCAGCGTAGGCACAGCCCGCGGCCGTTTCTCCCGCGAGATTCCGTGGCACGGAGCCGGCCTCTACCGCCTGACCGGCAGCACAGGTTAACGGGTAAAAGTGTGATCGGCGCCCCCGCCCCCCGCCGGCCAAGGGACGAGCGGGCGGGCCAGACGGGTAGCAACCGAGGTAACGAGGCTGGGTCATGGTTGACCACCGTCCAACCAGCCTCGTTACCTCGGCTGCTACGTCCGACTGCATGAGTTCGGCTAAACCCGTTCCTTCGCATACGACACCACGTGAACACCGCTGGAGAAGTGGCACACCGGCTCGCCCTCCAGCGGTTTGATCCCCGCGGCCGCCAGCAGGCTGCACTCGTGGATCTCGACCTCGGCCCGCTGCAAGGGCCAAGGCGCATGATGCACCTCGACCCGCTCGATGCCTCGTCGATGGGAAAAAGAATACAAACAGTAACGCTCCGTCGCCCAATGCTCGAACGTGCCGGCCTCCGGAAAGAACACGTCGCCGAGCGCGCGATATCGCGCATCGAAACGAGCATCTCCGCCTCGCCGAATACTGGAAAATGAATGCCAGCCCGCGTTGAACCGCTGCCGCATGCGGGCCGAAAAATATGGAAGGCCGTAGATCCGTCGTCCGCCAAACACCACCGGCCACGAAGCGGCATCCAAGCTAAAGAACCACACCCCGGGCTTTCCGTCGCACTCCACATACGTCCGCAGATTCAACTCGGGGAACGTCGAGAACAGAGGGATATCCGGGAACGGCCGGCGCATCACGCCAGCCATGCGAAACGGCACCAATCCGATCCAGGCTGAGCCATCAAACTCCTGGAGTCGCAGGCCCGACGGAAGGAGCGCCCGAATCGACTGAGGATCGGCGCGGTAGTGAATGAAGGCCAGGTCGAGCCACGACTGCCGCCACCTCCACGCGCCTGCCGGAAGCGGCCAAGGCCGATGAGCGATACTTCGGAGCGCCGGGTGCATGTGAGTTGCCTACCGTTTCAGAGGCCGTCGGGAGGGCCAACACCGTTTCGGCGAAGATTCCCAATTAGATCGAGCGGGAGCTTGGCAACCCCAGCCCAACGTTTCGATACTGCCCTTGTATTTACCGGCCCCGCCCCCGCCGCATTGGCCTCCTTACGAGTTCAGTGCGCATTTTTACCCGCGCCAAATCCCCGTCCCTTTTCGCCCGCACTCCCATGCCAAAGCCCATCCTCTTCCTCGCCGCCGCCGCGCTCGCCGCGTGGCTTCCCTCGCTGCCCGCCGCGCCCCTTGCGCCGCACACGACGCTTCAGTCGTTCCCCGCGAAGGATGTCCGTCTGCTGCCCGGCAGCCCCTTCGCCACCGCGCTTGAGGCCAACCGCACTTACCTCCTCGCCCTTGATCCCGACCGGTTGCTCGCGCCTTTCCGCCGCGAGGCCGGCCTCTCCAAAAAGGCGGACAGCTATCGTGACTGGGAATCCATAGGCCTCGACGGCCACACCGCCGGCCACTACCTCTCCGCGCTCTCGACGATGGTGGTCGCCACCGGCGACGCCGAACTGACGCGCCGCCTGCGCTACATGGTGGCCGAACTCGCCGACTGCCAAAAGGCATCGGCGGATGGCTACGTGGGCGGCATTCCCGGCAGCGCCGCGCTGTGGGCGGAAATTCGCAAGGGCAACGTGGACTTCATCGGGAAGCGCTGGGTGCCGTGGTATAACGAGCACAAGCTCTTCGCCGGTCTTCGTGACGCGTGGCTTCTCACCAACAACGAGCAAGCCCGCACCGTGCTGGTCCGACTCGCCGACTGGTGCGACCAGTTGGTCAAGGGACTCAGTGATGACCAGATGGAGCGCATGCTCCGCACCGAATTCGGCGGCATGAACGAGGTCCTTGCCGACGTGACTGCGATCACCGGCGAACCCAAATACCTCGCCCTCGCCCAACGCTTTTCCCATCGCGCCATCCTGGACCCGTTGGCCAAAGGCGAGGATCGCCTCCAAGGCCTGCACGCTAACACCCAAGTGCCCAAAATCATCGGCTACGAACGCGTCGCCACGCTGGGCGGAGGCGACCGCTACCACGCCGCCGCCGATTTCTTCTGGCACACGGTGACGCAAAACCGCTCGGTCGCCTTCGGCGGCAACAGCGTGTCCGAACACTTCCGCACGTTTAATGAGATGCTCGGGCACCGCGAAGGCCCCGAGACGTGCAACACCTACAACATGCTCCGGCTGACGCGCGATTTGTTCCTCGACCATCCCGCCGCCGAATACGCCGACTACTACGAACGCGCGCTCTACAACCACATCCTCGCTTCGTTCAACGTGGAGCACCCGGGCTACGTTTACTTCACCCCCATCCACCCCGGCCACTACCGCGTTTATTCCGAACCGGGCGTGAGTTTCTGGTGCTGTGTCGGCACCGGCATGGAAAACCCCGGCCGCTACACGGAATTCATCTACGCGCGCGAGCCGAAGACCGGCGGGGTTTACGTGAACCTCTTCCTGCCCTCCTCCGTGCGCTGGCCCGAGCATGGACTCGCGATCGAGCAGCAAAACACCTTCCCCGACACGCCCCGCACCCGCCTCTCCCTCAAGTTGGACCGGCCGGCAGATTTCCCGCTCTTCATCCGCTACCCGAGTTGGGTGACCGCGGGCGCCTTGCGGATCACGATCAACCATCAGCCGCAAACCTTCCAAGCCAAGCCGGGCTCCTATGTGGAACTCCGTCGCACCTGGAAAACGGGCGACGTCGTCGAGGTTGACCTGCCCATGCACGCCAGCGTCGAGCGTCTGCCTGAAAAGGAGGTCGCCGATTACGCCGCGATTCTCTACGGCCCCATCGTCCTCGCCGCCCCAGTGGGCACGGAAGACATGAAAGGCCTCCGCGCCGATGGCGACCGCTCCGCCCAGATTCCGCGCGGCCCGTTTGTGCCGCAAGCTGAGCTGCCGGTGATCGTCACCGGAGCCGATGCCCTGCCCCAGGCGTTGCAACCGGTCGCCGGAGAGCCGCTGACCTTCACCCTCGGCTCGGTGCTTTATCCGCAAAAATGGAGCGGGTTGAAACTGGTGCCGTTCTTCCGCCTCCAGGACACCCGCTACATGGTGTATTGGAATCTCACCACGCCCGAAGCCGTCGCCGCCAGCCGCACTCAAACGGAAGCCGCGGATGCCGCCCGCGCCGCCCGGGAAGCCGCCACCCTCGATCACGTTGCCATCGGCGAGCAGCAATCCGAGGCGGACCACCGTATCCAAAGCGACAACTCGAAAACCGGCACGCATCAGGGACGGAATTGGCGCGACGGACGCCGCTTCAGTTATCAGCTCCAAGCCAAGCCCGGCGTGCGCTCAGCCCTCGTCGTTACTTACTTCGCCGGAGATCAACGAGACTTCGCCATCACGATCAACGGCCAGCCGTTCACCGACGTGAAGCTGACCGGCAGTGGAACGACGTTTATCGATCAACTTTACCCGATCCCGGAAAGCATCGTGAACGCCGCGCCCTCCGGCCTGCTCACGGTGGAGTTCTCCGCCGCGCCGGGGAAGGTCGCCGGAGGGGTTTTCGATTTATCGTTGGTGAAGGACGATAAGACCCCCGCTTCAAGCCCGATCCCCACTCCGTAAAGCGGATCTCAAGGGAACCCCGGACGCTCATGCAGAAAGCATGAGCGTCCGGAACACCACGGCCTCCGCCGCTCCTTGGGTAGGGCGAGGCGTCCCGCCGAGCCGGCGGTCGACGGACGGCTCACCGGGGACGGTTCGCCCTACCGTTGAAAGAGTCGCCCGAGCGCCGACTCGTCGCCGCTGTCGCCCCTTTTCTTTCCGGCCCCTTTCCCGCATGCCACAACCACCGCGGGAGAGCGTAAATTCACCGGCGGGCGTAACTCGCCATGAAAAGGCGCGTCCATTGAGCATGCCGCGCCTCCAATGCCTTTTCACCCGACGCGTTGTTGACCGGATATTCCCTCTAGTCGTCATCGGGTGCATCCTCGTAGCGCCGCAAGCAGCATGCCTTCATGGGGCCCAGCCCCCAGCCGGGCCGGCGGGCATTTTTGTGATCGGGGATACCCACCCCGTTGCAAACGAAGTCGCCAAGTTCGACTTCGACTTTGTATCCGGCTACACGCTACGGGTGGCATGGGGCGACATCGAATCATGGAACGCCACCACTCAATCGCCCCAATACGATTTTTCCCGCATCGACACCACGGTCGAGGAACTCCGGGCACGAGGGAAGCGGATGACCCTGGAGATTTTTGTGCAGAAGGTTCCGGACTACGTTCTCGGGCTGCCCGGCGTCGCCACGTGGACCAACCCGCACCCCACGCAAGGCGGCGTGCAAGTGGTCCCGTGGGACGCGACTGCGCTACCCGCTTATCAGGCCATGATCCAAGCCCTCGCCAATCATCAGGTGGCCGGCACTTCCTGGCGGATGGCCGATCACCCGACCCTTGAGTCGATGGATACGCCCATCGTCGGATTGCAGGGACTGCGCGAGCTCTCCAATACGCTGACAAATCACCCCGACTATACACGTGAACGCTTCATTCAGGCCGTGGTCGATGCGGTCTCCTCCAGCCGGCAGGCGTTTCCTGGAAAATTCGGCTTTCTCGCCCTGTTCGCGATGACCGACGCCACCGTCGTCCCCGCGCTCGATGATGCGGTTTACGCCCGCCTGATGGCGGAGTTCAATGTCCCCGGCAAACCCACGCTTGGCTTTTTCCAAGAGACCTTGAGCGATATCGGTCCTCGCCCGGACACACTCGGGGAGCTGCTCGCGGCGGCTGCACCGAGCACCTATCTCTTGTTTCAAGCCCTCCGCCCGTGGACGCTGCGCGAGGGCGATCCGCGGCCGGCTGAGATCGCCAGTGGCACGCCTATCGCCGGGCTGGAGTTCGCTTGGACGAACTACGGCTCCACCTACGTCGAGATCTATGGTGCCGACATCCTTAACACGGCGAACTCCTCCGGCCTGCGCACGTGGAATAAGTTTTTAAACACAGTCGCCGCAGTGCGAGCCGGACGTGAGGTCCCGGTGATTGAACCTACCTCAACCGGGCTCAGGTTGCACTGGAACTCTGATGCCGCGTTGAACTACCGACTCTGGAAATCATCGAGCCTAACAACGTGGGAGCCCGTGGAAACGACGGAGCCCATCGACGGCGACGTCCCCCTTGCGTTGCCAAGCGGCGAATCGCGCCAGTTCTACCGCATAGAGGTTCTGGCTCCGGTCCGTTGAGCCCGCGCACCTTAACGGCACCGGAATCCGACTAGCGGCGGGGGCAGCAGGCAGAGGCGAGTCATTCTCACCAGGACGGGATGTTTAAAAAAACGTTTTCTTCTCGCGATAAACGCTGGTTATTACGTCCCCGGATATGTCGCCTTTCGCCGGATGACCGATCCAGCATCAAAACCCATGAACAAAGCCCCCTTCATCTTTTTGACCGCCCTCGCATGGGCATGCACCAGCGCACTCGCTAGCGCAGCGCAGCCCCCAGTCCCCATTTTGGACGGCTTCACCGCCGACCCCGCCATCCGCGTCTTCGGCGACACCTATTACGTTTATCCGACCTCCGATAAACCCAACTGGCTCACCACCGACTTCTCCGTCTGGTCATCCAAGGACCTCGTGACTTGGAAAAAGGAGCGCATGGTCCTCGACGTCACCAAGGAGCTCAAGTGGGCCAACCTCCGCGCCTGGGCCCCCGACTGCATCCAGCGCAACGGCACCTACTACTTCTACTTTTGTGCCGACGGTAAAATCGGCGTCGGCACCGCCAAGACGCCCACCGGCCCGTTCGTGGACGCCCTTGGCAAGCCGCTCCTCGACCGCAAAGCCGACAAGCGCATCACCACGAACACCATCGATCCGTATCCGTTCATCGACGACGATGGACAGGCCTACCTTTACTGGTCCAACGGCGGCGAACGAGCCAACGCCTTCCGCCTCAAGTCGGACATGATCAGCTTTGAAGGCAACCTCATCGACTTCCCCATCCGAGGCCACAGCTCTGGTGGAGTCGTCGATTGCCGCGAAGGCCTGGTCGTCTTCAAACGCAAGGGAGTCTACTACTTTATGTGGTCGGTGGACGACGCCCGCAGCGATAACTACCGCATCGCCTATGGCACCGCGACCTCTCCGCTCGGCCCGGTGACCATCCCCGCCGAAGGCAGTCTCGTCCTCCAAAAGAACGGCCTGGTTAAAGGCACCGGCCACCACAGCGTCGTCAACGTCCCCGGCACCGATCGCTGGTATGTGGTTTACCACCGTCACGCCATCCCCGTGGGCAGCGGCTATCAACGCGAGACCTGCCTCGCCCGCATGGAGTTCAACGCCGACGGCTCGATCAAGCCGATCGACCCCATGGTCACCCCGTTTAAAACCGGCGACCGCGGCGAACCCATCATCAACGGCCGTGGCCGCCCCTGAGTCGTCTCTTTACCTGTTAAGCTCCTAATTTCCAGATACCACATGGCACCCAAATCGACCTTCTTCGCGCTCCTGCTGCTCACCGCACTCGGCGTCCCCATTTCCGCTTCCGCGCAAACCGAGACGATCTCCGGCTTCGCCCCCGATTCCGGCAATCCGATCCTGCCCGGCTACTATGCCGACGCTTCGTTTGTCGAGTATCAGGGTAAGAACTACATCTACGCCACCATCGACCCGTGGGGCGGCGACAACCTGGCCTGCTGGGAGTCCTCGGACTTCAAGACCTGGACCTACCGCCCGCTCAACTGGCCCACGCGTAAAGCCTGCACCAGCCCTCAGTCGGGCGGGGCCAAAGTCTGGGCGCCTTCGGTCGTCCGCGCCCGCGACGGCAAGTTCTACATGTATGTGTCCGTCGGCAACGAGGTCTGGGCCGGCACCGCCGATTCGCCCCTCGGCCCCTGGCGCGACCTGCTGGGTGGCGGCAAGCCCCTCGTCTCCAGAAACTTCAAACCCGGTTTCCACATGATCGACGCCGAGGCGTTTATCGACGACGACGGCACCCCCTACCTCTACTGGGGCTCCGGCCTGAATTGGGTGAACGGCAAGTGCTGGGGCGCCAAGCTCAACAAGGACATGGCCAGCTTCGACGGCGAGGTCCGTGACGTCACCCCGGCCAACTATTTCGAAGGCCCCTTCATGGTGAAGCACGGCGGCAAATACTTCCTCACCTATTCGCAGGGCAACACGACCCGTGATACCTACCGCGTTCACTACGCCATCGGCAACACGCCGTTCGGCCCCTTCACCGAGGCATCGAACAGTCCGATCCTAGTCACCGACAAAGCGCTCAACGTCGTGAGCCCCGGCCACCATGCGATCATCTGGAAGGACAAGCAGCCCTACATGCTCTACCACCGCCATAGCGTGCCGTTCCCCAACGCCACCATGCGCCAGCTCTGCCTCGACCCGCTCGTCTTCACCGCCGATGGCCTCATCGCCAAAATAACTCCCACCCACCTGGGCCTCCCCGGCACCGCTGATCGTAATTGCGGACGCACCAATCTCGCCGCCCTCGCCACCGGCACGACCGCCACTGCCTCCTCGTCGCTCTCCCCGGTGTATGGCCCGGAGCGCGTGCTCGACAATAATTACGCCACCCGGTGGATGGCCGACCGAAACGCCAGCGGCGCTACCCTTCAGCTCGACTTGGGCGCCGTGAAGAAAGTCACCTCTCAGGAACTTCGCCTGGAGTTCGCCTCGAAGACGTATCGCTTCGTCGTCGAGTCCTCCACGGATGAGAAAACATGGAGCACGCTCGCCGATTATCTGACGCAGCCCGCGACCGGTTCACCGCTCGTCATTCAGAGTCCCGCCCCGATCCAAGCCCGTTACCTCCGACTGACCTTCCCCGCCGGCCAAAAAGGCGCAGAAATCGGCCTGTGGGAATGGTCGGTTTATTAAGACGACCAACCGATCAGGTCTCGATAACGCCCATGGTGCTTCATGTGCCATGGGCGTTTTTGTTGTGCACTTTGCACGGATCTTCGGGAAGGCGCTCCGTGCCCGCATATAAATTGGCCCAACCACAACTATTTCGGTGACAGGAATTCCCGTTTCTTGAAAGTCGGTGCCACGCCTGAACGCGGCGTGCCCTACCCTTTGAAATCGCAGGATGCTTCCCTGTTTGCCCGCTTGATCGCCCCCCGGTCGCTCAGCGTCTCATTGCTCATTATCGCCACCGCGTTCCCGGCCTGCGCGCAGGATCGTTCGGTGTTCGGCCAGACGACCCAAAGCGAAGCCGCCATGATCGGCGTGCTCTACGATTTCAAACAGACACAGGATCGTCAGGAAACCCCGGTCACGCCCCAGACCTACTCGAAGATCATCGAAGAGTTCCTGCTCAAGAACTGGGACGAGCGTGTGCTCAACCGCTACTACCGCGTCAGTCGTCCGCTCTACACCACTCAGATATTCATCCCGATGATCGACGCCCAGGCCGCCCCGCGCGCCTTCGGCGTGGAAAAACTCGTGCGCCCCTCCCTTTGGCTCGCCCACTACAAAGCCCAGGTTTCCCCGCCTTCGACCGGCACGTGGCGTTTCGTCGGTGCCGCCGACGACATGCTCGCGGTCGCGGTTAACCGCAAGACCGTGCTCGTCGCCAACCGCTACGACACCGTCCTGCCCAACATTCGCTGGCGCGCCGCCGACTCCGATGGTCCGCAGGCCGTCAATAATCCGCTGCGCCACGGCGACTGGCTCAACCTGAGGGCAGGCGAGATCATCGACCTCGACGTGATCATCGGCGAACGGCCCGGCGGCACGTTCAACGCCTTCCTCTTCATCGAGAAAAAAGGCCTCTCCTACGCGAGCGACCCCGAGGGCCACCCCATCCTCCCGATTTTCCAAGTCGCGCCTTACAACACTCCGGTCGGTGACACCTTCAACACTCGGAACGGTGAGGCCTACCCCCCCCCGCCTTTTGCGACCGGCCACCCGCCTTGGAAAAGCTATCAATAACCACCCCGCTCCGGCCCGCGCCCTGCTTCCTCTGACGCCCACCCCTCTTTGATCCGCCTCCTATGAACTTCCCCGCCCCCAAGACCGCCTCCGTTCCGCCCCCGCCTTTGCCGACGCCGCTGTCCACGCTCTCGACCGACCACCTCGCCGCCGTGGAGTCGGCTCGCCGGGCCTACACCGACATCCAGCGCGAACTGGCCAAGGTCATCGTGGGCCAGCCTGAGGTAGTTGAAGAGATCCTCATCGCCATCTTCACCCGTTCCCACGCGCTCCTCGTCGGCGTGCCAGGCCTCGCGAAAACCCTGATCGTTTCAACGCTCGCGCAGATTATCCAGACGTCGTTCAAGCGCATCCAATTCACCCCCGACCTCATGCCAAGCGACATCACCGGCACCGAGGTCATCTACGAGGACAAGTCCACCGGCGCGAAACACTTCAAGTTTCTCCCCGGCCCGCTCTTCGCCAACATCGTCCTCGCCGACGAGATCAACCGCACGCCGCCGAAAACCCAGGCCGCCATGCTGGAAGCCATGCAGGAACGCCGCGTCACCGTCGCCGGCACCACTTACGATCTGCCCAAACCCTTCTTCGTTCTCGCAACGCAAAACCCCCTCGAACAAGAAGGCACCTACGCCCTCCCCGAGGCCCAGCTCGACCGCTTTCTTTTCCTCATCAACGTCGGCTATCCCAGCACCGAGGACGAACTCCAGATCATGCGCCGCGGCACCGGCGCCGCCTTGGAGCAACCGCAGCCCGTCCTCGGCGTGGAGCAAATCCTCGCGATCCAGGAAACGGTTAAACTCCTGCCGGTCGGCGAACACGTTTATCGCTACGCCCAGAAGCTCGTCGCCTGCACGCGCCCGTCGCAGCCCGAGGCACTCCCCGTCTGCAAAGAGTTCCTCAGCTTCGGCGCCGGCCCGCGCGCCAGCCTCGGCCTGATCATCGCCGCCAAAGCCCACGCGCTCATCCACGGACAGGCCTTCGTGAGCAACGCCAACGTCGCCGCCGTCGCGCTCCCCGTGCTTCGCCACCGCCTCGCCGTCAACTTCGCCGCCCGTAGCGAGGGCCTCGACGCCGACGCGATCATCCGCCGCATCCTCAAGGAAATCCCCGCGACCGGTTGATCCGCTACTCCACCTCTTTCTCTTTCCTCTTTATCTTAATCTTTCTCCCTGCCGGGCCCTCGTTTTTCCGGAGCAAAGAAAGAGGAAAGATTAAGAAGAAAGAGAAAGAGTTCTCCCCCGCCCCCAAATGCCCCCTCCTTCCGCCCCGGCCTCCCTGCTCGACGCCGCCGCCATCGAACGCGGCGAGTCGCTCGGACTACTCGCGCGCAACATCGTCGAGGGCTACCGAGCCGGTGACCATCGCTCGACCGTGCGCGGCTTCGCCGTCGAATTCGCCCACCACCGCGACTACGTCATCGGCGACGACATGCGCCACATCGACTGGAAGCGCCACGCCCGCACCGACCGGTATTACATCAAGCAATACGACCAGGACACCAACCTCGTCGTCCACCTGCTCCTCGATGGAAGCGAGTCCATGACCTACGGCTCCGGCTCGCTCACCAAGCTCCACTACGCGAAGTCCCTCGCCGCCTGCCTCGCCTACCTCGTGCTCAACCAGCGCGACGCCGCCTCGATCAACATTTTCGATACCGAGCTCCGCCATCACCTCCCACGCACCGATCACCCGGGCAAGATTCACTTCATCATGGAGCAACTGGCCGGTTTCGCCGCCACGCGCCCCACGCGCATCGGCGCCGCCATCGAACGCCTTTCCTCCTTCGCCCGTGCACGCGGTATCGTCGTCATCCTGAGCGACCTCTTCGACGACGAGCCGACGTTCAAACGCGGACTCGCCCGGCTGCGCACCCAAGGCCACGAGGTCGTGGTGTTTCACGTGCTCGACCCCGCCGAGCGCACACTGCCCTTTGACGGACGCATTCGTTTCCTCGGCCTTGAAGCCGGATCCACCATCGAAGCCAGCCCGGCCGAGATTCGTCGCCACTACGCCGCCGAGATGGATGCGTTTTGCCACCGCCTCCGCGCCGTGTGTGCCGCGACGGGCAGCCACTACGTCTCGGCCAACACCTCGCGTCCGCTCGCCGACACCTTCGGCGACTACCTTGCCTTCCGCCAGCAGCTGCGCACCCGATGACGTTCCTCAATCCCGCGATGCTGGCCGGCCTCCTTGCCCTGGGCGTGCCGGTGGCGATCCACTTGCTCACCCGCCCGCGCTTCCGAGACCTCCGCTGGGCCGCGATGCAGTTCCTCCTGCCGAGCCTGAAGAAAAGCCGCCGGCTCTCCCGCGCCGAAGATCTCGTCCTGCTTCTTCTGCGCTGCCTGCTCGTCGCGTTACTCGTCCTCATCTTCGCCCGTCCGGCGCTCCTCGTTGATCCCGCCACGCTCGCCAAAACCGACGACACCGCCACACGCGTTCTCATCCTCGACCAATCCGCCAGCATGGGCCGCAGCGACGGCCTGCGCACCCGCTTCGACCTCGCCAAGGCCGACGCCGACCATCTCCTCGCCGCGCAAACTCCCGGCTCCGCCAACGCCCTTTTCCTCGCGACCGACCATGTGCGTCGGGCTGTCGCGCGTCCGACCAGCGATCTCGCTCACGTGCGCGCCACCCTCGCCGCCGCCCAGCTCACCGACGGCGGCTCCGATCTCTTTCCCGCGATCAAAGCCGCCGTCGATCTCCTCAATAAAAACCCGGTCGGTCGTCGCGAGATTGTCGTCTTCACCGACAACCAACTCACCGCCTGGCGTCAGCTCGCCGCCCTGCGCGCACTCCTCGCCGAATCGCCCCAGATCGTCTTCGACGTCCACGTCACCGGTGACGCGCCCGGAGCCAACCTCGCCCTCATTTCCCTCCGTCCGCAAACCGCCGTCGTGGCCGTCGATCAACCCACACACTTCCTCGCGGAAGTCGCCAATCGCGGTTCCGCCTCCGTTGCGGGCATCACCATAAAGCTCGCGGTGGACGACGAGGCCCCGGTCGCCGAAACGGCGATCGACCGCCTCGAACCCGGCGCATCACGCGTCGTCACACTCAATGCCCGTTTCGTCACCCCCGGTCCGCACAGCGTCACGGCCAGCCTGCCTCCCGACCTGCTCGCGTTCGACAACCGTCGCTCCTTCGCGATGCACGTGATCCCGCGCCTCCACGCACTCGTCGTCGAAGGCACGGTCCCGGCTGACCGCGCCATGCGCGACGGCTTTTTCCTCTCGCGGGCGCTCGTGCCCGTGTTGCCCGAAGAAGCCGGCCATCACTTCATCCAAGCCACCGTCGCCGCCCCCGACGAACTCACCAAACCCACGCTCGATGGTTTCCCCTTGGTCTTCCTGAGCAACGTCGCCCGCCTCACCGCTGCCGAGACAGCTAACCTCCGCAGCCACGTCACCGCCGGCGGCACCTTGGTCGTGTTTCCCGGTCCCGCCACCGACGTCGATTTCTTCAACCACGATGCTAACCTCACGGCTCTGCTCCCCGCGCAACTCGTGCCCGCGCGCACGCCCGTGACGCAGAACAAAATCCTCGCCTGGCAAAGCCACGATTACCCGCACCCGCTCACCGCACTCTGGAACGATCCTGCGTCCGGCCACCTCGGCTCGGTCGGCGTCTCCAAATATTTCCCGCTCATCCTTGCCGACGGCGCTCTCGACGATGGCGCAACCCAAGTCGTCGTGCGCTACGGGAACGGCGAGCCCGCCGTGATCGAACGCCTCGTGGGCCGCGGTCGCGTGATCCTGTTCAGCAGCACCGCCACGCCGATCTGGACCACGCTCCCGCTCCACCCCGCGTTCGTGCCGCTGCTCCTGCGTCTCGCCCTGCACTCCAGCGGTGAACTGGGCGATGGCCTGAACCTTTCGCCCGGCCAGGCGTTCTCCTCCCCCGTCCAAGCCGACGCCGCCGACGCGCCCGTCTCGGTTCAGCGTCCCTACGAAACCAACCGGATCGCCGCCGGTCAGGTTGAGACCTCGTCCTCGCAAGCCGCCACGCTCCGCTACGACGACACCACTCAAGCCGGCGTTTACCGACTCTTCGTCAGCGACGAAACCCGTCCTCGCGCCGTCTTCGCCGTGCAGGCCGATCCCTCCGAGTCCGATCCCGCCACTCTGTCCGCGAACGACCTCGCCGCGTTAACCGCTCCGCAACCCGCAGCCGCTTCGCCAACCGCCGCAGCGACCGCACCCGCCGCCTCGACCAACGCACCCGACACCCGCGTGCCCGGCAAGGAACTCTGGGCCGCGTTCGCCCTCGCCGCGCTCGTGCTGGCGCTGATCGAGACCGCCTTCGCCCACTACTTCAGCCGCGCCAAAGCCTGACCATGGAGACGTTGATTCACCTCCTGTTCTCCGGAGAAAAGCCCACCGACGGCGCGCTCGCCTACTCCCTCGGCCATGAAGGCATCGCGTGGACGACTGCCGGCTGGCTGTTCGCCCTGCTCGCGCTACTCGTCGCGTGGAGCTACACGGCCTTTGCCCGCAGCACCTCGCGATTCACCCGCATCAGCCTGACCGTGCTGCGCCTGCTACTGATCGCCGTCTTGCTGCTCCTCCTCGTCCGCCCCGTCCTGATCATCCCGAAGAAGGAAACCACCCGGCGCCCTCTGCTCGTGTTGCTCGACACCAGCCGCAGCATGACCATCTCGGACCGCCGCGAAACCGACGACGACCGCGCACGCGCCGCCCTTGCCGCCGGCCTCGTGGACCCGACGGGCGGCTTGCGCCAAACCCCTCCCGCCAGCGCCAATGCCAAGGCCGGCACCGACTCCGCCCTCCAACCCACCCGCGCCGATCTGCTGACCTCACTCGCCGCCAACCCGCGCCTCGCGCTCTGGCCCAAACTCCACGCCAGCGCCGACCTCGCGTTCTACGGTTTCGGACGGCAACTCACCGACCTCGGTTCACTTGCACCGAGCGCCGGAGGCGAGTCGCTCACCCTGTCGCAAAGCGCCGCCTTCTTCCGCGCCGTCAGTTACCGCGATGACGCCACCGCACTGGGCAATGCGTTGCGCGACGTGCTCGCGAAAGCCCGCAGCCAATCCGTCGCCGGCGTCCTCGTCATCACCGACGGTGCAAACAACGAAGGCGGTTCGCCCATCGAGATCGCCCGCACCGCGCAAGCCGACGACGTTCCTCTCTTCATCTACGGCGTCGGCGTGAGCGCCCCGCCCGACATCATCCTCACCGAGCTGACCGCACCCGCCGCCACCTCGGTGAAAGAGAAGGTCAACATCACCGTCCGCTTCCGCACCCAAGGCTTGATCGGCCTGCAATCGATCCTGCGCGTGAAGGCCGGCGACCTGCTCATCGCCGAGGAACGCGTCGATTTCCGCACCGACGGCGAGCAGGAGTGGAAGTTCTCTTTCGTCCCCGAAAAGCTCGGCGAAGTGGAACTCTCCGCCGTGATCGCCCCCCTCGCGAAAGAAGCGGTCAAAACGAACAACAGCCTCACCGCCAGCCTCCGCGTCCTCGACCCGAAGATCAACGTGCTCCTCGTTCAGCGTGAGCCGAATTGGGATTTCCAATACCTCCTCGAGATGCTCCAGCGCGACCGCCGTGTGCGCGTCAAATGCGTGCTGCTCCACGGCGACCCCGGCCTGACCTCGCTGCCCGATTCCCCGTTCCTTCCAGCACTGCCCGCCGACCGCACCAGCCTTTTGGGCAACGACGTGATCATTCTGGGCGACGTCGCTCCTCGCGACCTGGGCGATGCCCGCCTCAACCTGCTCCATGAGTGGGTCGATCAACTCGGCGGCGGCCTCGTCTTCCTCGCCGGCGATAATCTCAACGCCAAGACCTATCGCGGCACCCCGCTCGAACCGGTCTTGCCCGTCACTCCCGGCGGCACCACGCCCGCGGGTAACGTCGAGATTCCCCTCTCGCTGACACCCGCCGGCGCCGCCTCGCCCCTACTTCGCCTCTCCGACAACACCCGCACCAACGTCGAGCTCTGGAACAAGTTTCCCGGCGTCCACTGGATCGTCCCCGCCGGCCCCGCCCGCCCCGGCGCACTGGTGTTGCTCACCGGCCCCGACTCAGGCCGCCCCGGCGATCCGCTCCCGACTGCACTTGCCACGCAACGCTACGGCGCGGGTCAGTCCCTCTATGTAGGCATCGGCGAAACCTACCGCTGGCGCGCCAACCTCGGTGAAAAATACCACGCCCAGCTCTGGGTGCAGATCCTCCAGTCAATCTCCGCCCGTCGCGAGCCGGGTTCCTCCGCCCGCACCCAGCTCAGGCTCGAACGCGCCGAGTATTTCCCGGGTGAACACATCCGCATAACCGCCCGCGCCCTCAATGCCGACTTCACTCCGCTCAACGCGCCCGAGCTCACCGCCACCGTGCGCATGAAAACTGCCGGAGCCGTCGCCGCGCCCGTCTCGGTTCGCCTCGCTCCGGTCGCCGGCCGGCCGGGCGAGTTCTCAGGCGAAACACCCGCAGCCTCAGAAGGCACCTACGTCGTTTCACTCGCGTCCGATGCCGACGCCGAAGCGCCGTTCCGCGTAAAATCGTCGAGCGTCGAGCTAGGGGACATCGCGCTGCACGAACGCACGCTCCGCACGATGGCCGCCGCCGCAGGCGGGAAATTCCTGCGCGAGGAAGACCTGCACCAGTTGCCCGGCCTGATCGCCGCCGAAACCGCCCCGCTCATCACCTATAAAAAGGTCCCGCTCACCCTCGCCCCCACACTCCTCGCTTTAATGGTGCTCACCGCCTGCGCCGAATGGCTCTGGCGTCGAAAGGCCGAACTCAAATGAACCTGCGCGCGCCCTTGAACGCCTTCGTCCACTCCGCGCGCAACCGCGTGATCCACGCCTGCCGTCCGCGCTGGCCGCGGCTCGCGCCCGCCGCCACGCCCGCCACCGGCGCACCGCCGCTCCCTGCTTCGCTCGCCACGCGACTGGAATCCCTGCGTCGCCGTCACCGGCGCGTCGCGCTCCTACTCGGCCTCGCGCTCGCCGTTGGCCTCGCGTGCGTTTTCATCGTGGCTCAAGGCCTCGCGGACTGGTGGTTCGGTCTGCCTTGGCTCGCGCGTGCCGCGCTCCTCGTGGTCGATCTCACGGCGCTTGCGGGGATTTACTGGAGCCTCCTGCACCATGCGTTTCGCGTGCGGCTGGGCACCGTGGACATGGCCCGCCTCGTCGAACGCCGTTGGCCGCAACTCGGTCAGGGATTACTCACCGCCGCCGAGTTGGCCGAGGGCGGCGAACTCACGACGAGCGGCTCGCCACAACTCGTCGCACTCGTCCTCGCCGACGCGGATAAACGCTCCGCCCACCTCGATCTGGGCATGGTCGTTCCGCTCCGCCGCGCCGGCCTCGCCGCGTTTGTGACGGCGCTCGTCGTCGTCGCCACGCTCACGCTGGGCGTGATCGGCGGCGACTCCTCCGTCGCGCTCCTGCAACGGATCGTCCTGCTCCCGGTGCCGCGCCCCTCGAAGACCCTCGTCGAACCGATCACCCGCAACCTCTTCGTGGCGACGGGCGACGAAGTGAAGTTGAGCGCCCGGGCGGGCCGTCTCCATCCAGCCAGCGGACGCGTTGAACTGGCGTTGTCGAACAGCGGGGCGCAGGCATTCGCCTTGGACGCGCCTGAAGTGAGCCCACGTGTTTTCAAGGTCACCGTGCCCGGCGCGCAGCAGAGCTTCCGCTACCGGTTCGTGCTCGGCGACGGACGGGGAGAAGAGTTCACCGTCACGGTAAGAAATCCACCGGTCGTCACCGAACTCGCCTGCGAGGCGCTTTATCCGGCCTACACCAAACTCCCGCCCCAAGCCCTCGATCCTGATTCGGTGGCGATTCTCGCTGGCAGCAAACTCGTGATCCGCGCCACCGCCAGCGCGCCGCTCCGCACCGCCACCGTTCTGCTCCGCGGAGTGGACGGCTCCATCGAAGGCACGCTCGACGCCACGCGCACTCATATCGAGGCGGTCATTCCCATCCCGGCCAAAGATCTCTTCGGCTGGTCGCTCCACCTCGTGGACGCGGACGGCGTGGCCTCGCGCAACGACACGATCCACCCCATCGAGATCATCCCGGATAAACCACCCGAGGTCTCGTGGGTGTGGCCACGCGAGAAGCTGATGAGCATCACGCTGCGCGCCCGGCCCGACTGGATCGTCAAAGCCAAGGACGACTTCGGCCTCGACCAACTCACGCTGTATTTCCGCCCGTTGCCGGAGGAAGACACCAAGGAAGATTCGATGCTCTTTAAGACGCAGAGTTCGCCCTTCTTGCTCGATCCCGCGCCCGAAGATCACCGGTTCCACCAGCAGCTCGACTTCTCCCTCCAGCCGTTCGTCTGGCAGGTCAATCGACTCGTCGAGTATTGGGCCGAGGCCAAGGACAACAACCGATTGACCGGTCCCGGCATGCGCATGACCCGCCGCCAGTTCGTTCTCATCGTCACGCCCGAGGCCAAAACCGATGAGCTCTTCACCCGCAGTCGCAACCGTGCCGGAGCGATTGACGACCTCGCCGACCGCCACGCCCGCACCGCCCTCGAAACCGAGGAAGCCCTCCTGCGCGACGCCCCGCCTCCCCCGCCGCCACTCCCGTCCGCAGCGGCCACCGCGCCAGCCCCCTAAATCCCCATGAAGCCCCCGCGATTCCCCTCCTGCGCCGCACGTCTCGCGATCATTGCTAGCCTCGCCGCATCCCCGTCGCTTCACGCCGACGACGTGGCTGACGCCGCCGCACACTCCATACGAGCCAACGAAGATGTTGCCAAACATGCCGGGAAAATCCGCGACGACCTCGCCCAAATCCGCGCCGAGGCCGAGTTGAACCAACTCGACCAACCCGCAGCCGCGCCCATCACCACGTTTTCCGACACGCTCGGCCAGACTCGTGAAACCCACCTCGTTCCGATCGCGGCTGAGCTCAAGGCCGCCACCGACGCGTCAACCGACGCCACTCGCCGCGACGCGTTGGTCGCCGCCTACGCCTGGCAAAAGGCCCTCGAACTCGCGCTTAAAGATTCCTCCGCCCAATTCTCGCCTGCCGAGGCGCAGACCCGGCTCTTGCGCCACATCGCCGCGCTGCTCGCCCGTCAGATGACCAACGTGCGCCAGACCACGACACTGGCCACGCTCGCCGATGATCCCGCCACGCTCGCCGGTTCCGACCGCCGCCGCTACTCGGTGGACGGCATTGAGCAGGCCGCCCTCGAACAAGAACTCGCCATCATCGCCCGCTCCGTCGCGATCACTCCGCCCGACTGGCCCGACCAAACCTCCGCCACTCCCGCGACGCCCGCCGTGAACAAGGCGCTCCGCGTCACCTCCACCGCGTCCATTGCCCAAGCCGCCACGGCCGCGACGCGCGCCGGTCCACTCCTCAACGCCGTGAGCTGCCAGAAGGACGTTGAGCGAAATTTATCCCAACTCCTCGATGAGGTGCTCCTCGTTGAGCCGAATAATCTCATCGGCAAGGACGCCAAAAAGCTGCTCAAGCAACTCCTCGCCGACGAACGCACCCTGCGTGTCGACACCGACGGCAAGAAAACCGATCAGCTCACCTTGGCCGAGCGTCAGGACCGGATCGAAGATCGCACCGCGGTTCTTCAGCGACTCCTCGCGTGCATCAGTCCCGAAGCCGCCGACCGTGTCGGCAAAGCCTGCAAAAAGATGAAGGAGGCCTCGACCTCCCTCAAACCCGGCAGCAACCCCGGCGGTGCCGTGCCCGCCGAAGACGGAGCCATCGCGCTGCTGGAAGAGGCTCTCAAAAAATGCCCCAAATCGGGCTCCGGCAGCGGCTCGGGCAGCGGAGGCGATGGCGAAGGAGAGGGTGAAGGCGACGGAGAAGGCAGCGGCGGCCAGGGCCAAGGCGATAATAGAGGCAACGAGTCCGATAAAACCAGCGACGACCAAGACGAAAAGGACGGTGGCACCGGCGGAGTGCCCAAGGAAAAGGATTCGCCCAATATGATCCCCCCGAAAGACACCTTGCCGCCGGTCACCGCCATGGTGCTCGGCCAGCTTGTCAAAAAGGAGCGCGAGGCGTTGTCCCCAAATGAAGTGGATAAAACTCCGCCTGAATACGCGCCCTTGGTGGAGCAATACCTTCGCAGTCTCTCCGCGCCCGCTCCGCAGCCTTGAAACGGGCTCGGGTTTAGCCCGTCATCCGGCGACGCCTCCCAGCGTCTCCTCGATGCCCCTCCACGTTTCCCACGCCCTTCTCGTCGCCACCCTCTTCCTGAGTGCCGCTCCCGCGACGCTCTCCGCCCAATCGGCGATTCCCGCCGTGCCGACCACCGCGAGCCAGGCCATCGGCTTCGATCGGCAATGGACCGGATTGGCCAAGGCCGACGCGCACACTGCCGAACTCACCTTGCCCGGCATCGCCGTCTTCCAAGTCCCCGCCGGCCCCAAGGGCTGGCACCGTCCCACCGATTACGAGATGGAGTTCGACGGCGTCCTCGATGTGCGTCCGTGGCACGGAATTCGTTTTGAGGTGAAACTCGACCGCAAGAGCGACGCCTTCGTCGCCGATCTCACCCTGCGCATCCCGCCCGACCAGCCGCGCAACGACCAGCTCGACCACGCCTCCACCCACATCCGCATCGAAGGCAACCCGGCCGGCTGGCACACCGTCACCGTCCCGTTCGCCTCGTTCGACTACAACCGCGGCCAGCAGGACTTTCTTCAATTCATCCAAACCCTCGAAATCCAGGGCCGCTACGAGGGCAGCAAACCCGCCGGTCGCGTAACGTTGCGCAACCTCCGCCTCGTGCTCGCCGATGTCGTGAGCCTCGCCAGCCCGATCAAGTCGCGCCCCGCCGACGTCAACGGAGCCGCCGAGTATCCCATCACAATCACCAACTGCGGTGACATATCGCGATCCTTCGCCCTCTCCTTTGAGCGCACCGGCTGGGAAGCCATGGCCGCGACCGTCACCCCCGCCACTCTCGCCCTCCTCCAACCCGGCGAACGCCGCACCGCCCTCGTGCGCGTCACTGTTCCCGCCGGCGCCCCGGCCGGCGCACGCGAAGACCAGATCCTCGTCGCGACCTCGCAGGCCGGCGACGCCGAGCCGCAGAAGCTCGTCCTCACGACGCTCCAACGCGTGCCGTTCCCCTTCCTCGTCCACGACGCCACCGGCTGGGCCGCCGTGCGCGCCAAGGTTGATCGCTTCCCGTGGGCGCGTGAACAGGCCGACGACGTCATCAAAAAAGCCACCGCATGGCAGGTCCCCGTTGCCTATCCCAACAACCGCTCGCCCGAAGGCAGGTTGTCCGTTTTCGCAGGTTACGCTGAAGGCGATCTCCGCAAATGCGTGCTCGCCTGGCGCCTCACCGGAGACCGCGCCTTCATCGACAAAGCCGCGCTGTTCCTGCGCCGCCTCGCTGATCCCGCGACCGGTTATCCGCGCACTCTTCACGCCAACAGCCAAAACATCCCGCAGGAAGGCGGCCTTTTTGAAGGATGCGTCGAGGCCTACGAGGCCGCCGTGGAAGCCGGCGTGCTCAGCGCCGAAAACCGCCAGCTCATCGAAACCACCTTCCGCCTCTATATCGGTGTCACCCGCGGCATGATGGGGGATGGCGGTATCTCCAACTGGACCGTGTTCAACCTCTCGCCCGCCGCCCTCTGCGCGCTGGCCATCCAGGATTTGGACCTCTTCAACGCCCTGATGGACGAGCCCTGCGGCATCGTTGACCACCTTCGCTATGGCATGATGAACGATGGCTGGTGGTATGAGATGGCCCTCTCCTACAACCTCGGTTGCGCCGAGGCCTTCACCAAGGTCGGCCTCGCCGCTCGCGCCTTCGGCATCGACTTCCTCAACCAGAAATTCCCCGTCGCCCTCACCCACAAAGTCGGCCTGCGCCCCTTCGAATTTCAAAACTTCCAAGGCATGGCGTTCGGCAAATACGGCCCCGCCCGCACCCACACCACCACGATTAAACAGATGTGGGACGGCATCACGCCCTATCCCGACTATCGGGGTGTGATGTTTGGCATGGGCGACGGTCACGAGGACACCGTCGGCGGCGGTCCCTTCGAACTCGCCTACTATGCCTTCCGCGATCCGGCCTACGCCGCGATCATCAAACAGGGCGGCAAACGTGATCTCGTTTACGGCGTGCCCGACCTCCCGACCGACACGCCTACGCTCTTCACCCGCTCCAGCTTCTCCGAAAACGCCGGCATCGCCGTGCTCCGTTCGCAGACGCCCGACCGTGCGCCGTCCGAACAGATCCAGGCCGCCTTCAAATACGGCACCCACGGCAGCTACCACGGCCACTTCGACCGCATCAGCCTGCTCTCGCTCATGCGCCACGGCCGTAGTTTCTATCACCCCGAGACTTCCTGGTTCGGCTACCCCAGCTACATGTATAAGTGGTGGGTCCAGCCCTCCCTCTCGCACAACATGGTCGTGGTGGACGCCAAGCAACAGGAGCCGCGCGAATGCACGCAGCTCCTCTTCCACAGCGGCGCAATGATGCAGGCCGTCGCCGCCGAGACCGTCGCCCGCTGGTCCAACCCACCCTACTTCGGCGGCTATGACCAACTCGCCAAAGTGAAAGCCGGCGACCTGCCCTACGTGCCGATTCCCGTCGATCACCCGAAGCCCGCCGACGTCACCGATTACAGCGAACCCGTGCGCCAACGCCGCGCGATCATCGTGACTGACGACTACGTTGTCCTCGCCGACGACCTCCGCGCAGAACACGAGCACACCTACGACAACTTGCTCCACCTGCGCGGCGCCCGCCTCGTCGATACCCCGGGCCTCCGCTCGCTCGGGCACCAAGCCCAGTTCGACACCAGCCCGCTCGGCAGCGGTCAGTTCATCACCGACGTCAACCGCTACACAGGCACTGCTCCGCTGCGCGTCGAATCCCTCCACCGCATCGACAAGGACAAGAACCTCGAAACCGGCGGCAAGTCCTCCGAGTCCATCCCCGGCGACCTCCGCATCGACGAACACATCCTCTGGCCGCAGAACCCCGAAATCCTCCTCGGCCGCTACGCCGAAGCATGGAACGTAAACAAAAAGCTCACCTACGACGTGCTCGGCGACGGTCGCTCCCTCGCGACCGACACCTTCGGTGCCTGGATGCTCGGCTCCGGCACGGTGGACGTGGACGTGCGCAGCGTCACCACGATGGAACTACGCACGGTCACCAAGCGCAGTGACAAAACCCGCAACACCCTATTCTGGGGCAACCCCGTGCTCGTCACCGCCGACGGACGCGAAGTGCCGCTCGCGACCCTCACCGCCACCCCGAAAAACGTGATCCCCACGCCGCAACCCGACCATGACTACGAAGGCGGCCCAATCGTCATCGCCGGGGAAGCCTACACCCGCGCCACGCCCGCCGAGCCGAAGGACACGGCCCAGCCCGCGGTGATCACCGTCAGCCTCGTCGGCCTGAACGCGGTGCGCTTCAAGGCGACCGTGGGCGGCGACTGGCCGGTGGGCGACGAAGAGAACACGCGCAAAACCATCTCGGTGCGTTCCCACGGCACGACCGCGCAGTTCCTCACGTTGCTCGAACCCTACGAAACCCGCCGCTTGGTTAAGACCGCAGTGGCCACCGGCCCGAACCGCCTGCGCGTTGAACTGACCGACGGACGCATCCAGGAACTCGTCATTCAAAATCTCGACGGCGACCACCCCGTCATCGAGCTAACCGAGTCCCGCGACGGCCAAGTCACCCGCCGAGAAACCACCGCCCCCACTCAACCCTGAAGCCGCTCCAACCTTCCGATCACCCCATCGCATGACGGCTACGGCTTTTATTTGAACTGCCCTAATGAAAACGCTCAAGCGCAGCATCCTCATCTCGTTGATCGTGCTGCTGTCGATCTCCCTCAGCGCATGCCAGACGGCGCCTCGCCAGAAGCCCCTTACCGAGCTGACCGAAGCCGAGCAGATCGAGCGGTATAAATATGCCCCGGCCGATAAACCGACCGAGAAGGGCTATGACTGGGACAACATCTATCGCGACACTGCCCTCGTCCTCTTGGCCATCCCCATGGTTGCCCTTTATTGCGCCGCTCAGAGCGGGGTCCACTTCAGCGTGAAGAAGTAGCCGCTTAGCCGCTCTAGCACGACTCCGTTAAGTCGTGCCCAAGGATGCTCGCCGGCGGCCCGACGACCTCGTCGAGTCTCCACCCTTGGCGCCACCCTCCCTTGGGTAGGGCGAGGCGTCCCGCCGAGCCGGCGGTTGACGGACGGCTCACCGGGGACGGTTCGCCCTACCGTTGAAAAAGTCGCGCCCCCCCAGCGCGGAGAGCACGATTCGCTTCAGCAGAACTTAACGGAGTAGCCTACGCCTGGCTGCTGGAGCCTTTGCAGTCCTCGACGGCCCCTTTCGGCAGGGTGAAGTAAAACGTCGCGCCTTGCTCGGGGGCGCTCTCGGCCCAGATCTCGCCGCCGTGCCGGTGGATGATCCGCTGCACCGTCGCGAGCCCGATGCCCGTCCCCGGAAACTGCGCCTGCGTGTGCAACCGCTGGAACGCGCCGAAGAGCTTGTCCGCATACACCAGGTCGAAACCCACGCCGTTGTCCCGCACGTAATACGTCGGTTCGGCCTCGCCCTCCTTCAGGCCGAACTCAATCCGCGCGACCGGCCGCGGACCGGAAAACTTCACCGCGTTGGCGAAGAGATTTTCCATCGTGATCTGCAACAGATTCGGGTCGCCCTCGGTCATCAGGTTGGGCGCGATGACGAACTCGATCGTTCGCTCCGGCTCGTTCTTCATCAGCGCCTCCGCCACCGCGCGGGCGATGCGGCTGAGGTCAACCGGCTGGCGCCGCAGCTGCCCTCGGGAAACGCGCGCGAGGTTCAAGATGTCGTCGATCAATTGTCCCATCCGCTGGCTCGCCGTGTAGATGCGCACCAGGTTGCCCTGCCCGGCCTCGTCGAGCTTGTCCTTGTAATCTTCGAGGAGGATGCGGCTAAACGCGTCAATGCTGCGCAGCGGCGCCCGCAGGTCGTGCGAGACGGAATAGCTGAAGGTCTCCAGTTCCTTGTTGGCGGCTTCGAGCTGCGCAGTGCGCTCCCGCACCCGTTGCTCCAAGCTGGCGTTCAGCGCGTAGATTTCCGCCTCCGCCTGCTTGCGCTCGGAAATATCACGGCAAATCGCCAGGTGATAAACTTGGCCGCCGAACTCGAAACAGCTGCCTGTGGCTTCGACCGGGAAGATGCGCCCGCTCTTGGCGCGACGCGTCGCCTCGAAGGTCATGGTGCCTTTAACGCACAGTTCGGTCCAGAAACCCATCCACGCGTCCTGTGACCAAGCCGGATCGATATCGGCCATGCCCATGCCTCCCGTCAGCTCCGCGCGGTCATAACCCAAGATGTGGGCGGCGCCCTCGTTGGTGTAGATAAACTGGGCCGAGTTTCCCTCCATCAGGAGAATAATCTCTCCCACTTTATCCAGTGCGTAGGTCAGCAAATGCAGCTTGTGCTGCGTCTCTTTACGGTCGGCGATCATCGCGAGGTGCGTCGTTACCCGCGCGATCACTTCGTCGATCTGAAGAGGCTTGGTCACGTAGTCCACCGCGCCCACCCGGAAGCCGGTCACCTTGTCCGCGATGTCCGTCAACGAGGTCATAAAAATCACCGGTATGTCGCGCGTCTTGGGATGAGACTTCAGTCGGCGACAGACCTCGAAGCCGTCCAATCCCGGCATCATCACATCGAGCAAAACAAGATCGGGTTCGACGAAGCGGGCGCGTTCCAATCCCTCCTCGCCATCCTGCGCGATCACCACGCTGAAGCCGTGCGACTCCAGACCGTCCACGACTACCGCCAAGTTGGCCGGCGTATCATCGATGATCAACAGGGTGTGCCCTCCTATGCTCGGGCGGTGCGTCTCTTTTAGCTCGGGTGCGGTATTCATCGTGCTTGTGCGGGTTTCATGTGTTGCTCAACGAGACTGAGGATCGCCTTGGATTGATAGCTCTTGGCCAATGCCCGGAGCCGGTTGACGAAGGGTTGATGCCGAGCGTCGAGGCCGGCCGCGTGATCCGCCCACTGCACAATATCGTGCATGCGGCCTCTTCGCGCCAGATGGTGCAGCACTTCCATCTCTTCTTGTGGCGGTGCCACCAGCGGCCCCGTCTCGGCGGCGGGCACGGCGGCTTCCGCCACCAACGCGTAGATCCAGGTGATTCGCAAGAGGGAGCCGATCTCGTCCAACAATCGGGCCATGACGATCGGCTTGGGCAGGAAGGTATTCACGCCGGCCGCCAGACACTCTTTCGTGTCGTGATCGGAGGCGCTGGCGGAAATCGCGATGATGGGCACGTCTTTGAATTCCGCCGACTCACGAAGCCGGCGGGTGGCTTCCAACCCGCCCATCTCAGGCATGACGATATCCATCAGGATCAAGTCCGGGTGCAGGGCGCCGACTTTCTCCAAACCTTCGCGGCCATTTTCGGCCTCGATCATCTCGAAGCCGAGCTGCTCCAACATGGCCACCACCACCCCGCGATTTTCGGGCAGATCATCCACCACCAACACCCGTTTACGCGGGCCGGAGTAACCGGTGATGATACCGTCCTTGGCGGGCTGCACCCACCCGCCGGGCACGACCACCGGCACCGCCTCCAGTTCGAACCAGAAGGTGCTGCCTTGGCCAAACTGGCTCTCAACATGGATATCGCTCCCCATCAACCGCACCAACTGCTGGCTGATCGCCAGGCCCAGGCCCGTCCCTCCCGCCCGTTGCTGCAACGGGCCCACTTGCTCGAAGGGCTGAAAGAGTAGCTTCAACTGGTCCGCACCGATGCCGATTCCCGTATCCTGAATTTCGAAACGCAGCCGGGTCGGCGACACCGGACGCACCCGGAATATCACCTGCCCGCGATCGGTAAATTTCACCGCGTTGGCCAACAAGTTGAGCAGGACTTGGCGCAGCCGTTTCTCGTCGGCCCGGATTCCTTCGGGCAGATCCGGGGACGCCTCCACCGTAAACATCAGATCCTTCTGCTCCGCCTTTATGCTGATGATATTGGCGATGACGCGCAGGAAGGCCCCGAGCGAAATATCCGCCGGGAGCAGTTCCAGTTTGCCCGCTTCGACTTTGGCGAAATCGAGGATGTCATTGATGAGGGTCAGCAAGTGCTCGCCGCTTTGCTGAATGATGCCGAGCCCGGTGAGCTGCCGTTCGCTGAGGGTTTTATCGCGCTGCAAGATCTGGGCGTAACCCAAAATTCCGTTCAACGGCGTGCGCAGTTCATGGCTCATCTGCGCTAGGAATTCGCTGCGCACGCGGGCCAGGCGCTCCGCCTCGGCGAGGGCGGCTTCGCGCGCCGCCTCCGTCGCCTTGCGCGCACTGATGTCACGGGCGACGCCCACCGTGCCGAGCACCGTGCCGTCTTCATCTACGACCGGTGCCTTGTAGGTTTCCATCCAGCGCGTTCCGCCCTTCACATCGGCCACGGGCTCTTCCTTGGTCTTGCGTTGGCGCGTTGCCATCACCTCCGCATCGTCAGCCCGGTAGGATTCCGCGAGGTCATGGGGCCAAAGCATCAGGTCCGACTTGCCAATGATCTCTTCCTGCGGACGTCCGCAGGCATCGGCCACGGCTTGATTGATCGCGAGATAGTAGCTCTGCGGATCCTTAAACCAAGTGAGCAGCGGCAGCGTATCGATGAGCGTGCGCAGATAACGTTTCTGTTGGCGCAGCTCCGCGGTGCGCTCCTGCACGCGCAGTTCCAAGGTTTCGAGAGTCTGGCGGAGTTCGGTGATCATCGCGTTGAACGCCCGGCCGAGGTCGCCGACTTCGTCGGAAGCTTCGACCGCGATGGGGTGAAGATTTCGGAACGCGGACTCGCCTGCAGGCAGGGCGGCTACGCCAGACCGGCCCTTGAGCCCGATGGTGCTCACCGCAGCCGTGAGGGCGATGATCGGGTCGATCACGCGGCCGACCAAAAACCCGCCCAAGCCGAGGCTGAGCAGGAGTATCAACCCGGTCATCATCAGGATGGCCGACACGGTTTGCCGAATATTCTGCAAGGTGGTGTCTCGCGAGGACGCCAGGCCAAGAATCAGTCTTGGCTGTCCCTCGAAAACCCAGGGTCGCAGGGCGGCATAAAGAGAACCGTGATTCGTGGTCACCACCGCGTGTTGCCGGGCCGGGCCGAGCAGGCTCGGCGAGCGTGCTTGCGCGTTTCGCAGGAGATCATCCGACACAAGATTCAAGTCGGTGAGCTGCTGCCGATGGCGCCCATCCGGGGAGAACAGCACGGGGAGCTTGCCGGTTTTGCCGGACACTTTTTCTAAAACCATGCGATCGATCGTCCGGCTAAAGACTATCACGGAGAAGGTGACGGGAGGTTTTGCCGGCGGGGAATGGGCCGGCGGACCCGGAGCCAGGCCGGCAATCGATAAATTGGAAAAATACCGCGTTTTTCGCTGTTCGTTATAGGAGTCGGTAAGGATTTCATCGAAGACGCCTTGAACGGGAATCGCGATCTGGATGAGGGCGTCTCCCGGCTCGGGAAAGGCAAAGGAAACGGACAGCTGTTTAACCATCGGCGGAGCGGGAATCGCCAGCGGGCGGCCCTCGTCCCAAGCGGGCCAGCTTTGAATGGGTAGGCGCCCGTTGGAGTCCACCGAGGCACGGAGCCACACGGGTTGGGCGCCTTCCCGACGACGCACCATCATCCCGGCTTCAGAGTCGGAAACGTGATGACTCAGTTTACCGTCGGTATAAACGTCCACGCTCGAAAACCCGCTGGTTTTCAGCACCAGCCTCAGGCGATTGATGGAGACGGATTTGATATACGCCTGGGTCTTCGCGGTCTCCCACGAGCCTTGTCGGTCGATGGTGTCCTCGAGGGTGAATTGGAGCTCCGCGAGTTCCGCCAATTGGTCCAAGACCACGGAGTCGCTGACCGTCGCGAGCGCGCTGTCCCTGAGTTGCAGCGTCAGATCCTGGAGTTCGTTCTGCCAACCGAGTAAATCCCGATCAAGGGCGGCAAAGGCGGCCTCTTGGTTTTGCCGATCGGTAAAATAGGAGGCGAGCGCCACGTGCAGCGCGGTCGTCAGTATCAGGCTTCCCGCCAAGACGAGCAGGATCTTTGTCTTGATGCCCATCTTCATGATTGGCGGGCCGGGTCAAGGCTCCGGGTAGCCCCGGTGCCGGGCGACATCCGCATCGAAGTTTCGGGCGGCCTTGCTCAACGCGGTCTGCACGTCGCCACCGGCCACGATGGAGAGGATCGCTTCCGAAAACTCGCTGCGGAGTGTGTAATAAGCAGGCGTGGCCGGACGCGGCACGCCGCACCCGGCGCCGAGTTGCTCCGCAAACACCGAGAGAGGCCCGTTGGCTCGATAGTTGGGCGAGAGCACCAGCGCCGAGTAGCGCGCCGGCACCGCTCCGTTGATATTCGTATACTTCAGGATTTCCTCCGTGGACATGAGGTAGGAGAGAAACGCCCACGCTCCGTCGGGATGGCGGCAGGTGCTGGTGATGCTCCAATTCCAAGAGCCCATGCCGGTTTTTATGCCGTGCCCAAAGTCCGGCAATGGCAGCAAGATGAGGTCCTCGCCCAAGGCCCTTTGGTAAGTCGAATATTTCCAGTGTCCGCCCCAAGCGAGGGCCGTCCTGCCCGTGTCAAAGTCGTCAGTCCGGTCGAGAACGGGCCGCGTCCAGCCTTTCTCGAACCAAGATTGCACACGCTTCATCGCCGCAACCGATTGCGGTCCATCCAACACCCCGGTGGCCCTCCGATAATCCCGTCGATCGATTACGTCGCCACCGAAGCCCTGTAATATCGGTGCATAAGCATAGGAATGGAACTCGCCGCCGGCGAAGACATAGAGGGTTAAACTTAAGGCGTAGTCCACGTCGGCCAATTTCGTCAGGCGGTCCAAGGCCTGCTCGAACTCCTCCAGTGACCAAGGGGCCTTGACGGAGGGAATGCGCACGCCAGCGGCGGCCAGGTAACGACGATTACCCCACAACGCCAAACCTGAGTCGAACAGGCCCAAGCTGTAAAGCCGGCCTTCATAGGTTCCCTGGGCGATGATCGATGGCAAAAAGTCTTTCAATAACTCCGGTGAAACGAATTTATCAATCGGCTGTAGATAACCCGGCCAGGCGAACGCGTAGAGGAACGGACCGTCGAGTTCCAAGAGGGATGGCAGGGTGCCGGTCGCCGCGGCATTGAGCACACGTTGTTCGTAATCTTTCGAAAAGGACGGGTATATCTCGACCCTATAGGTCGATTGCCGGCGGTTGAAGGTTTCCGCCGCCTGCTTGAGCAGGGCAAACTCGGGCGTGGTGGACGCCTCATGCGTCCAGGCGCTGATGACGATGGGCGCGGAGGGAGGCGTCTGGGCATCGGCGTTGATGCCAACGCACGCGGCCAAGATGATGGTGGCCAAAAGGAGGCACAGATGCCGAAGGTAGGAGCCTGCTTGCAGGCGATTTCCGAAGTGGCATGGGCGTCCCGCCCATGGCCCGAACCCACGGGCAAGATGCCCGTGCCACCTCAAACTATCGCCTGCGAGCAGGCTCCTACATTTCAATCCTAAGCTAAATCTGATGATATAAAAGCGGCTCCCTTTGGCCATCGGGCACTCTACGCCGGCCCAGTTGGTAATCCACGCGAGGACACCCAAGATAGTCAGTGGCATTACCCCCGTCATCCCGGATGGGGAGTTGTATAGAGCATTCCGCTACAAGGCCAAGGTTGAGAACTCATGTGGGGCTCGGGTCGCGCCGAAGCCGGATAGGAAAATCCCCGGTGCTCTTTTAGGGAGCTTTGATTAATCCGTGCCGGCTTTCATGTGTTGCTCAACAAAACTGAGGATCGCCTTGGATTGATAGGCTTTGGCCAAACCGCGGAGCCGGTTGACGAAGGGTTCGTAGCGGGCGTCGAGGCCAGCCGCGTGATCGGCCCAGCGCAGGATGTCGTGCATGCGGCCCCTTCGCGCCAGATGATACAACCTCTCGATTTCCTGTGCCGGTGGCACCACCAGCGGGCCTGTGTCGCCCCGTTCGGGCAACGCGTCCTCCTGCAATGGCTCGTAAGTCCAAGTGAGTTTTAGCAGGTGCTGCAGCTCCTCCAACAAACTGCCCATGACAATGGGCTTGGGCAGGAACCGGTTTACCCCCGCCATCAGGCAGTCTTTCGCATCGTGATCGGTGGCGCTGGCGGACACCGCGATGACAGGCACGTCTTTCAAATCCGCCGACTCGCGAATCCGGCGGGTGGCTTCCATCCCGCCCATCTCGGGCATGATGATATCCATCAGAATCAAATCCGGGCGCAGGGCGTGGGCTTTCTCCAACCCGTCGCGCCCATTCACGGCCTCGTCCAAGTCGAAGCCGAGCTGGCCCAACATGGCCATCACGACGCCCCGGTTTTCTGCCAAGTCATCCACGACCAAGATTCGTTTGCGCGGGCCGAGGTAACCGTTGACGAGGCCTTCCGTAACGGGCGATTCCCATGGCGACACCACCACGGGCGCCTCCAGTTCGAACCAGAATGTGCTGCCTTGGCCGAGCTGACTCTCGACGTGAATATCACTCTCCATGAGTCGCACCAATTGACGGCTGATCGCCAGACCCAGGCCCGTCCCTCCCGCCCGCTGCTGGGCGCTGCCCGCCTGCTCGAAGGGATGGAAGAGGTTTTTCAACGCGTCCGGGCCGATGCCGATTCCCGTGTCCTGGACCTCAAAGCGCAGCCGTGTGGGCGACAGGGCGCGCACCCGCAAGGTCACCTGCCCGCGTTCGGTGAACTTCACGGCGTTGGCCAGCAGGTTGAGCAAAACCTGACGCAGCCGTTTCTCGTCGGCGCGGATTCCGGCCGGTAAATCCGGAGCGGCTTCCACGATGAAGATCAGATCCTTCTGCTCGGCCTTTACGTTGATGATGTTTCCGATGACGCGCAGGAAATGCGCGAGCGGGACGTCGGTCGGGATAAGCTCCAGTTTGCCGGCTTCAACTTTGGCGAAATCGAGGATGTCGTTGATGAGGGTGAGCAAGTGCTCGCCGCTTTGCTGGATGACGACGAGTCCCATCAGCTGTCGCTCGCCCAGCGTTTTGTCGCGCTGCAAGATCTGAGCGTAGCCCAAAATTCCGTTCAGCGGAGTGCGCAGTTCGTGGCTCATCTGCGCGAGGAATTCACTGCGCACGCGGGCCAACCGCTCCGCCTCGGCCAGCGCCAACTCACGGGCCGCATCAGTCGCCTTGCGCGCACTGATGTCGCGGGCAACACCCACCGTGCCGAGCACCGTGCCGTCTTCATCCACCACCGGCGCCTTGTAGGTTTCCATCCACTGAGCTCCGTTCACGTGGGCGACGCGCTCCTCCGTGGTCTTGCGCTGGCCCGTCGCCATCACCTCTGCGTCGTCGGCCCGATAGGCCTCCGCCAGAGACCGGGGCCAGACATCCAGATCCGATTTTCCGAGCACCTCCTCCGGTGTGCGCCCGCAGGCCATGGCGGCCATCTGGTTGACGGCAAGAAAGCGGCTTTGCGTATCCTTGAACCAGGCGAGCATGGGCAACGTGTCGATGAGCGTCCGCAGATAACGCTTCTGCTGCCGCAGTTCGGCGGTGCGCGCCAACACCCGCAGTTCCAAGGTCTCAAGCGTCTGGCGGAGTTCCGCGATCATCGCGCTGAACGCCCGGGCCAAATCGCCAACTTCGTCACGGGCTTCGAGGGAGATGGGCCAAAGTTTCTGGATGGCGGTTTGCCCAACGGGGCCGGCAGTGGCACCCACCCGGCTTCGATGTCCAAACTCCTTCACCGCCTCCGTGAGTGCGATGACCGGATCAGTCAAACGACCCACCATAAATGTCCCCAAGCTCAGGCTCAGCAGGAGCGTCAACCCGGTGATCGCCAAAACGGCCGACACCGTTTGCCGGATGTTGCTCAGGGTGACTTCCCGCGACGCAGCCAGACTGAGGATCAAGCGTGGCTGTCCCTCGAAGACCCAAGGTCGCAACGCGGCATAAAAGGATCCCCTGGCGGTGCCGACGGTTTGTTTGAGGACTGAACCCTGCAGGCCCGGCAACGTCGTTTGCGTTTTTTTCAAGAGGCCCTCCGAAATCATATCGAAGTCGGTGAGCTGCTGCCGGTGACGCCCATCCGGGGAGAACAGCGCGGGATACTTCCCTGTTTTTCCCGCGATTTTTTTCAAGGCGGCGCGATCGATTACCTTGCGAAAGATCACCAAGGAAAAGGGGGTTGGCGGAGTGCCGGGCGGGCCCGCTCCCTGGCGTGTGACCGAACCGGCAATCGACAGCCCGGAAAGGAACCGCGCCCGCGGCTCGATCACCGAGTCGGTGAAAAACTCCTCGAAAACCGCCTCAACAGGAACGGCAATCTGGATGACCGCGTTGTCCGCATCGGGGAAATCGAAAGAGACGATCGGCTCGTTCAACTCGGGCAGGAAGTCGGCGAGGCCCTGCGGTGGTCGGCCCTCTTCCCACGCGGGCCAATTTTGACCATGCACGCTTCCTTTGGCGTCGGCCGAGGCCCGGAGCCACACCGGCTGCTCGGTCCTCCCTTTCCGAACGATCATCATGCCTGCTTCGGAGGGCGAAGCGTAGTGGCTCAACTTCCCTTCGCTATAGACCGCCACGCTTGAAAAGCCGCTGGTGCGCAACACGAGCCGGAGGCGGTTAATGGAGACGGATTTGATGTAGCCCTGCGCCTTCACTTCATCTCTCGGTCCATTCACCTTGGTCGCGTAACGGAGGTCCGCGAGTTCGGCCAATTGGTTCAAGACCACGGAATCGCTCACCGTCGCCAGCGCGCTTTCCTTCAGTTGCAGCGTCAGATCTTCGAGGTCGTTTTGCCACGCGAGCAAATCGCGATCAAGAGCGGCGAAGGCGGCCTCTTGGTTTTGTCGATTGGTGAAATACGACGCCAGCACCACATGCAGCGCAGCGGTCAGCATCAGGCTCCCCGCCAGCACGAGCAGGAGCTTTTTCTTGATGCCCAGCTTCATGATCAGGGCTCGGGATAACCCCGGTGTTGGACTATGTCCTCGTCGAAGGCATGGGCGGCCTTGCTCAACGCGGTTTGCACGTCGCCACCGCCAACGATGGTCAGAATCGCCTCCGCGAACTCCCGGCGGAGCTTGCCGTAGGCGGGCGTGGCCGGGCGCGGCACACCGCATCCCGCGCTGAGTTGCTCGGCAAAAACCGACAAAGGTCCGTCGGCTTGATAGAGCGGGGACTGCGCGAGAGCCGAGTAGCGGGCGGGCACCGCGCCGTTGGCTGTGGTGAGCTTGAGGATCTGCTCCGTGGACATGAGATAGGCGAGAAAGGCCCACGCTCCATCCGGATGGTGGCAGGTGCTCGATATGCCCCAGCTCCACGAACCCATCCCGGTTTTGATGCCCCGGCCGAAGTCAGGCAGCGGCATCAGGACGAGGTCGTCACCCAAGGCCTTGCGGTATTCGGAGTATTTCCAGTGTCCGCCCCACGAGAGCGCGATCCGGCCCTTCTCGAACTCATCGATCTGGCCAAAAACCGGGCGGCTCCAGCCTTTCTGAAACCAAGACTGAAAGTGTTTCATCGCCGCAACCGACTGCGGCCCGTCCAACACCCCTGAGGCCCTGCGATAACTCCGCCGATCAATCAAATCGCCACCGAAGCCCTGTAAGATCGGGGCGTAGGCGTAGGAGTAAAACTCGCCGCCGCGGGAAGCGTAGAGCGTTAAACTCAAAGGATAGTCCACGTCGGCTACTTTCGACAGGCGGGACAGAACCTGCTCGAACTCCTCCAGTGTCCAAGGATGCTGCATGCTGGGAATACGGACACCAGCGGCGGACAGAAGTCGTCGATTGCCCCACAATGCCAGACCGGAGTCGAACTGACCCACGCTATAGAGCCGTCCCTCATAGGTCCCTTGGGCGATGATCGACGGCAGCAAGTCCTTCAATAACTCCGGCGGGACGAATCGATCGATAGGTTGCAGATAGCCCGGCCAGGCGAACGCATAGAGAAACGGACCATCGAGTTCCAAGACGGACGGCAAGGTGCCGGTCGCGGCGGCATTGAGCACACGCTCCTCGTAGTTCTGGGAAATGGAGGGGTAGAGCTCGACCCGATACGTGTGCTGCTGACCGTTGAAACCTTCCGCCGCCCGCTGGAGCACCTCGAACTCCGGCGTGATGGACGACTCATGCGTCCAGACCGTAATCGTGTGGGGAGTGAGCGCCGGACCCTCGGCGCCTTTGGCTGAACAAGCGCATATAAAAATAAATAACAGAGCACCGTAATGCCGAATGTAGGAGCCTGCTTGCAGGCGATGGTTTGAGGTGGCACGGGCATCTTGCCCGTGGGTTCGGACCATGGGCGGGACGCCCATGCCACTTCGGAAATCGCCTGCAAGCAGGCTCCTACATTTCGATCCTAGGCCATATCCAAGTGGAGGGTTATTCGCCGGCATGCGGAGGAGGGTTCTCAGAACGAATACTTGAGCACCACTCCCAGCGTGCGACCGTTGATAGAACGCCCGGTGTTGACGCCGGTGGGCGTCACGCCGCCACTGGCGTTAGGTATCTCGGTCAACCCGATCGTATCGAATACATTGTTACACAGCAGGCTGACCGAAAGCCCCTTCGACAATTGATAGGTCAGGAAGGCATTGACCTCAACGAAGGCGGGCGTGACCAGACCGACGTTGTGCAGGTGGTTTTCGCTGGTGCCGATGAAGTTCACTCCGCCGCCCCACTTGTTGGACGGATCGTCATAAGCGACGGTGAGTTGATAAACCAGATTCGGGTTGATCTGGCTGCCCTCGGAGGCCGGATCGAGTTCATCCTTGATGACTTTGGTGACAGCGTAGGTAAGGCCTCCGCGCAGGCTGAAGCCGTGCCGTAGATAATAGTCGAACTCGAGCTCGACGCCATTGGCCTCAAAACTTCGGTCGATGAAGCGGGTCGTCAACGAGGTGAGGTCTTGGTCCGTGAACGTCACGGTGGAATGGAAGAGCGTCACGAGCGCACGCGTGCGCTGGCCCTGCCACTTCACGCCGCCCTCAAGTTGCCGCACTTTATTGATGGCCACGCGTTCATCGACACCGCCATTCGGCTGAACACCGCCGCCGAAGAGCAGGCGATCGGCGTTGGCGCGACCACCTTCGGAGATGCGACCGAAGACCGCCCAGTTCTTCGTCAGCAGGTAATTGGCGCCGAGTGTATAGGAGAGGTAGTGATGGGTGTAATCTACCGGGGACGGGTTGGCCAAATCAGTGATGGGCACCGCCTGCTCCGGACCTTCAATCACTCCGTCGCCATTCACGTCGAATGGCACCGTGCCCGAGGCGGTGGCATAGGTGCCGGACGCGCTGGCGATATCATAGCGCAGGCTGCCATCTATATCGAGGGGACCCTTCTCCCAATTCATGGAGAGGTAGGGAGCATTCGTGTCGTAATCGACATCGAAGGAGCGGGTCACATTGATCCCCCAGAAAGGCGCTCCGTAGGCGACGACGCCGTTTTGAGTAACGAGATTGCCGCTCGCATCGACGACATCCAGCAGGGCGGAATTCTCACCTCTGACATCCTGGAGATACGTGTTCCAGTGCCAGTCTTGCGCGATGGTTTGCCGCGACTTGTAGAAGCCCAAGGTCAGGTCGGCGGTGCCGCCGGCGAGGTCGAAGGTCTTGGTGACTTTCAGATCGTTCACCATGTTATCGAGGTTGTTGAGCGTGGTGTCGAAAAGGTGCGTGCGGATCGCCAGGCCGTTGCCGTTCAAGGTATCGGGATTCGTGATGGCTTGGCCGGCACGCGGCCCGGTGGCGTAGCGCAACGTGGCACCGGGGCCGCCGATCTCGGTGGCCAGCGTCGAGGCCGGAGCTACTTCCGCCGGATACGGACCCACAAAGAGGCCGGAGGTTTGGGCTACCTTGAATTTGTCTTGGATTTTCCATCCTTCCGCGGGCCTGAACTCCATTTCGCCGCCCAAGGAACGACTCTTGGAATAGTAACCATCGGCGATGTCGGTGAACACCCGCTTGCCGTGTTGATCCACCGAGATGTCCCGCCGAAAATACGGCGACTGCATGGCTCCGTTAAGCACATCGAAGCCGGGCAACGAATCGACCTTCGGGTCGGAGTTCGTGCCCGTGATGGAAACAGGCACGGGCAGGTAAACCGGCGCATGGTCTTCCAGCACTTTGAAGTTGAGGCGGATGTAGCCGTTCTCGAAGGAACGCGTGAGGTTGCCCTTGAGTTGGCCACCCGATTCGCCGTCGAAGCCCACGGTGCGAGGCCCTTCGCCGGTCCGATAAAATCCGCCCAAGTGGAACCGCCAGTCTTTATTAATCGGGCGACCATAGTCGAAATCCACCCGCGACTCGTCGAAGTCCAGCCCGCGGGAGAAGGCCACATTCCCGCCCGCCGTTTCGCCGGTTTTGCTGATGAAGTTAAAAACGCCACCCGGCGAATCACTGGCAAACGTGGACGCCGTGCCACCGCGGATCACCTCCAGCCGATCCACGTTATAATCAACGCGCAGAAAGGTGTCGGCCGTGGCGAAGGGCATGTCGCCGAATTCGAGGACCGGCAGGCCGTCTTCCTGAAACTGCGTGAACTTGGCGCCGCCACCTTGGGGAAGGCCGCGCACCTCGACGTTGGCATTGCCCTCGCCACCGGAAGCCTGCGAAAGGACGCCGGGGATGTTGCGCAGAATATCGGCGGCGCTGCTGGGCACCGACTGCTGGAGCTGGTCGGAATACATCACGCTGCCGGAGAGACTGGACCGGAGCCGGATGAGCGGACTCGCCGTCGCCGTGACCTCGACCTCATCCATCCAGACGGGCGCAGGTTCATCGCTGGTGCTGGGCGCATTGGGCGCGTTGGGCGGATTGGGCGCATTGGTGGCCGTGCCGTTCGCCGGTTTCTGATCCGGCGGACGCGGTTCGGCCGGCTCCTTTTTTGCCGGAGGACTTTTATCCGGCTCCACATCCTGCGCCCTTGGTAAACCTCCCGACAACAACCCGATCGCCGCCACCGCCCACCTCAATTTTCTCGATAAAAAGATCATAAGACATCCCTTGGTTGGTTGGCCATGGGAGATGCCTTAGATGGTAAGGGGTTATACCAGAAACATCGCGCACCCGAATGGCTTTGCGCCAGTCTAGGCGCGTCAACGCCGATAATCCACGGAGGGACGCGTAAGACAGGCGGTGGCAATTGCCGACATCAGCGGCCCGACGGTTTGCGCATCTTATTTGGAAGGAGAGATAAGGTAGAAATTCCCCCGGACACATTCGGCCACCCCTCGGCAGGATCTCCGAAGCCCCGGTGTCCTTTTAGGGAAATCCCCGAATCTTGAATCGGCAGCGCGGGGACTTCAGCGGGAGCTCTTCGGACTTCAGCGTTTGCTCTCCGCACTCGAGTGTTGCTCTCCGCACTCAAGTGGTTGCTCCCGGGACTCGAACGCTTGCTCTCCCGACTCAAGTTTTGCTCTCCGCACTCGAGCGCTTGCTCCCGGGACTCGAGTGTTGCTCCCGTGACTCGAACGCTTGCTCTCCCGACTTAAGTTTTGCTCTCTGCACTCGAGCGCTTGCTCCCGTGACTCGAGTGGTTGCTCCCGGGATTCGAACGCTTGCTATCCCGACTCAAGTATTCGCTCCTCGGATTCGAGCGTTTGCTCCCGGAACTCGAATGTTTGCTCTCCGCGCTCAAGCGTTTGCTCGTCGCACTCGAGCGTTTGCTCCTCGGACTTCAGCATTTCTTGTTGTTCATCAAGCCGGCGGAGCCCGCAATCGACCTTCGGCGGGGCAAAGTCAGGCTTTTTGACGGGTTATTAGGCCGAACCGAGGGTCTTTGCACCACGGGGCGGTCAAAATGAGCCGGGGGCGTCCCACTACCACAGGGCGCGATTCGCTTGTCGGCCAAAGCGGGCATATCCTTTGCGTCATGCATCCGCCGCGTCCACCCCACTTCGACCGCTACGTCGCCCTCGGCGATAGCTCCACCGAAGGTTTGGGTGACCACGATGGCGAAGGTCGCTGCCGTGGCTGGTCACAGCGGTTGGCCGAGCGAATCAACGCAGCCCAGGGCGGCTTGCACTACGCCAATCTCGCGGTGCGCGGCTTGACCACGGCTGAGGTGCGCGAACATCAGCTCGATGCCGCGCTCGCGATGCACCCCGATCTCGCGACCGTCTTCTGCGGAACCAACGACGTGTTGGGGTTGAAATTCGATCCCGAAAAGGTGGCCGCCGACATCGAACACATGCAGCAGCGGTTGATCGCGTGCGGCGCGACGGTGCTCAGCTTTACGATGCCCGACCTGACACGGCTCATCCCGGTCGCCCGACTGATTTCGGCGCGCATCGTAGCGCTTAACCGCGTGATCGTCCAAGCCTCGCAAACCACCGGGGCGCTCCTCGTTGATTTCGCCGCGCAGCCATTCGCCCTCGACCGCCGTTTTTGGAGCGAGGACCGCCTCCATGCCAACTCCGCCGGCCACGCCCGCATCGCCGAAGCGTTGGCTTACGCGCTGCACCTGCCGGGGAGCAACGAGGAGTGGCGGCGCCCCTTCCCTACCCGGCTGTCGCAGACTCGACGCCAGCGGTGGGTCGCCGAGGCACGGTGGATACGATACCATTTGTTGCCATGGGTGTGGCAGGAACTGGCGGGGCAATCCGCGGCGCAAGGCCGCAGCCCCAAACGGCCGGCACTGACGCCACTCTAAAAAAGCAGTGCCGACGAGAGCGGGCGGGCTCGATCGTCGGCACTTAGACGCCGAAGCATCATCGGTCCGCGCTAGGGGCGGAATCCTGCAGCGAACCGGCGGCCACCACTCCAATCACCCCGCGCCGGCTGTCAACGCCTCATCCCAGCGAGGGCAAACCGGGCACCGCAAAACGCGTCTCGGGAGGGAAATGCAGGCCGAAATTATCCGCCAGCACCGCCAGTAGCTCTTCGGCCGATTCCAAGTGACGCGTCACGCTGCGCCCATCGCTGAAGCGAGTCGTGAAATCGTGGTTCAGCAGGTTCAGGCGAACGCCCTCCGGGGCGGCGCGCGAGACGATCAGCTTGTCCTTGAGATGCGACTGGGGGTGCGCGCTCGTGAACCAGTTGGCCAGCTCTTGGTCGATGGGCGGCATTTCTTCCAAGGTGAATTCGCACACGTCGAGCCAGTCCACGCCGGCGCCAAAACTCACTTGGTGAAACCACCGCCCGTCCTCGCGCACGAGACGGCGTCGGTCGTGCGGCGTGGGTTGCACCTCGGCTTCCACCAAGCGAAGCGGCGCAGTCGGCGAAACGCCGCCCACACCGACATCCGCGAGCCACGCGCCGCCGTCCAGCTCGACGCGAACAAACATGTGCGTGCGCGCCGGCGTGAAGTCCCGCGGACGCTGCCAGCGCACGCGCGCGCTCAGCGGGGCGACGCGATAACCCAGCGCGACGAGCACGTGGAAGAACAGGCCGTTTTGCTCGAAGCAATACCCGCCGCGCCCCGCGCCGATGAGCTTTTGTTGAATAGAAGCGACATCGAGGCGGATGGGACGACCGAGCAGCACATCGAGGTTTTCAAACGGCAGCGTCGCGGTATGTCGGGCAACGAGGCCTTGAAGCGTGGCCAGCGTGGGTTCCCGTGGGCCGGTGTAGCCGATCCGGGCAAAATAGGCGTCGAGGTCGATGAGCGAAGACAGAGCCATGGACCGGCGTTGAAAGGGATAACCCGCCCCGAGGTCAAATGCCGCCATGTCGGACCGGCTGAGCTTAGGCAGCCAACAGCGTGAGCATCGTGGCGACGCTCTTCTCCTGAATCAGGTTGGCGTCTTCCTCTGCAAGCCCCGCGTCGAGCAACTGTTCGCTGGGTATCGTGCCCACGAGATCCTCGGCTCCCAGACTGTAGCCGGAAAGCCCCACGATGCTCCGCGCCAAAACGAGATACCCCGCGAGCAAAGAGGGAGCCTGCTTTAATGACGGATCGTGGCCGACCGCTTCCACGACCGTGCCGGGGAAGGCCCAATGGTTCAGCAACACCTTCGAAACCTGATAATGCGTCATCCCGAAAGCGCCTCGCTCCCACTCCGAAAGTCCACCGCCGCCCTTCTCCGTAAATGTTTCCCCCGGGCTCATCTGATCGCGTCCGCTTCGATCCAGGAGAATCTGTCCGATGCCGGAAAGCAGACCAGCGGTGTAGGCAAGACTTGTGTCGAAGCCGGTGTGGCGGGCGATGGCCTCGGCCACGAGGGCGTTGCAGAGATTATACGCGTAAAACTGTTCGCCGGTGTAGCCGTAGCAGCGCAGATCGACATCCGACACGGCAGCGATGGCCGCGACGCCCACGAGGCGGAAAACCTCGTTATAACCCACCCGCTGCAAGGCTTCTTCGATGGAGGCGATTTTCCCGCCGTGGTAAGCCGCACTGTTGGCAATGCGCAGGATTCGTGTGCTGAGGGAGACGTCCCGCTTGAGCAGCGCGGCGATGTCTTCGAGGCCTGAATCGGTATCGAGCAGCATCTTGTGCAGACGCGCCATAATCTGGGGAGCAACCGGCAGAGACTTGGCAATCACGAGAAGTTTCTCCTCGGAAAGGGGTGAAGGGATCATAACGCGCAGACCTCATCGGCACGATTCGCCTCTGACTCCAATGGGTAATCGGAAGGAGTCG
>CBRAFO010000021.1:0-42635 GCA_967755175.1 uncultured Opitutaceae bacterium | reverse complement strand
ATTCCTTATACACGCTGGCGAAGCGCACGTAGGCGACTTCGTCGATCTTGCGCAGACGCTGCATGACGGCGTCGCCGATCGCGCGGGAGGGAATGTCGCTGTCGTAGTGGGCTTCGAGGGCGTCGACTACATCTTCGACCAACATGCCGAGTTGCTCTGCGTCCACGGGGCGCTTTTGGCAGGCGGCGCGAGCGGAACGGAGCAATTTCTCGCGGTCAAAATCCTCACGGCGTCCGTCACGTTTGATGACCACGAGGCCTTCGCGAACGATGAACTCCGTGGTGCTGTAGCGGTGTCCGCATTCCAGGCATTCGCGGCGGCGGCGGATGGAGCTGCCTTCCTTGCTGATGCGGGAATCGATGACTTTGTCCTCGATAGAAGTGCACTTGGGACAACGCATGGTTCTTAGTTAATTCAGCTTCAGGAAGTTTTCCAGTATCCGCATGCCGCCTTCGGTGGCGATGGACTCCGGGTGGAACTGCACGCCCCAGATCGGGAGTGACTTATGGCGAAGTCCCATGATCTCGCCCTCCTTGGTCTCGGCGGTGATTTCCAGCGAGTCGGGGAGGGTGGCGCGCTCGACGAGCAGTGAGTGATAGCGGGTGGCGGCGAAGCCTTGGGGCATGCCGGTGAACACGTCGGTGTTCTTATGAAGAATGGGCGAGGTCTTGCCGTGCATGAGGCGGTCGGCGCGGATAACTTTGCCGCCGAAGAAATGGCCGATCGACTGGTGGCCGAGGCACACGCCGAAGATCGGTTTCTTGCCGGCGAAGGCACCGATCATTTCAAGCGACACGCCGGCTTCGGCGGGTGAGCAGGGGCCGGGCGAGATGAGCACGCGGTCGGGATTGAGGGCGAGGGCTTCGGCGGGCGTGATCTCGTTGTTGCGAAACACACGCTGCTCCACGCCCAATTGACCGAAGTATTGGACGAGGTTGAAGGTGAAGGAGTCGTAGTTGTCGATGACGAGCAGCACGGGTGAATTTTCGCCTACTATCCTCGCGGGTTGACACGTGGGTCAAGCGTGGCGGTAGGTTTGCGCGTGCCCGATCATTTCCAACTGCTTAAGACCGATACTCTCACGGCGGCCCGTCGCGGCCGGTTGCAAACGCGGCACGGCGTTATCGAAACGCCCATTTTCATGCCGGTCGGCACGCAGGGCACGGTCAAATCCCTGACGCCCGCCCATCTGCGCGAGATCGGTTCTCAGATCATCTTGGGCAATACTTACCACCTTAACTTGCGCCCCACCAGCGAGCTGATCCGGGACCTCGGCGGCTTGCACAAGTTCATGGGCTGGGACGGCCCGATCCTCACCGACAGCGGCGGCTTCCAGGTGTTTTCCTTGGCGAAGCTCCGCAAGATGCACGACCACGGCGTCGAGTTTCAGTCCCACCTCGATGGCAAAGCCCTCTTTCTTGGCCCGCGCGAAGTCATGTCCATCCAGCAAAATCTTGGCAGCGACATTGCCATGGTGATCGACGAATGCCCGCCTTGGCCGTGCTCGCGCGAGGCCACTGCCGAGGCCTGTGATCGTTCGTTGCGTTGGGCGGCGCAGTGCAAGCAGATCGCCACTGACTCGGGCTTCCTGGCCAACGGTCACCACGTGTTCGCCATCGTTCAGGGCTCGACCTTCGACGACCTTCGCCGTGAAGCCGCGGAGTCGCTGGCGGCACTCGATTTCCCTGGCTATGCCGTTGGCGGTGTGAGCGTGGGCGAGCCGGAGCCGGAGATGCTTAAACAGGTTGGCGCTACCACGCCCTTCATGCCGGCGGACAAGCCCCGCTACACCATGGGCCTCGGGACACCGCCGCAGTTGCTCAAAATGGTCGCGCTCGGCGTGGACATGTTCGACTGCGTGTTGCCCTCGCGTGTGGCTCGCAACGGCCTCGTCTTCACGCCCGATGGTCCGATGAACCTGCGCAACGAGAAATACCGCACCGATCCGCGTCCCATCAGCGAAGAAGTGGTTAACTACACGACGCAGTTCTCGCGCGCGTATTTGCGCCACCTCACGGTCGCCGGCGAGATCCTCGCCTGCACGCTCTGCACGCTGCACAACTTGCACTTCTACCTCGATCTCATGGCGCAGGCACGGGCGCACATCGAGGCCGGCGATTACGCCACGTGGCACCGCGCTTGGGTGGACCGCTACGAGACGGGTGCGGCGGCACGGGTGAGTTGAGTGGAATCGGCCTCGTGCCCCTATCAGGTTTTCTCCCGCCTAGTTTGGTTTCGACTTCGTGCCGGCCTACTTATCGACTCCGCCCACCATGCGCATTCTCGTTACCGGCGGCGCCGGCTTTCTCGGGTCCCACCTCTGTGATCGTTTGCTGAAGGACGGCCACGACGTCATCTGCCTCGATAACTTTTTCACCGGACGAAAGAGCAACATCGCGCACCTCCACGGCCGGCCCGATTTTGAGCTGGTGCGGCACGACGTCATCGATCCCTACAAGTTCGAGGTCGATCAGATCTACAACCTCGCCTGTCCCGCCTCGCCGCCGCACTACCAGTTCAACCCCATCAAAACCACCAAGACCTCGGTGATGGGCGCCATCAACGCCCTCGGTCTCGCGAAACGCGTGAAGGCCCGTGCCTTCCAGGCGAGCACCAGCGAAGTTTACGGCGACCCCAGCATTCACCCGCAACCCGAGAGCTATTGGGGCAACGTCAACCCCATCGGCAAACGCTCCTGCTACGACGAGGGCAAGCGCGTGGCCGAGACGCTCTTCTTCGACTACCACCGGGAGAACAAAGTCGATATCCGCATCGTGCGTATCTTTAACACATATGGCCCGCGCATGCACCCGAACGACGGGCGTGTCGTTTCCAACTTCATCGTCCAAGCGCTCAAGGGCGAAGACATCACCATCTACGGCGATGGCTTGCAGACGCGTTCCTTCTGCTACGTGGACGACCTGATCGAGGGTTTCATCCGCCTGATGAACCAGACCGCGACGGTCGGCCCCATCAACATCGGCAACCCCGGTGAATTCACGATGCTGCAACTCGCCGAACTCACGCTGAAGCTCGTCGGCGGCAAGTCGAAGATCGTTTACCGCCCGCTGCCGACCGACGACCCGAAGCAGCGCCGCCCGGACATCACGCTCGCGAAGAAATTCCTCAATAACTGGGAGCCGACCGTGCAGCTCGAAGAAGGCCTCCAGCGCACCATCGCTTACTTCAAGACGCAGGTGTGATCCGTTGATCCGACTGACGTCGCGCTGCTCCCGACCACTGCCGGTCCCCCAGCCACTCGCTCATGCTCGTAGCTACGAGCGTGAGCGAGTGGCTTTTTTGTGAGCCGGCGTTCTACGCAGGTTCTGGCTAGACGCTCCACTCCGGCGGGCCGCGCGAGCGTGTGGCAAATCCCATGCGGCGTGCGGACCTCGCTCCGATGGGACGATGCCACGAAATCGGCTAGAGTAGGGGCAATGAAACTGGAAAGCCCCGCCTTCCGTCCGGGTGAAACGATCCCGGACAAATACAGTCACTACGCCGATAACCGGACGCCTCCGTTGGAGTTTGAAGAGGTGCCCGACGGCACTCGCAGCCTCGCGCTCATCATGGACGACCCCGATGCGCCGCATGGCCTTTTTACTCACTGGGTCGCCTTCGACATTGATCCGAACATCAGCCGCTTTCCGGAGAACCGGGTGCCGCGCGGAGTGCGTTTTGGGACGAATAGCTGGGACGAAGCCGACTACGGCGGGCCGCGTCCGCCGGATAAAGAGCACCGTTATTTTTTCCATCTCTACGCGTTGGATGAACGTCTCGATCTGCCGCACGGCTCCGCGCGCAACGACGTTGAAACCGCCATGCAAGGTCACGTGCTTGCCGAGGCCGAGCTGATGGGCCGCTTCGCTCCGCCGATCATGTGATTGCCTGACTGGGTGCGGGAACCTCGTCGGCCTCGTCGGGACTGTGCATGGGTGCGCCCACGCGTTCCTCCAGCAACCGCCGGTGCCGCTTCCAATGAGCGGCGAGATGTTCGACGGCCAGACGCCCGTCCAGGGACCACGGCAACGAGCGCGCGTTCTGCCCCACGAAATGGGCTCCGCACCGCCCGACTTCCGGTTGATGCGGCGGAAACGGCGAACAAATCGACACGTCTTCGGTGCTGACGACGAGCATCGGCAATGCTCGTTCCAATGCGGCGGTCTGCAATCCCTGCTCATCGAGCTCGGAGGTCATCACGACGGGATGTTCATCCAAGATCGCGCGTAACGCGGCGGCGTAGTCGAACCCGGGTGGCAGGCCGCGAATACCGCTGTTGCGCGCACCCGGACCGCAAAGCGCATCGAACTGACCGAGGCACCGTGCCACGTCTTCTGCGATCAGGCCGTGCGAATCGCTCGTATCGTTGAGCCACCGGCGCAGGGCGTCCGGCAGCTCCCAAAGCACGCAGTCGTTGTCCAATGCCAGCTCGTGACGATCCGGATAGATCTGCAACGGCGACAGTTTCCACGCTACGCCTTCCGCCATCTTGAGATCGACGTGCGCGCGCAAAAACTCCGGCAGATCATCCAAGGTCGTAACGCGCCAGTCTACGGCCTTCGGCAATGGGCCGGTCAACGCTTGGGCGCGATCAAGCGGCACGCTGTTCAGACAAATCGTATAACTCGCACGGTGTCCGAAGAGCCGCCATGCGCCCCAAACCGAGAGGCGCAACGCTTCGAATCCACGGGTGCTCACATCACCGACGGTCCACCTCACGCCGGGCGCGAATGCGGTTCGATCTAGATCATTCATGGCGCGGTTGCGGTGGCCGCTTTCGTGGCAGTGGTCGTGGTTTTGGTTGTGCCGGAGGCACGAACGAACCGCCGGCGAAAAGCGGGCACGTCCACGGCGCCCCAGCGGTATTTGTAAGCTTCGCGACCGCGCAGGAAATCGAAGCTGCGCGCGCCTTCCAGTTGGGCGCGGCGGATGGCGTGCCACACGATCTGGTTGCCCACGCCGCACGCACTCAGTGCTGGGTCGAACCCGCCCAGGTAATAACTCGCCCGGTCGCCGTGATGGAATCCGTAGTAAACTGCAGCGACGCGACTCCCGACGAGCAGACGGAAAAACCGCAGGGATCCGCGCGCCAGCAGGCCGGCCGCCGCCTCGCGATGGAACGCTTGCACGGCGGGATTGGCGAGCACGCCGGGTTCATTACGCGAAGACCAGCGCGCCGCATGCAACTGGATCAGTGAGTCAAAGTGCGCGTTGAAATTCTCCGCTGTAGCCTGCTCGAAGCGAACCTCGCCTAGTCGCGCCAGTCGAAGAAAGTCCGCCTGCAGCCGTTGAGCGAAATGCGGCGAAAGCATATCTTCGGCTGGTCGTGCGACCGGCAGCGCGACGGTTGGGCAGGCGTCCTGCGGCTCGATGATATCGCGTTCGGCAGACAACGCCGCCTGACGCAACAGCGGCGACTCCGGACGCAGCTGCTGCCAATCGCAGGAGTCCCATGCATCGGGCTGTTCGTCCAGGGCCGCCACCACCTCAGAGGCCACGGCCTGCTCGTGACCGTGCGCGGCGAGCAGATCGAGCGTGTCGCTCAAGCCGTTGCCCAGAAAAACCACGGTGCGCACTGGAGCCCCAACGACCTCGTCCACTCGCCCCGACGAGGTCGTTGGGTCTCCAGCCGCATAAATGAAAAACGGCGCGAGCCCCACCAAGCTGCCGCCTCGGCGCACCGTCAGAACGTGTAGCGAATCCGCCGCCCAGCGGCGCGCCCAAGGAATCAACCACTCGGGTGCCTGAAATGGCGTGGCGGATTCACATGCGTGCCAAAGCGCCGTCCACTCCGGCCGGAGCGCCGCGAACTCCGACCACGTTGTCACCGTGTCCACCGTGAGACCTTCCCGAGCTTCATTTCGCCCGTCGCCCGGAGAGTTTATCATGCCGCGCGCCAGCGTCGGCCCCGGGATCGGCCCAAGACCCGAGTAACCTACCAGTTTGTCACTTATTAAGTGACAAACTGAATTTAGGCTACTCGCTGCCTTGATGGTCGGGGTTGTGTGATCGGCAAGGACGCAGCGGGCGGAGGCGGCGAGTTGGCGGTAGCGTTCGAGATAGAGCGCGTTGGTGCGCGTCACCGAAAAACGGGCACGGGCGGCGGCACGGCAGTTCTCGGGGTTGATCTGGTCGATCATAGCAAGGGCCTCCGCCATGGCCTCGACTTCGTCGGCGATGAAACCCGTGCGTCCATGCTCGACGATGTCGGGCAACGCACCGGCGGACGAAGCGATGACCGGCGTGCCGCACGCGAGCGCTTCCATTGCGACGAGCGAACTGGTTTCGGGAGCCAAGCTCGGCACCAGCAACGCGCGGGCGCGGGTGAGCAGATTGCGTTTCTCTGCGAAGCCCACCGGACCGATGAAACGCCGCGTGGCGTCGAGTCGCGGTTGGATAAAGTCGCGAAAGTAATCCCGGTGCGCGGGGTAATCATAGACATGCCCCGCCAATAGCATTGGCACGCCAGCGCGTGCGGCGGCGTCGAGCGCCAGATGGTAGCCTTTCTCTGGGCAGATGCGGCCGAGTGACAGGACGAAGCGGCCTTTTTCAACGACGACGTCGATGTCGCCGCCGCACAGGTCTTCGACCGGCACGCCATTCGGAATGGCGGGCAGCAGGCACATGCCGGCCGGGCACCCGTGAACTTGTGAGTCGGAAACGCAGTGAAAGTAGGTCTCGGGCCGCGAGGTCGTGAGGGCCTGCGCCGGATACCACTCCGGAGGCAGGTGCAGTGTCACGAGCACGGGCACGCCGGGCGGCGGCAGATAGTCGGGAAAGTCGATTCCGTGCAGGTGAACCACGTCGATGGTTTCGCGGGCGAGCGTGGCCCTGATCGCTTCTCGATGTCGGGCGCGTGCTTTCGCCTGAGCATCGTTATGCAACGTGCCGCCCGTCGCTGGTGTTGCCAGCAGGGTGCCGCGAACGCGTGAGCCTTCGCAGGCGATCACGAGCGAGCGATGGCCGGCGGCGACCAACGCGGCGTCGAGCTGCGCGACGACTTGCTCCGCGCCTCCGGTCGCGTCGAACGAAACCGGAGCGAGCGGATACGCGACGTTGAGGACGGTGAGGGCCATGCGATTAGGCGTGGGTGGTTTGAGCGCTGTGCAGGAGCTCGTTTGCCGCAGCGGCGAGCGCACACCAGTTCGAGACGGTCATGCCCCAGGAGTGACGTTCATAAAGCACCTGATCCTCGTGAGGTGGGCGGGTGAAATCGTAGGTGGGTGCGATGCGGAAGCGCTCCTGCTCCAGCGGCACGCCTTGCAACGTGGTCGCTTGCGAGCGGTAACACGACAAGAGGCGCTGCTTGAGCGCCTGTCCGTCGGCGGTGAGCGGGACGGCGCGTTCGGCGACGTCGGGCGCTGGAAGGAATTCGCCGAAAGCCCAGCCGTCTCCGCGGGCGTGATACGAGGTGAACTCGATGATGACGGGTTGCTTGTGCCCCTCGGGGATGGGCGTCGCGACGGCTGCATGCACCGCGAAAGCGACGGCATCGTGATCCGGGTGACCGCCTTCATACGGGTGGGTGAGGATGATTTCCGGACGGGTTGCGACAATCCACCGCCGGAGGTCCGTCGCGAGAGGCAACAGGTTAAAGGCCGCCTGTTGATCGGGGTAGTCGAGAAACGCAGCGCGCTCCGACGAGATGCCAGCGTGCGCGAGCGCCCGCAGCGTTTCGGCGCGGCGCGCTTGCGCATACTCTTCGATGGTTGCGAAACCGGCCGCGTGCGCGTCGTGGCCGTCGCGCGGCGCGCCATCGGTTACGTAAACCAAAGCGGCCACTTCGATGCGCGTGAGTCGGGAGGAAGCGCCGACGGTCTCGTCATCCGGATGCGCCAGCACCATGAGCGTTCGGGGTGGACGCGAGGGATCGCCGGCGGGTGCGCAGAGGCGATCCAGCAGCTCAGCGCCGTTCACTCCGGTGGACGCATCGCTCATTGGGCGGCCCTTCCGTTAGCGGTGGCGACCAGCGACTCGGTCGCGTTGCCATCGCGGCTGATGGTTTCGAGGAGGCGAAGCGCTTCGCGATAACCGTTGAGCGTGCCGACATCGACGTAGGCTTCGCCTTGCGCAAGGCCGCGCGCCTGACCACCGCGCGCGAGGTAGGCGTTGACCAACGTGCCGAGGTATTCGTCGCCGCGTCCGGGTTCCTGCCACAGCGAGTGGAGTGCGTGAAAGACGCCGCCGGGAAGTTTGAGCGCGCCCCAGATCCACGAGCTATCCGGGTGTGATTGCTTTACCTGCACTTCGAGCACGCGGCCGGCGGCGTCGGTGATGACCGCGTCGAATGCGGACGGGTTGTTCACCGGAAAAAGGAGAAACGAGAGGATGTCGTCGGGTAGCAGCGCGAAGCCGTCGGACGGAAACCAGATCGTGTCAGGCAGTCCGATCAACACGGGTTCGCCGCGCGGGATGACGGAGTGGGCGCGAAAGAGCGCATCGCATAGTCCGGAGGGGCGCGGTTGCACCACGTAGACGACGTCGGCGGTGCCTACACGGCCGCCGTAGTAGGTCATCACGTCGGATTTACCCGGGGAGATGACGAAACATAGTTTGGTCGCGCCGCCGCCGATCATGCGTTCGACCAGGTATTCACTTACGGCACGCGGGTGTTCGATGCCCGCTTCGATCCGGCTTCCGACGGGCAACAACTCCTTCGAAAAGGCGAGGGGTTGGATGCGAGTGCCGGCGCCGGCGGCGGGAATGATGCCCCACATATTAATCTCCTCCGAGGGTTGCCGCGACGGATGACGCGGTGCGGTTCGGCGATTCGGCGAAGAGCCGTTCGAGTTCATCGACCCGGTGCGCCGCAGTGTGTTCGCCGAGCACACGGTCGTGCGCCTGCCGGGCGATCCGGCGCAGTTCGGCGTCGGAGAGTTGGAGGGCGGCGACGGCATCGGAGGCGTTGTTAGCCACGAGGATTTCGGAGCCGATCTGGAAGAACCGGTCGAGGCCTTCCCATGTGTCACTCAGGATGGGGACACCGCACGCTGCTGCCTCGAACAACCGTCCGGACGGGCAGTGGCCGCTGGCGCGCATTGCACGGCGGGTGACGTTGAGCGTGAGGCGCGACGAGCAGAAGAACGCCGGGTGGCGCGCGGGCTCCACGTGGCGCACGAAGAATACATTTTGAGTCCAAGGGAAGTTCGCCGGGTATTGCGCGCCGCCGATGAAGAAGCGGCGGTCGGGCAACTGTCGCGCGGGTTCGATGAAGAGCTCTTCGAGCGTTGCCTGCCGGTCTTCGGCAAAGGTGCCCAAATACGAAAGATCCGCGCTCCACGCCGGGTCGGGCGCGACAGGGAAGTGCGCCTCGGGATCGACGAATCCGTAGAGCGGCGCGACGCGTCGTGCGCCGAGCTGGGTTTGCAACTCATCCAAGGCGCGTCCGCCGGTGTAACTCAGGACCAAGTCGTAATCCGCGAGGCCTTGAGGGCCGAGGTAGTCAACCGGTTCTCCGTTGCGCACGCGTTCCAACGTGACCGGCGTATCGAGGTCGTAGAAAACGCGCAGCGGCACGCCGGCATCCGCGATGGCCTCGGCGGCTGCGAGCGCATCAGGACAATACGAGGTGACGATGGCCACGTCGGCATCGACGAGTTGCGCGCGCGCGGTCGGCAGAATGTCAGGCCAGTGCGTGAAGAGTTGCAGCTCGCCCCAAGTCGGCGAGACGAGGTCGCGGTTGGCGCGATAGAAAGGAGTGTCGCGTTCGAAGAAAACCACGCGGTGTCCGGCGCGGTCGAGGGCGCGGCACAAGCCCCGCCAGAGGGTCGCATGGCCATTGCCCCAAGAGGAACTGACGGTGAGTCCGAAAATGACCAGTTTCACGACGGAGAAAGGGGATGGAGACCAGCGGCTGCCAACGTGACCGATGTTGCCACAGACCGGTTGGCGAGGGCAGAGGGGCCGGGCCTGTTTGCCGAACCGGAGGAGTCCCGGTGCGGAGCGTGGCGATGGTCGCCGTGTTTGCACGGAGGTCGCGCTCGGGGATTCGCTCACGCCGGCATCGGCGCTCGCGCCGACGCATTCTCACCATGCGGGCTTGCCGGGTTTGACCACCGTTTAGCGCGGAGACCGCCCCATAGCGGGGGCACTCCCTCGGGTTTATGTTGAAACGCAAAATCACCGGCAGCGGTCGAGCGTCGGCTCGGTCGCCTGTCCGGACAGTAGCAAACCCTCGGCCTCGGATTCGTTTCAACGGACTCGAGTCCGGAAAAACCAAAACCATGAAGATAAATTCCACCCCCATCAAAGGCGCGGCCTTGCTCGCGTTCCTTGTCGGACTCAGCCCAGTTCTCTCTGCGGAAACGCGAGGCACATACGGCGGTCAGTCCAATGTAGATCCCTCGGTCACCTCCAGCGAGTCCACCCGCCAGCAGGAAACCAGCGGGCAGAAGCAGGCAGAAAAACAGGAGGAAGCCAGCTTGCGCAGGAGCAGCGCGCATGAGTTGACTGGCATGGACGTCAAAAATCGCAGTGGCGATACACTCGGCAAAGTGAAGGACTTCGTCATCGACGCGCATTCCGGCCAAGTGGTCTATGCCGTGGTCGGTTCCGGTGGCGTTCTGGGCGTCGGAGAGACGTTACACGCCGTCCCGGTGACCGCTCTCAACTACGACACGTCCACCAATGAAGAGCGGCTCACGCTCGACATCGACTCCGCCCGTTGGAGTCAGGCACCGCGCTTCAGAAAGGAACGCCTGTCGAGTCTTCAGGCCGACCAAGAAGGCAAGGCCACCTATGAGTATTATGGCCAGACGTGGCGTGGAGCCGCTGAAGCCGCGAAGAACGAAATTGGTCGTAATCTGCCGGGCGGCCGTCAGCTGCAGCAACAGCTCGTGCTTTCGAGCGATCTCAAGGGGAAGAACGTCCGCAGTGGCGACCAGAAGATCGGCGAGATTGAGGACGTCCTCGTGCAACTAGAGAACCACACCGCGGCCGCGCTGCTGGACCCGGATAACGACTTCGCCGGAACGAGAGAAAAATACATCGTTCCCTTCAATAAGTTCATTATCCCGTCCGCCAGTTCCGAGCCGTTCGGCACCTCGCTCACGCGTCAGGACTTCGCGTCCGCACAGATGGTTCAAGGCGATTCTTGGGCCATGTCCGGGTCTTCGGGCAACCTCTTCATCTGGCCGGGTAGGGGACGGATGGCAGGCACTGAGCGGGTTGCGCAGAGCACCGAGAATCAGGCCCAAAATCAGATGAACCAGCCGGCTCAGTCCAAGACACCGCAGCCTTCGGCGCAGTTGCCTCAGCAGCAGCCGCCCGTCGCGCAAATTCGCCAAGCGATCCAGAGCGATACCAGCCTGGCCCAGCAGGGCGGCAGGGACATCCAAGTTGTCGCCCAAGGCGACAAGGTGGTGCTCCTCGGCACGGTGCAGACGAAGGAAGCCAAGGACCGGATCGAAGAGCGCGTTGAAAAGGCCGCTCCGGGTTGGAGCATCCAAAACGAAATCCGCGTTGCGAATGTGGAAGAGTGATTCGGCGTAGCCGTCCCTGTTCCCCATCGCAGCTAGGATAGTTAGCGTTACGGACAACGCGCCCACTCGGGCGCGTTGTCTTTGTTTCCATGGCGCATGCTCGGCGTGTGCAGGCGTCGGCGACTCCCCTTTTTTTAAGCGAAGCCATGACTATCAATCTCGACGGAAAACGTGTGCTGGTGACCGGAGCCAGCTCGGGTCTGGGTGAAGCGATTGCCCGCGCGCTGGGCACCGCCGGAGCGAAGGTCGCCGTCAACTATCGGAGCCATCCCGAAGCGGCGGAAGCCGTGGCTGAAGCGATCCGCAAGGATCATGGTGGCGAGGCGATCACGATGTGCGCGGATGTCGCAGATGCGGCGGCGGTCGCTGGAATGTTTCAGCGCCTCGACACGGCGTGGGGCAGTATCGACATTCTCATCAACAACGCCGGAATCGACGGGCCGCGTGCGACCGCATGGGACGCCGATCTCACGGCGTGGAGGCAGGTCTTGGATACTAATTTGTTCGGCGCGTTCTACTGCGCACGCGAGGCATTGAAGCGGATGGTGCCGCAGAAAAGCGGCGTGGTCCTGGGCATTAGCTCGGTGCACGAGGAGATCGCGTGGTCGGGTTACAGTGCCTACACCGCGAGCAAGGCGGCGCTGGGCATGATGACCAAGACGCTCGCGCAAGAGGCGGCGCCCCATGGCGTGCGTGTGCTGGCGGTCGCTCCGGGTGCGATCAAGACGCCGATCAACCCAACCGATCCGTCTGGAGTGATCCGCAAGGGATGAAAGATCTGCTGGAGAAGATCCCACTGGGTCGCATGGGCGAACCCGACGAGATCGCGCGGATGGTGGTCGTGCTCGTTTCCGATGCGGCCTCGTATGTGACCGGCTGCACGATCTTCGTCGATGGAGGCATGACGGATTATCCGAGCTTTGCGCACGGCGGCTGATCGCCATAGACGTTGCTCGCATGACCTCACCCGCTCGCATTGCGCCTGGCGCACCCGGCATCGAACCGCGTTGGACGTCGAGCGCCAAGGATGGCGTCGGCACCGCTTATGCGAAGAGTTCCAACGTGTGGTTCACCTTGAGCCACGGGATCGTTAACGAGCTGTATTTCCCGCATGTGGACACGCCCAACACGCGCGACCTGCAGTTTCTGATCACTGATGGGGAAACGTTCTGCCACGAGGAGAAGCGGGATTTCGATCACGATACCTCGTATCCGGAGCAAAACGCGTTGCTCTACCGGATCGTCAACACGGAGCGCGGCGGGCGCTATCGGCTCGTCAAAGAGATTATCGGCGAGCCGCATTCGTCGGTGGTCTTGATGCACACGCGGCTGGAAATCATCGATCCGGCTTTGCACGGGAAACTCCGGGTCTTCGCGTTGCTCGCTCCGCACATGAAGGGCACGGGGAGAAACAACTCCGCCGCGTGGCACGACCTGGGCGGCTCGAAATTTATTCACGCGTATCGTGAGGAGCTTCATCTCATGTTCGGTTGCGAACCCGGCTTCACGCGCCGGTCTGTCGGCTACGTGGGATCAAGCGACGGCTGGCAGGACTTGATGAGCGACTTCAAAATGGACGGGGAGTTCGAACGCGCGGACGACGGTAACATCGCGCTGACGGCGGAGGTCGATCTCTCCCGTGGCCTGGAGTTCACGGTGGCGGTCGCCTTTGGTTTCAGCTCGCAGAGCGCGGGGACGCAGCTGTTGCAGGCGCTGGCTTCGCCCTTCGCTGCGTTGCGCGCCAAGTATGTCGCCCAGTGGCAGCGCAGCCGGATGGAAATCGAGTTGAGCGCGCCGACGCCGGACGGCGCCTCGATGGTGCGTCTGAGCCGCAGCGTCCTGCTGGCGCACGAGGATAAGTTTTTCCCCGGTGCGTCGGTCGCCTCGTTGAGCATTCCGTGGGGCGAGACGAAGGACGACACCGACCGCGGCGGCTACCACCTCGTGTGGACGCGCGACATGGTGCAGACCGCGACGGCGTTGCTCGCGTGTGGTGAAGCCGAGTCGGCGTTGCGCGCGCTCATCTGGTTGGCGTGTGTGCAAGGCGCCGACGGCGGGTTGCCGCAAAACAGCTCGATCTCCGGCGAGGCGTATTGGAAAGGCATCCAGCTCGACGAGGTCGCGGTGCCAATCCTGCTCGCGTGGCGTCTGCGGCGGCAGAACGCGCTGCAACGATTCGATCCATGGACGCTGATCGCGCGGGCGACGCGTTATCTGGTGAACCATGGTCCGGTCACGGGACAGGAACGCTGGGAGGAGAATTCCGGCTACTCGCCCTCGACGCTGGCGACGATGATCGCGGCGCTGGTGTGCGCGGCGGAGTTTGCGCGCGAACGCAACGACGGCGGCGTGGCGGAACGTTTCATGTTGGATTACGCGGACTGGCTGGCCGCGCATGTGGACGAGTGGACGTCAACGACGCGGGGCGAACTCGTGCCGGGCAAACCGCGCCACTATATCCGCATCACGCCGGTCGATGCGGACTCGCCGCGCGTGGCGCCCAACCCCGACGGAGTCGAGATCAGGCTGGCGAACGGCGGAGGCACTCATCCGGCCCGCAACATCGTGGGCGGGGACTTTTTTCAACTGGTCCGGCTAGGCGTGCGCGATGCGTGCGATCCGTTGGTGGTGGATTCGGTGGCGGTGATCGATGCGGTGCTGAAGCGCGAGCTGCCTCAAGGTCCGTGCTGGCGACGTTACAACTTCGACGGTTACGGGCAGAAGCCGGACGGCGGTGCGTTCGACGGAACGGGCGAGGGGCGCGCGTGGCCGCTGCTCACGGGAGAACGCGGACATTACGAAGTCGCCGCCGGGCGTGATCCGCTGGCGTTCATCACGGCAATGGAAGGGTTTGCCAACGTCGGCGGCATGTTGCCCGAGCAAGTTTGGGACGCCGACGATCTGCCGGGCGGTGGAATGAAGCGCGGTTGCCCAACAGGTTCGGCGATGCCGCTTTGCTGGGCGCATGCGGAGTATCTGACCTTGTTGCGCAGTCGTCATGACGGCGCGTGCTTCGACCGACCTGAGCCGGTTTATCAGCGTTACGTGGTTAATCGCACGGGCAGTGGTTTCGAGATGTGGACCTTTGTGCATCAGCTCCCGTCGATCGGCGCTGGGAAAACGTTGCGCCTCATCACGGCGGCACCGACGACGGTTCGCTGGAGCACGGACGGGTGGGGGAGTGCGCACGACAGCCAGGCGCACGACACCGGGCTGGGTTGCTGGCAGGTGGATTTGCCAACTGCGGAGCTGCCGCGAGGAGCGGTTATCGTGTTCACCTTCCGCTGGTCGGAACGCTGGGAGGAGAAGGACTTCACGGTGACCGTGATGTAGCGGGAGCGGGGGGTGTTTCCCGAAAACTGGCGGAGGGGGGGGGATTCGAACCCCCGGTTGGCTTGCGCCAACACATGATTTCCAATCATGCGCATTCGACCACTCTGCCACCCCTCCTTGAGTGTCTCGTCGACCTCCTTGCGAAGGTGCGTCCGATGAGCGAAGGGGCAGAAGAAGAGGTTTCCGCGGCCCCGCGTCAATTGCCAAAATCTGATGTTCGTCGAGTCGAGGGCTGATACTAGGTGCTTTCCCGAAATGCGACTTGCGCGACCCTTGGCGGGTGCTACGTTCCGCGGGTTTACGACCTTTCAACACGACCCACGACCATGGCTACTGCTAACAACGAGCTGGCATATAACACGAAGATCGAAGGCGACATCGTGGTCACGCGTGCCGACGCGGTGATCAACTGGCTGCGCAGTTCCTCCGTGTGGCCGATGCCGATGGGCCTTGCCTGCTGCGCCATCGAGCTGATGGGCGTCGCCGCTTCCCGCTTCGACATCGCGCGCTTCGGCGCCGAGGTGTTCCGCTTTTCCCCCCGCCAGGCCGACTGCATGATCGTCGCCGGCACCGTCACTTACAAAATGGCCCCGCACGTTCGCCGCATCTATGACCAGATGGCGGAGCCGAAGTGGGTCATCGCCATGGGCGCCTGCGCCAGCTCGGGCGGCATGTATCGCAGCTACGCCACGTTGCAGGGCGTCGATCAGATCATCCCGGTTGACGTATATATCAGCGGCTGCCCTCCGCGCCCCGAGGCTCTCCTCGACGCTCTCATCAAGCTCCAGTCGAAGATCAAAAAAGAGCCGTCCGCCACGCAGCTTCTCGCTTCGGCCTAATTTACCAACGCGTTCCCGTTTCGTTTACCGCTTTAACTAATGACCGCGCCCGCCGACGTCACCGCCGCCCTTCAGTCCAAGTTCCCGCAAGCCTCCTTGCGCCCGACCAGCGACCATCCGGCTCTCAACTTTCCCATCGCCGAGGTCCGCGCCGCTCTTAAATACCTGCGCGACGAATTTGCCTACGATTTCCTCGTGGACGTGACCGCAATCGACAACGGCGTCGATGTCTCCCCGCGTTTCACCACCGTCTGGCACGTGTATTCCACGACCGGCCACGGTTATGTGCGTCTCGCCGCCGACTGCGCAAGCGACGAAACCCCGGTTGCTCCCACGGTCAGCGATCTCTGGGCCACGGCCAACTGGCACGAGCGCGAGACCTACGACTTGTTCGGCATTAAGTTCGAAAACCACCCCGACCTTCGCCGCATCCTCATGTGGGATGGCTATCCTTACCACCCGCTGCGCAAGGATTTCCCGCTGGCCGGCATCCAGACCGCGTTGCCCGACCTCGAAGTTGCCGATCTGACCAAGGCCTCCGTCAAACCCGCTCCGATGATGGGCGGACCGTTCGTCGCTTCGCTTGGTGAGATGAACATGACCGACGCCGAGCCTCGCGCTAAAGACGAGAGCTGGACCGAGCGCCGCGAAAAACCCGCGTCCGAATAAACCAGCCCATCGCCCTTCGCCTCTCGCCCTTAGCCTAATTTTCCGATGGCCACCGAATACGCTTTTCCCGACAACGCCGCCAAGACCGACGCCGCCGCGCAGGAGTTCCAGACCGAGAAGATGTCCCTCGCCATGGGCCCTTCCCACCCTTCCACCCACGGCGTGCTCCGCCTTCAGCTCGAACTCGACGGCGAGATTGTCACGCAGTGCGACCCGATCCTCGGTTACCTTCACCGGGGTGACGAAAAGATCGCCGAGAACATGACCTACAACCAGTTCGTGCCTTACACGGACCGGTTGGATTACCTCGCGCCGCTCGCTAACAACGTCGCCTACGCCATCGCCGTTGAAAAACTCGCCAACCTCAAGGTGCCCGCCCGCTGCGAAGCGATCCGCGTCATCTGCTGCGAACTCGCCCGTATCTCCGCCCACTTGCTCGGCCTCGGCGCCTACGGCATCGATGTCGGCGCATGGTCGGTGTTCCTCTACTCGTTCGAAGAACGCGAGAAGCTCTACAAGCTCTTCGAAGAGCTCACCGGCGCCCGTTTCACCACCAGCTACACCCGTATCGGCGGCGTCGCCCGCGACGTGCCCGAGGGTTGGAACGAGCGCGTCGGCAAGTTCTGCGACCAGTTCCTGCCTATCCTCGAAGAGATTCTTAATCTCCTTACGCGTAACAAGATTTTCACGGACCGCACGCAGGGTGTCGGTGTTATCTCGAAGGCCGACGCCATCGCCTACGGCCTGACCGGTCCCAACCTGCGCGGCTCCGGCGTCGCGTTCGACCTCCGCAAGGACAATCCCTACTCCGGCTACGAGCAATACGAGTTCGATGTTCCCGTTGGCACCACCGGCGATTGCTACGACCGTTACCTCTGCCGTGGCGAAGAGATGCGCCAGTCCGTCCGCATCGTTCGCCAAGTCCTCAAGAACTTCCCCTCCGGCTCCTACTTTGCCGAGGACGCGAAGAAGATCTTCGCCCCCAAGAAGGAGAAGGTCCTCACGAGCATGGAAGAGTTGATCAACAACTTCATGATCGTGACCGAGGGCCCGCAGATGCCCGCCGGCGAAGTCTATTTCGAGGCCGAAAACCCGAAGGGCGCGCTTGGCTTCTTTATCGTGAGCAAGGGCGGCGGCGTGCCTTATCGCATGAAGATCCGCAGCCCCAGCTTCTGTAACCTCTCGATCCTCCCCAAGGTGTGCCAAGGCAACTTGGTCTCCGATGTCGTCTCGATCCTCGGCTCCCTCGACTTCGTGATGGGCGAGTGCGACCGGTGATTCTCAAACCTGAGTAGCCACAAAAAGCACAAAAAACACAAAACCCGGAAACTGCATCAGCCCTCTGCTTTTGCGCCTTCTGTGCCTTTTGTGGCCAATCTCCTCCTTCTTTAGCCTAGATGAATCTCAAGCCCGAAACCTTCCAGCGTATTGACGAAGTCATCACGCATTACCCGGTGAAGCGCAGTGCCACGCTGCCGCTCCTGCACCTCATCCAAGAGGACGTCGGGCACATCTCCGACGAGGCCATCGCCTGGATTGCCAAGAAACTGGAGCTGGAGCTCATCAACGTGCTGGAAGTCGTCACGTTTTACCCGATGTTCCGCCGCGCGCCCATCGGCCGCCGCCACGTCAAGGTCTGCCGCACGCTGTCCTGCGCCCTCAAGGGCGGCTACAAGACCTGCGAAACCTTCGAGAACGAGTTCCACACCCATCGCGGTGAAGTTTCGCCCGACGGCGAAGTCACCGTCGAGTTCGTCGAGTGCCTCGCTTCCTGCGGCACCGCTCCCGTCGTCATGATCGACGAAAAACTCCACGAGAACGTGGACGTCGCCAAGGCCAAGCAGCTCTCCGACCAGATCAAGGCCGAGGCCGCCGCCCGCAAGTAACCCTTTAAGCTCATCGCCATGCCTGCTCCCGAACAACGTCGCATCATTTTCCAGCACATCGACGAGCCCGGTTATACCAACGACATCGATTGCTACATTCGCAACGGCGGCTACGAAGTCCTCAAGAAGTCCGTCGGTCGCAAGCCCGAGGAACTCATCGACGAAGTCAAAAAGTCCGGCCTGCGCGGACGTGGCGGCGCCGGTTTCCCCTGCGGCGTGAAGTGGGGTCTCGTTGACCGCAAGAGCGGCAAGCCGATCTACCTGATCGTCAACGCCGACGAGTCCGAGCCCGGCACGTTCAAAGACCGCTACATCATGCACCAAGATCCGCACCAGCTGATCGAAGGCACGATCATCAGCTGTTTCGCGAACAACGTTAAACAGGCCTACATCTACATCCGCGGCGAGATGCCCGAAGGTGCCCGCATCCTCGAAAAAGCCATCGCCGAAGCCCGCGCGAAAAACTTCGTCGGCCCGAACATCCTCGGCACCGGCTACAGCTGCGAAATCTACGTCCACCGCGGCGCCGGCGCCTACATCTGTGGCGAGGAAACCGGTCTGATCGAGTCGCTCGAAGGCAAGCGCGCCAACCCGCGCATCAAGCCCCCGTATTTCCCGGCGGTTCTCGGCCTCTACCAGTGCCCGACGATCGTGAACAACGTCGAGACGCTCTGCCACGTTCGCTACATCGCGGAACACGGTGGCGAGGCGTATTCCAAGATCGGCACGCCCGGCAACACCGGCACGCGCATCTTCTGCGTCTCCGGCCACGTTCAGCGCCCCGGTTACTACGAGTTCCCCGCCGGCACCATCACGATGGGCGTGCTCCTCAATGACGTCTGCGGCGGCCCGCTCCCCGGACGCACTTTCAAGGCCGTCATCCCCGGCGGTTCGTCCGCGAAGGTTCTCCGCTTCGGCGAACGCTACAAGGGTAAGCGCAAGGTCGGTCCTGACATGGTTGATTACGATTGGGGAGTCGAAGACGTCCCCATGGATTTCGACTCGCTCGCGATGATCGGCTCGATGGGCGGCTCCGGCGGCGTGATCGTCATGGACGACACCGTCAACATGGTCGAAGCGCTCGCGAACATTAACGCGTTCTACAGCCACGAGTCCTGCGGCCAGTGCACGCCCTGCCGCGAAGGCTCACTGTGGATGAAGAAAATCTCCGCCCGCATGGTTCACGGCGACGCCCGTCCGCAAGACGGCGCGCTCCTCAAGAGCGTGGCCGACCAGATCCCCGGCCGCACCATCTGCGCCTTCGGCGAAGCCTGCTCGTGGCCGACCCAGAGCTTCATCATCAAATTCAAAGACGAGTTCGACGCCTATTCCGAGGTGAAGAAAACCCTCCCCGCCGACCGCACCGTCCTCGTCTGATCTAGAGCTCAACCTCTTCTCTCTTTCGCAATGATCCAGCCTGCCAAACCCGACCTCGTCACCGTCAACATCGACGGCAAAGAGATCGCCGTGCCCAAGGGCACCAACGTCATCGAAGCCGCCCGCCTCGTGAACGTTGACGTGCCTCATTACTGCTACCACCCGAAGCTCGCGGTGGTTGGAAATTGCCGCATGTGCCTCATCGAGATGGGCATGCCCGCCGTTGATCCCGCCACCAAGGCGCCGGTCATGGACCCGGCCACCGGCAAGCAGAAGATCAACTGGATCCCGCGCCCCCAGATCGGTTGCGGCACCACCGTTTCCCCGGGCCTCCACGTCAAGACGACTTCGCCCATGGTGAAGGACGCCCGTGAAGGCGTGATGGAGTTCCTCCTCATCAACCACCCGCTCGACTGCCCGATCTGCGACCAGGCCGGCGAGTGCAAACTCCAGGAGCAGGCCACCGGTTACGGCCGCGGTTACTCGCGCTTCATCGAGCAGAAGAACGTCAAACCCAAGCGCACCCAGCTCGGACCTCGCGTCACGCTCGATGACGAGCGCTGCGTGCTCTGCTCGCGCTGCATCCGTTTCTCCCGCGACATCGCGAAGGAAGACGTGCTCGGCTTCGTGGACCGTGGCAGCTACTCGACGCTGACCTGCCATCCGGATCGCAAGCTCGATCACAACTACTCGCTCAACACGGTTGATATCTGCCCGGTCGGCGCGCTCACCTCGACGGACTTCCGTTTCAAGATGCGCGTCTGGTTCCTCAAGCAGACGAACACCATTGATACCGAATCGTCGGTCGGTGTGAACTCGGTCGCTTGGTCCCGCGAAGGTGTCATCTATCGCATCACCCCGCGCCGCAACGACGAGGTTAACGATACGTGGATGGCCGACTCCGGTCGCGTTCTCTACAAGCAGGTCCAGTCCGCCGACCGCCTCAAGTCCACCACCGCGTTGAGTGTTCTCGTTGGCCAAGCCGCCGAGATCTTCAAAGCCACCGCCGGTTCCATCGCCATCGTCGGCTCCGGTCGCAGTTCGGTCGAAGAGCAGTGGATCACGAAGAAACTCGCCGCCGCGCTCAAGGCCACCGTTTCGCTCGTCAGTCGGGTAGGGGAAGGCGACAAGCTCCTCATCTCTGCCGACCGTAATCCCAACGTCCGCGGCGCGCTCGTCACCGGGCTCATCTCCGCGTTGCCCTCGGCCCAGCTCACCTCGCTTGCCGCCGACATCGATTCGGGCAAAGTGAAGACCGTCGTTTCTGTTGGCGAAGATTTGACCGCCGCCGGCCTTACCGCCGCGCAGCTCGCCAAGATCAACGTGATCTATCTCGGCACGCACACCAACGCGACGAGCACTGCCGCCAAGGTGGTTATCCCGACCGTTACTGTCTTCGAAAAGGCCGGCACGTTCGTGAACCAGCAGTTCCGCATCCAGAAGTTCATCCAAGCCGTCCCCGGCTTGGACGGTGCGCACAACGATTTGGTTGTCCTCTCCGCACTGACCGCCGCCGCCGGAACTCCTGCGCCCGCCGCCGAGATTGGCACACTCTGGCCGGTGATCGCTGCAGAGGTGCCCGTTCTCTCCACGATGCTCTACAAGAACATCCCCGAGACCGGCCTCCTCCTCGACTCGACCACTTGGGCCGGTCTGCCCTTCGTCGAAGGCGAAACCCTTCACTTCAAACCCGCCGCGCCCGTCGCCGCGACCGTCTAACTCAGCCGCGCCGCCATGTTCGACTTCTACTTCCAACTTCCGCTGTGGCTCCGCCTCGTGCTCCAAGGCACGGCGGTGATTCTCGTGCTCTTCCCGCTCGCCGCTGCGTGCTCGATGGCCGAGCGCAAGATCTCCGCGTGGCTTCAGGGCCGCACTGGTCCCAACCGCACGCTCGCCCCGATCCTCGCGTGGGTCCCCGGTATCTCCATCTTCCAAAAGCTCGGCTTGTTCCAGCTCGCGGCCGACGGCGGTAAGTTCGTCTTCAAAGAGGACCCGGTTCCCGCTCACGTTAACAAGTTCTACTTCATCGCTGCGCCCATCCTCGCGATGATTCCGGCGCTCAGCACCGTGGTGGTTGTCCCCTTCGGCGCCTACCTCGACTCCGCCGGCAAACTCGTCCCGCTCGTCCTCGCCAATGTCGACATCGGCCTGCTCGCCGTCTTCGCGGTTTCCTCGCTCGGCGTTTATGCGGTTATCCTCGCTGGCTGGGCATCCAACTCCAAATACCCGTTCCTCGGCGGCGTGCGCGCCTCGGCGCAGCTCATTTCCTATGAGCTCTCGATGACGCTCTCCGTGTTGCCCGTGTTCCTCTGGATTAATGCTCCCGGCACCGAAGGTTCGCTGAGTCTTTTCAAGGTGGTCGAGTTCCAGAGCCAGCCCGGTTTCTGGGGTGGTTCGTGGTTCATCTTCACGATGCCCCTGTCGGCCTTCATCTTCCTTATTGCGCTGTTCGCTGAGACCAACCGCCAGCCGTTCGACATGCCTGAGTCCGAGTCCGACCTCGTCGGCGGTTTCCACACCGAATACGGCGCCTTCAAATGGTCGCTCTTCTTCGTGGCTGAATATTGCCACATGATCATCGGTTCGGCCGTGTTCATCCTCCTCTTCTTCGGCGGCTGGAATCCGCTTCCTTGGTTCACGCTTTCCGATCTGATCCACGCGCTCTCGAACATCCTTCCCTGCGCCACGACCCCGCTCTTCATGGGCACGGTTGGTATCGTCATCTTTTTGGGGAAGATCATCTTCTCGATCTTCTTTTTCATGTGGGTTCGCTGGACGCTCCCGCGCTTCCGCTATGACCAAGTGATGAACATCGGCTGGAAGAAGCTCCTCCCGTTGGCGATCGCCAACCTGATCGTTTACACGATCGGCATCGCCCTGCTGCAAAAGTAATCGCCCAACCCTTTCCCGCGCCATGGCCGTCATTCAAGTCGAACGTAAACCGCTCTCCTTCGCCGAGCGCACCTACATCCCGCAGATCATCGGCGGGTTGAGGACCACGATCCGTCATTTTTTCAAGCCGCCCGTTACGCTCCAGTATCCGGAGCAACGCCCTGAGATCTCCAAGAACTACCGTGGCGTCCCCACGTTGGTGAAAGATCCCCACGGACGCGAAAAGTGCGTCTCCTGCCAGCTCTGCGAATTCGTCTGCCCGCCCAAGGCCATTCGTATCACGCCCGGTGAGATCGATGCCGACGCGCCCAACGCCCATGTCGAAAAAGGCCCCAAGGCCTTCGATATCGACATGCTCCGCTGCATTTACTGCGGCCTGTGCCAGGAGGTCTGCCCGGAGGAGGCGATCTGGCTGCAAAACCAGTTCTCGATGAGCGGTTACACCCGCGCCGAGATGGTGAACAACAAGGAGAAGCTCTACGAACTCGGCGGCACGCTCCCCGACCAGCACTTCAAGTGGGACAAAAAGAAAGCCGCCGAAGAACACGGCAACGCACACTGATTCACCGAAGTAGCGAGTAGTGAGTAGCGAGTAGCGAGCATTCAATCCCCTCCAAACCGCCCATCACATCATTCGCTGCTTCTACTCACTACCCGCTACTCGCTACTCACTACCTTCCGTCCTCCGCCCATGTCGTCCGACATCTTCTTCTATCTTTTCGCCGCGCTGACTGCCGGCTCCGCGCTCGCGGTGGTCTTTACCAAGAACACCGTCGCTGCGGCGCTTAGCCTCTTGGTCAGCCTCGTGGGCGTCGCCGCGCTCTTTATCCTGCTCGACGCCTTCCTCTTGGCGGCGCTCATGGTGTTCGTTTACGCCGGCGCGGTCGTCGCGCTCTTTCTCTTCATCGTCATGTTGATCGACAGCCATGGCGGTGCCCGCAAGCCCTTCAAAAAGGGAACCATTGTCGCCGGCTCGTTCGCGTTGGTGCTGTTAGGACTCGGCCTCGCGTCCCTCCACTCCCGCATTTACCCAGCGACGAACGCCACCGAGGCGCCCGCACTCGCCGTCCCTGTCGGCGCCAGCCTGCGCGCTTATGGCGAGCAGCTCTTCACCACCTATCTCCTGCCGGTGCAGATCGTCGGTTTTCTTCTGCTCATCGCCATGCTTGGCGTGATCGTGCTCAGCAAAAAATTTGAAGCCTTGGAGGACGTCAAATGACCGTTGGAATTAACGAATACCTGTTTCTCAGCGCGCTGCTCTTCGCCATCGGCTTCTTCGGAGTGCTCCTCCGCAAGAACACCTTGGTGATCTACATGTGCCTCGAACTCATGCTGGTCGCCTCGACCGTCGCGCTCGTCGCGTTCTCGCACTTCAACCGCACGATGGATGGCAACGTCTTCGTGTTCTTCATTCTCACCGTCGCCGCCGCCGAAGTCGCGGTCGGCCTCGCGATCATCGTGGCTCTCTTCCGTCGCCGCCAGACGATCCAGGTCGAGGAACTCAACGCGCTGAAAAACTGATCCTTTCCACGTGACCAACACCGTTTTCGGCTACTCGCCGCTTCTTGTCGCTCTGATCACACTGCTGACGCCTCTCGCGTCCGCCGCCGTGATTGCGCTGCTCTTCCGCCGTCAGGGTGGGATCGCTTCGCTCATCTCGACGCTCACCGCCGCCATTGTGGCCGTCGGTGGCTTGTCGCTCGCCTTCTCTGGTGCGCGCTTCGGTGTTATCACGCCGGTCTCTTATGAATGGCTCCGTCTCGGCAACTTCACGCTCTCCTTGGGCATCAAGTTCGACGACCTTTCCGCGTTGATGATTTCCATCGTCGGCGTGGTCGGCCTGTGCGTCCACGTGTTCTCGCTCGGCTACATGCACGACGACTCCGCCAAGGCGCGTTACTTCGGTGGCCTCTCGATCTTCATGTTCTCGATGCTCGGTATCGTGATCGCGGACAATCTGTTCATGATTTTCATTTTTTGGGAACTCGTGGGTTTCAGCTCCTACGTGCTGATCAACCACTACGACCATCGCCAGACCGCGGCTGATGCTTCCAAAAAGGCCTTCATCACCAACCGCGTTGGCGACTTCGGTTTCCTCCTCGGCATCATCGCGTGCTACTACGCTTTCGGCTCCGTTAATCTCACCCACATCGCGACGGTCGTCGGCTCGGGCGACATGAGCGTCAACTTGATCGCGTTGCTCCTGTTCTGCGGTGCGGTCGGTAAATCCGCCCAGGTTCCCCTCCACGTCTGGCTCCCTGACGCGATGGAAGGTCCCACGCCCGTCTCCGCCCTCATCCACGCTGCAACGATGGTGGCGGCCGGTATTTTCATGCTGTGCCGCATTGAGCCGCTTTTCGCCGCCGCTCCGCTCGCCCTCACCGTCGTGACCTGGGTTGGAACGATCACCGCGATCTACGCCGCGCTCTGTGCGATCACTCAGAGCGACATTAAGAAGGTTCTCGCTTATTCCACGCTGTCACAGCTCGGCTACATGGTCGCCGCCTTCGGTCTCGGCCGCAGCGATATCGGCTCGAACGGTCTCCCGTTGCCCGCGCCGGTCATTGCCGGTGCCGCCGCCGCGATGTTTCATCTGACCACCCACGCCTTCTTCAAGGCCCTTATGTTCCTTGGTTCCGGCTCCGTGATCCACGGCTGCCATCACGAACAGGACATCTTCAAGATGGGCGGTCTTTGGAAGAAGATGCCGCTCACCTTCATCACCTTCACGATCGGCGTCGCCGCCATCGCCGGGTTGCCGTTCCTCTCGGGCTTTTTCTCCAAGGACGCCATTCTCCATCTCGCCGAGGAGAAGAACTATCCGGTCTTCATCATTCTGTTCATCACCGCCATCCTCACGTCGTTCTACATGGTTCGCATGTGGAAACTGGTTTTCCTTGGCACGCCGCGCAGCAAGGACGCCGAGCATGCTCACGAAGGTGGTATCAGCTTGGTCCTTCCCTTGATCGTCCTCGCGGCCCTCGCGGTCGTCGCTGGTTACACCACGCATGAAGGCACGGGCTTGATCTATGGGCACGCGTTCAAAGACATCCTCTCGCAGGTTCCGCATCCCGAGGGCTCGATGGTTTATGTCATGAGTATGGTGATCGTTCTGGTGGGTGCCGGAGCAGCGCTTGTGCTCTACAAGCCGGCCTCGACCGACGCGTTGGCCACCACCGCACCGGCAGCTTTCGGTTTCCTCACGGTTCTCAAGGCCTCCTTCGATGGCGCCTACAACTGGTATATCGCCAAGGTCCAGCAGCGGTTCGCGATGCTCTTGGAGTTCCTTGAGCGCATTTTCATCTCCGGCCTCCTCGTTCGTGGGGTGATCGGTGGGGGCGTCGGTCTGATCGGCCTCGGCGCACGCGCGCTGCATGTCGGCAGCCTGCATGCTTATGTTTACTGGTTCCTCTTTGGCGCGGCCGTCCTCTGGGCCTTCGCCGGTGGCTGGCTCAACTAACGCGACTCTTTCCAACGTCACATGTTCTCCCATCTTCTTCTGCTCTCCATCGCAGCCCCTCTCGCGGCTGCGGCGGTGATCTCTGTCGGCCTCCCGGGCCGCGTCGGCAAGGTTGTCGCCGCGCTCGGCTTCACAGTGCCCGCGCTCATCGCGCTGCATGTGTGGTATCACTTCGCCGAGTCCGCTCAAAATCACGGTTACGCGTTCTTGGTTGGTTATAACACCGGTGTCCAAGGTCTCGGTATTAAGCTCACGCTCGGCCTGAACGGCATCGCGCTCCCGCTCTACGTGCTCGCCGGCTTGGTCGGTCTCGCCGCTGGTCTCTACGCGATCCAATCCGGTGCTGAACGTCTCAAAACTTATCTCGCTCTCCTGCTCGTCATGCAGGCCGGCCTGATGGGTGTGTTCGCCAGCGTGGACGTCTTCTTCTTCTATTTCTTTCACGAACTCGCGCTCATCCCGACCTTCATCATGGTGGGCATCTGGGGCGGTAAAGACCGCGGTTACGCGGCCATGAAGATGACCATCTACCTGACCGTGGGTGCGATGCTTTCGCTCATCGGCCTGATCGCCATCTACTACAAGAGCGGCGCGGAGAACTTCGACCTCATCACTCTTCGCCAGACCCTGCTCGAGGGCGGTATCAAAGCCGGCGTGCAGAACCACATCTTCGGCCTGTTGATGTTCGGCTTCGGTATTCTGGTCTCTCTCTGGCCGCTGCACACGTGGGCTCCACTCGGTTACGGTGCGGCTCCGAGTTCGGCTGCCATGCTCCACGCCGGCGTGCTGAAGAAATTCGGCCTCTACGGCTTGGTTCAGATTGCCGTGCCGTTGCTCCCGCTCGGTGCCGCCCATTGGGCTCAGCCCCTCGCCTGGCTCGCGGTCGCCGGCAACATTCTGGTGATCGGTTTCATCACGATCTCCCAACGCGATCTGAAGCAGATGGTCGGTTATAGCTCGGTCATGCACATGGGTTATGCGTTCCTCGGCGTCGCGACCCTTTCGGCGGTCGGCGCGGGTGGCGTGGTCCTGATGATGGTGGCGCACGGTTTCTCCGTCGCTCTGCTGTTCCTCCTCTCGACCAGCATTTATCACCGCACGCAGACTTTTGACCTTACGGAAATGGGTGGTCTTGCGCAAAAGGCTCCGGTCCTCGCCGCGTTCTTCGTCACCGCCACCATGGCGAGCATCGGTTTGCCCGGCCTCGCCAACTTCTGGGGCGAACTCACGATCTTCGTCGCCGCTTGGGCGTTCTCCAAGACTCTCACTGTGCTCGCGGTTTCGGGCGTGGTCATCTCCGCGATCTACGGCTTGCGTGCCGCCGCTCGCGTGTTTTTCGGCCAGCCGACCGAGGCGTTTGCCAAGGTCATCGCCGAGAAGCCCCCGGTCGATCTCCGCTGGTCCGAGAAGGTCCCTGCGCTCATCTTGATCGCCGCGCTCTTCTTCATCGGTTTCTGGCCCAAGTCTCTTTCCGTTCCGCTCAACGCCGCTCTGGAGACCATCTATCCGGCCAAGGCCCCGATCGTCGCCATCGTCGGCCAATAATTTAGTAATCCGCCCATGTCTCCCGAACTTATCAAGGCCGCCGCCGACAACCGCTGGGTGACGATCTCCCCCGAGATCGCCCTCGGCTGTCTCGCCCTGTTCCTCTTGGTGCTCGAGGTCTTCTTGCCCAAGAAAAAGCACGCGCTCATTCCGACGATCGCCATCGCCGGCCAGATCGGCCTCCTGATTGGCCTCATTTGGAATTTCCAAGCGCCCTATCTCGGAACCGAGAGCTTTAACGGCCTCCTGCGCCACACGCAGGAAAGCCAGTTCATGCGCGTCTTCTTCCTGCTCTCGTCGGTCCTCGTCAGCCTCCTCGGCGTCGTGGCCCTCGCTAAACAGAAGATGCCCCGCATCGAGTTCTTTCACATCGTCATGGTGATCTCCGCCGCGATGATGCTCCTCGCCCAGAGCAACCACTTCGTTCTGCTCTTCGTTGCCCTGGAGACCATCACGGTCGGCTTCTACATTCTCGTGAGCTATTTCCGCAGCAGTCCGCTGTCGCTGGAAGCCGGCCTCAAATACCTGATCACCGGCGCGCTCAGCTCCGCGATCCTGCTTTTTGGCATCGTGCTCCTCTATGGCGTGGCAGGTAGCCGATCGCTTTCCGGCACCTCCCTCGATTCGATGAACTTCAATGCGCTCCGCGTATTCCTGGAGGCCAATCCCGAGAACTTCCTCGCCAGCGTTGGCATCGTCTTCGTGCTCGCCGGCGTTGCCTTCAAGATCGGTGCGGTTCCCTTCCAAATCTGGATTCCCGACGTTTACCAAGGTGCGCCCACGCCCGTGACCGCTTTCCTCGCTGTCGCCTCCAAGGCCGCCGGTTTCTCGGTGCTGCTCATCCTCACGCAACGCGTTTTCCCCTCCTATTATTCCCTGACCCTGCCGGTGCTGTCCGTCATGGCGATCGCGACCATTCTGTTTGGTAACCTCGCCGCGCTCACGCAGCACAACGTCAAGCGCCTCATCGGTCTCTCGGGTGTGTCGCACGCCGGCTACCTGCTCATCGCGGTGATTGCCGCCGCGGCGAGTCCGTCTGTCCAGCCGCTCGCGACCGGCGCGGTTTATTTCTACCTCTTCGCCTACCTGCTGGCTTCATTCGCCGTGTTCGGCGTGATGACCCATGTCGCCGGTGCCAACGATGCCGATCAAGACCTCGAACACTACACCGGTTTGGCCAAGTCGCATCCCTTCCTCGGCGCGGTGCTCGCCATCGGTCTCGGCTCGCTCGCCGGTATCCCGCCGCTGGCCGGCTTCATGGGAAAGCTCTTCATCTTCATCGCCGCTTTTAAAGCCGGTCTCTACTCGCTGCTGGCGGTCGCCATCGTTGGCGTGGTGATTTCGATCTACTACTACTTCGGCTGGATCAAGGCCGCCTACTTCGAGACCTGGACCGCTCCGGTGCTCGACGGCGAAACCGACACCCGCCCGGCTCGCACTCCGGTGAGCCTCACGGCCGGCATCACGCTGGCTTCGCTCGCCGCCGCCACCATCGTCCTCGGTTTTTACCAAGGCGCGCTCGGCGAATGGCTGCTCGCGAAGTAACCGTCTTCCGCTAGCCGTTCCTTCTCGCGCCGGGCCGAAACACCCGGCGCTTTTTTGTGTTCATCCGCGCCGATGGCTGTGTTTGACGTGGGAGCGAGCTTGCTCGCGAGGATCGAGAGCGACTTCTGCTTCCCGCCGCATATCGCACCATCGCGAGCAAGCTCGCTCCCACGGCGGAGTCCTTGGTCCGGAATGGAGCGAGCGGTTGACCGTTCTCTGGCGCTGGTGTTTAAACCGGCTGACCATGAGCGAAATGCTGACCGTTAATCTGGCCGAACGCAGTTATCCGATTCACTTCGATTCGGACATCGCCCCCGCCGTGCGTGCGGAGGTGGCCGCTCTCATCGCCGCCGGACGCAAGGTCGCCGTCGTCACGGATCGCCATCTCGTGCAAAGCCAGCGTGAGGCGCTGCAAACGATGTTTGGCGCGCAGCCGATGCTTGTGCTGGAGCCCGGTGAAGAAACCAAGTCATTGACCGAACTGGGACGCGTGCTCGATTTCCTCGCGGAACACCGCATCGACCGAGGCGGCGCGCTCTTCGCAGCGGGCGGCGGTGTGATTGGCGATCTCGCCGGTTTTGCGGCAGCGAGTTACCTGCGCGGCATCGCGTTTTACCAAGTGCCCACAACCTTGCTTTCGATGGTGGACAGCTCGGTCGGCGGGAAAACAGGCATCAATCTCAAGGCAGGCAAAAACCTCGTCGGCGCGTTTCATCAACCGCGAGCCGTGTTCATCGGCACGGCGTTGCTCGCTACGCTACCGCCCCGAGAATTCGCGGCCGGTATGGCTGAGGTCATCAAGACCGGCCTGCTCGGCAACGCGCAATTGTTTGCGCAGCTCGAAGCGAAGCCGCTCACCGTCAACAGCCCAGAACTGGGCGCGGTCGTTCGCCGTTGCTGCGCGCTCAAGGCGGGCGTGGTGGAGGCCGACGAGCACGAGACCGCCAAGGAAGGTGGACGCGCCTTGCTGAACCTCGGGCACACGTTTGGCCACGCGGTGGAGCAGGTGACTGGCTACGGGCATTATCTGCACGGCGAGGCGGTGGCCATCGGCCTCGCGGCAGCGGCGCGGTTGTCGCACAAACTCGGTAATGTGGACGCCTCCGTGGTGGCGCGCATCGATGCGACCCTGATCGCGCACAACCTACCGGTGAAGCTGCGCGAGCCATTGCCGCTCGGATCTCTCATTGCGGCCATGGCGCGCGACAAGAAAGTGCGCGCCGGTGCCCTGCGGTTCGTGGTGCTCAAAGCAATCGGGAACGCCGCCACCCAAGGTGATGTCGATCCCTCGCTGGCCGAGGCGAGCTTCCGCGAAGTCGGCGCAATCTAACCCGCCGATCCTCCGCTCACCGCCATGTCCGCCATCGACGAAGGAATTGTCCGCGAGTATTTCGAGCAGAACGGCTTTCTGGTGCGGCAAGTCCGCAAATACCAGGTGCAGGCCCGCAAAAAGACCGGCGACGAGGAGATCGATTTGCTCGTCTATAATCCGGCGTGGCAGCGCGGTTCACGGAAGCCGGATTTCTTCCTGTTTTCGAACGAGCTGCCGCTGGTGCGCCGCGCGATGATTGCAGTCAAGGGCTGGCACACCGGCGTGTTCACCCCGAACATGCTCAAGAGTTCGCCGGAGATCTTTCGTTTCCTTGAGGACAACGTGCTGAAGGAGGCCACACGCTTTTTCCCCTCTGCCGAAACGGGCGAGGAGGCCGACGATCTTACCAAGATCCTCGTGTTGCCCAGTCTTCCCACGCAGGAACCGTTTCGCTCGCAAAGCGTGGCCATGCTCAAGGAGCGCGGAGTCGATGCGATCATCTCGTTTCGCTCCATGCTGCTCGACCTGATCGAGAAGACGGAGATCAACCGCAATTATGGCAAAAGCGACACGCTCCAAGTGATCCGTATTTTGAAGAACTACGACCTGCTCAAGGATGCCCAGCTCGACCTGCTGCCCGAGCGCAGCGTGGCTAGCGTGCGCAAACCCAAACTCTGACCGTCCCCTTTTTACTTTAAATGCCGACGTTTATTCATCCCACCGCAGTCGTCGAAGACGGCGCACAACTCGGAGCCGATTGCGAGATCCTGGCGCATGCGGTCGTCACGCGTCACGCCGTGCTCGGTGATCGAGTAATCGTGCATCCCGGCGCCGTGATCGGCGGCGATCCGCAATATCTGAAATTCGACCGCGCCACGCCGAGCTTCGTGCGTGTGGGCACCGGCACGGTCATTCGCGAAAACGTCACGCTCAATCGTGCGGTTCACGCGGGCGAGGCGACCGTCGTGGGCGAGCGCTGCTTTCTGATGGCCAACAGCCATGCCGGCCACGACTGCGCGCTGGGCGACGACGTGGTGCTGGCAAACAATGTCATGCTCGCGGGACACGTGAGCGTGGGCTCCTTTTCCTTCGTGGGCGGTGGCGCCGGCATTCACCAGTTTTGCCGCATCGGCGACAGCGTGATGGTCAGCGGACTCGCCCGCATTTCGCGCGACCTTGCTCCGTTCACCATCAACGCGGAGCGCGATGAAGTGTCGGGTTTAAATCTCGTGGGGTTGAAGCGCCGCGGGTTTTCACGCGAATCCATCTGTGAGCTAAAGACGGCCTTTCGCGCCGTGTATTTTGGGCGAGGCAACATTCGCGAGCTGGCGGTTGCGGCGTTGGCGAACGGCGCGTATGTCACGGCTGAAGCGAAGCGTTTCCTTGAGTTTTTCGCGGGTGGAAAACGCGGCTTTGCCCGCGCGAGCCACGTCGTGATCGGTGGAGATAACGATGCTTAAACTCGCTTTTACCTGTGGCGATCCGGCGGGAGTGGGCCCTGAGATTATCGCGGCTTGGCTGGCGGAGCACGTGGCCGAATCAGCGGAGGTTGCGGTGATCGGCCCGGCGAAATGGCTGGCCGCTCTGCCGTCCGAGTCGGGTGCTGGACCCGCGCGGATTGCGGTCGGGCCTGCGGATTATGAGGCGGTCCTCGGCGAACCCGACGAGACCGGCGCACGCATCGCACTCGCCGCGATGGAACTGGCAGCGGTGGGTTGTCGCGCCGGACGTTTTTCCGCGGTGGTCACGGGCCCCGTGAGCAAGGCGCAACTCGCCGAGGTCGGCTACCCGTTCCCCGGGCAGACGGAGTTCTTCGCGGATCGTTGGGGCGGCGAGCCGGTGATGGCGTTTTGCGGCGGGCGGTTGCGCGTGGTGTTGCTCACGTGGCACATCCCGTTGCGCGAAGTGCCGGCGCAACTGACGCACGCCAACTTCGCTCGCACGGTGCGTGCGATCGACTCGTTGGTGCGCGCCGAGGGCATCGCTCAACCACGCATTGCGGTGTGCGGGCTGAATCCGCATGCGGGCGAGGGCGGGCTGCTTGGCAAAGAAGAACTCACGACCATCGATCCTATTTTGGATGGGTTGCGCGGCGAGTTCCCCGGGCTGTCGCGTGCGTTGCCGGGCGACACGGTGTTTGCGCGGCAGTTGCGCGGCGAGTTCGACGCGGTGATCGCGCTTTATCACGACCAAGGGCTCGCGCCGCTTAAGGTGATCGATTTCGACGAGGCGGTGAACGTCACGCTGGGTCTGCCTTTCGTGCGCACGAGTCCGGATCACGGCACGGCTTTTGGCATCGCCGGCAAAGGCATCGCGAGCGCAACGAGTTTTGCCAACGCGGTGACCGTGGCGCGGCGGTTGATCGCGGCGCGTGAGGAAAAGTAAACGCCGCCCGCCGTCGCGACGCTTGATAACCCATCGGTCCGCGCAATAGTGCCCTCATGTCCGCTTCCGAAGTCTCCGCCGCCGTTCCATCGCCCGTCGCGGCCCTCCCCGAGGGCGTGCGTGAGGGCAACGAGAACCTCGTGCGTTTGACCGAGCCGGCCGGCGTCAAGGTGCGCTCCTTGGTGGCTCGCGAACAGCAGGGCGATTACCTGCGTGTGGCGATCAGTGGCGGCGGTTGCAATGGACTGAGTTACAAGCTGCGCTTCGCCAAGGAGCCGCGCAAAGGCGACATCCTGGTGCGCTCCGCCGGGGCGTTGGTGATCGTCGATCCGAAGACCGCTCTTTATCTGAAAGGCACGGTTTTGGACTTCTCGAACAAGCTGATCGCGGGCGGCTTCAAGTTTTCCAACCCCAACGCCAAGGCCAGCTGTTCGTGCGGCGAGAGTTTTAGCGTTTAAACCGTAGGACGAGGCCGGAGATTCTCCGTCTTTTTGGAGCATAGCCACTTCTTGGTTGTCTTCGCCCGCGACCTTCGCGAATTTTTCGCCCGACCTTTCTGCAACCTCCTTATTGATGGCCAACTCGTTTCCTTCGTCGGGCGGCAACCGCCCCGGTTATTATCAGCGTCGTAACAACGACCCTTTCGCCCACATCCGTCGCAACGCGCGGATCAAGGAACCCGAAATCCGCGTCATCAGCCCCGAGGGTAAACAGCTCGGGATCATGCAGACCGAACGCGCACTCGCGCTGGCACAGCAGTTCAACCTCGACCTCGTCGAGATGGCTGCGACCGCCAAGCCGCCCGTCTGCCGCATCATGGATTTCGGCAAATACGTTTACGAAGAGCAGAAGAAGGCGAGCCACGCCAAGACCACTGCGACCAAGCTCAAGGAAATCGAGTTCACGCCGCGTATCGCCGGCGGCGACTTCCTCACCAAGATCCGTCATGCCGAGGAGTTCCTCGATCACGGCAACAAGGTGAAACTTCGCCTGAAGTTCCGCGGCCGCGAAATGGCGCACACCGAGATCGGTTTCGAGGTCATGAAGAAGGCCCTCGCCGAGCTTGAAGGCATGGGCCACCCGGATTCTCAGCCGCGCCTGATGGGTAAGCAGATCAACGTCATGTTGACCCCGTTGCCCACCAATAAGCGCAAGCGCAAGTATACCCTCGATGCCAACGAAGAGGCGATCGACGACACCGGTTCCGATGAGGGTGGCGACGATTCGCATGATGCCGGCGCCGACGAGTCGTCTGCCAAGGCCTGAGCAGCACGAGCCGGATAATGGGCAGGTCCCTGCATACTGTTCTGATGAGCGCGGTTTCGGCCGCGCTCATTTTCTTTTCCACCTCCCCGGGCGTGGCCGCACCGATGGGGCGCACCGGGACTCCGGCGAATGCCGCCTTCTCTAAAGTCGGAGGAGTTGAGTATGTGGACGCCCGTGTGTTTCTCGCTCATCAAGGGTTCAAGTCGGCTTGGTTCGAACGTGATAAAACCCTGCGCTTTCAGTCGGCGACGGGGAAAATCGATATCGAGGCGGACAAGCGCGATGTGATCTTTAACGGCTTGCGCGTGTTGATGGGAGACCCGGCGGTGTTTCAGGGCGGTTCGCTCTACATCAGTCGCATCGATGCCAACAAACTCTTCCTGCCAATCCTGAGTCCGTCCTCGGTTGCGACGCCGCCTGCGCCGGCGCTTCGCGTCATCGTCATTGACGCTGGCCATGGCGGGCAGGACACCGGCACGCAGAATAAGGCGCTCAAACTCGACGAGAAAACGTTCACCCTCGATGTGGCAGGACGGCTGCGGACGCTGCTACTGAAGCAGGGCTACAAGGTTGTGATGACCCGCACCGATGATCGGTTTGTGCCGCTGGCGGAGCGGGCCGATATTGCCAACAAGGCGGGCGCTGACCTGTTCATCAGCATTCATTTTAACGCGGTGGCCGGTTCACCGCTCGTGCGTGGTTCGGAGACTTATGTGATGACTCCGCGTTACCAGCGCTCCACGGGAAACCCGCAGCGCGATCCAAGCGACAACGTGGCGAACCCAGGCAATAGCAACGATCCTTGGAACGCGCTGCTCGGGTATAACATGCACACTCAGGTATGCAGCAAACTCGACAGCGTGGACCGGGGCTTTAAGCGCGCGCGTTTTGCTGTTCTCCGCCTGGTGAACAGCCCGGGTGTGCTGGTCGAGGCGGGTTATCTCTCGAACGCGGATGAAGCGCGCAAGATCGCCTCGCCGGGTTATCGCGCGGATATCGCCGAGGCCCTCGCGGAGGGCGTGCGGTCGTATGCAGTGGCGATCACCACGGCGAAACGATAACGCGCCGCGCGGCTGCCGTGCCAACGCAGGTTGGTGAGCGGCGGTCCGAAGTTCGAATGTAGGAGCCTGCTTGCAGGCGATGAACGGCGTGCGAAAACCATAGACCCCGCGCGCCGGCCAACATCGCTCGGTCAGCGTTCGCTCACTTCGGCGAGACCAGCGGCGGCGTCGTCGGAGGCGCGGGAATAGGCTGCGCCGGCGTGCCAATGAAGCGCTGAAAAAACTCATCAAAGCGGACGAGCCGATCGATGCGTTGCGCGGGCTCACCGGTGCGGCTCAGGTTGTGAGTTGCGCGCGGATAAACAACGAACTCCACGGGGCGTCCGAGGAGCTTGAGGCTGCGATAAAGCAATTCGCCCTGCGCGGTGCCGGTTTGGTGGTCGGCGCCGTTTTGTTTGATGAGCAGTGGGGTGTGAATCGACTCAACTCGGGTGAGCGGCGATTGGGCATCGAGGAGTTTGCGAATCTCAGGTTGCCAAGGGTATCCGCCGAAGTGCCAGGGCACGAGCGGCCAGGCGTTACCTTCGCCAAAGAAGGTCGTGAGGTCATAGACGCCGCGGGCGGCGATGGCGGCTTTGAAGCGCGAGTCCGTGGTGGAGATGATCCACGTCGTGAGGTAACCGCCGTAGCTGCCGCCGAGGATCACTTGGCGATCGGCATCGACCCAGTTCTCTTTCGCGACGGCGTCGGCTGCGGCGAGCACGTCGCTGGCCGGACCTGGCCCCCAGTTTTGGAAGCTGGCATGCTGGAATTTGTAGCCATAGCCGGAGGAACCGCGGGGATTGGCGAACACGACGCCGTAGCCGCGAGCGGCGAAAAACTGCAGCTCGTGCCAGATGGAGGGATTGGCCGTGCCCCACATGGACCCGGGGCCGCCGTGGATCATCACGAGCAGCGGATAATGGAAACCGACTTCGAGGTAGGGTGGTTTTACGACCCAGTATTCGACCTCGGTGCCGTCGGGTTGCTTGAGCTTTCGGCGTTCGGGCGCGGTGGTCTTTTTGTCGCGCAACCAGCCGCTGTTGTGGGCGGTGAGAATGCGCGACGAGCGACCGTTGGGGAGTGTTCGATAGAGTTCTCCGGGATTGCCGGCGCGCGCGAGCACCAGGGCGATTTCGCCCGTGCCGACGGCGTAACCGGTCACCCACGTATCGGGCGAGGTAATACGCTCCGGATTGCCTCCGCTGGCGGGCACACGGTGGAGCGGGTCGCCGCCATTGGTTTCGGCGGTGAAGTAGATGAACTTGGCATCGGGCGACCAGCGCGGGCTCTCGGCGGAGCGGTCGAACTTGTCGGTGATGACTTTGAGCTTTCCGTCGGCGAATCCGACAACGGCGATGCGGGTTTGGCCGTAGCTGAAATCGGAGGCTTCTGCGACGGGGTGGGCGGTGCAGGCGATTTGTTTACCGTCGGGAGACGCGGTTGGACAATCGAGCGAGTAGGCGGCGGAGTTGATCAGCGGATGAAGGTCCGAGCCGTCGGCTTTGAGGACGAAGAGTTGTCGAGTCCGCACGCGGTCCGGGGGCTCGGCGTCGTTTGCAGGACCGCTGCATACGATGGTCTGACTGTCGGGCAGCCAGGCGGGATGATCGCGTGAGATGAAGCCGGGGGTTAGGTCCACCGGTTCGGCACCGGTGTGATCGATGAGGAAGAGATGGGTGAACTCGGGTTCATCTCCGGCATCGGAGAGGGAGTTGATCTGAAACCGGTAGGCGACGACGGGATCGTGTTGATCCTCATGGCGCGCAAGCCAAGCGCGTCGGGCGGCGAGCGTGCCGTCGGAAGAGGGGGAGGGGGGCGGAGTGGGTTTTTTGGCGTCTGGCTTGGGCGAGGCGGCGGCGAGCTCAGGCGCAGATGCCGGTGCGGGCGGGGCGGGTCGTTCCGGGGGCCACGGGGGCGTTGTCGCGGAAGACAAGGATTTCTCCATGGCGGTTTGGATCTCGGTGTAGGTGACAGTGGCGGTGAAGAGAAGCCGGTTGCCATCGGGAGACCACTGGGGGGACGAGGCGTGGCGGAGGGGTGGGGTGATCGCGTAAGGTTCACCACCTGCGATGGGCATGACCCAGAGGCGCACGAAATCGTTTTCCTCGGGGCGCGCAAAAACGATGCGGTCACCGGACGGGTGCCAGGAGGGCGAGAGCGCGTTGGGCCCTGCGCCGGCTAGTTCACGGGGAGCTTCATTGCCTGCGGTGGTGGCGAGCCAGAGGTGGTTGCGATAAACGAATTCACCCGAAGGCTGTGCCTCGATCGTGCGCACGCAGTAGGCGATTTTTTTGCCATCGGGAGAGAGCGCGGGGGCGGCGGGCTGGCTGATTTTCAGCAGATCGCTGGCCGTGATCAGGGTGTCGATGGGGCCTGCGTGAAGGGCCAGGCAAAGCGATGCGAGCGCCCAAGTCAGGGGAAGGAGACGCATATTGGATTGGCAGACTAGGAGACATGGAAAACCTTTCCATCCTCAACCATGACCAATCGCTTTTATAATGCCTTCGACGAGGAGACGTGGGGAGGAACGCGTAAGAGCGATTATCGCACTGCCTTCCAGGTAGACCGTGACCGCGTCATTCACGCGCATGCATTTCGCAAGCTTCAGTCGAAGACGCAGGTGTTCCTGTCGGGCGAATATGATTTCTACCGCACGCGGCTTACTCACTCGATGGAAGTCGCGCAGATCGGGCGCTCAATTTGCCACTATCTGCTCTCGCGAGGCGGACCGCTGGCGCCGGATTTTTATATCGATGGCGATCTCGTTGAAGCGGTGTGCTTGTCGCATGATCTGGGGCATCCGCCGTTCGGGCATTCGGGCGAGCGCACGTTGCAGGAATTGATGCGGCCGCATGGCGGTTTTGAGGGAAACGCGCAGACGCTCCATCTGTTGGCCGAAACGATGTATCAAAACGAGTCGAGTGTGCACGGCATGTCGCCCACGCGTGCGCTCCTCGATGGCGTGCTCAAATATAAAAAACTCCATCGCGAGTTCCCGCAGGCTCCGACCAATCATTTCCTCTACGATCCGCAGGCGATTTACCGGGACTTCGTGTTCGGTGATGCTCCGATTCCGGCTGCACTGCATAGGGCTGAAACGTTGAACATGTTTAAGAGCGTCGAGTGTCAGATCATGGATTGGGCGGACGATGCGGCTTACTCGCTCAACGACATCGTTGATGGCGTGAAAGCGGGGTTCCTCACCATCGACCGCATCGAAAGCTGGGCGGCGAGCACGGGCATCGATGCGGAGCGCCAGCACCATCTGGAGACGCTCATTCACGCGATCCGCGGTGATAAGTTGGAGGCGATCTTCGCCGACAAGATCGGTGGCTTCATCACTGCCTGCCGTCTGCGTCCGCGCGACAATTTCATGGCGGCGAAAACGCATCGTTATGCGTTTGATTTGGTGGTCGCTCCCGAGGCGCTGAGGGAGGCGAATTTTTTCAAGGCGATGGCCAACGACATCATCTTTGAAAGTCCGCAGCTCCAGCAAATCGAGCACAAGGCCCGCAAGGTTCTCTTCAGTCTATGGGAGTCGTGCTGGCGCAACTACGTCGAGAAGAACGCGCGTGTTATTAAAATCCTGCCGCCGCACGTGGGGCGGTTGGTCGATGCGGAGACCGAGGTCGCCGGCAAGGCGCGCCGTATCTGCGACTGGCTGGCGGGCCTCACGGATGGGATGATCGTGCGCACCTACAAGCGGCTCAACGATCCGGATTTCGGGTCGATCCGCGATTTGAGCTGAGGCGCTTCGGTCGTGGGTAGCTACGAGCGCTAGCGAGTGGTGGGCGTGTGGCTTTCCCACTCGCTGGCGCTCGCGGCTACGTCGGGCGACCTATTTGGGCAAGTGCCCGGCTGCGACCGCCTCGGCGATCATCTGCGCGGCGTGTTCCCAGATCGTGATTGCGCCATCGGCGATGTGGCGATTGCGAGCGATCACGCGATCGCTGGTCACGCCGTGCTGACGCCATGCGGTGCCTTCGGTGAGGCAGTTTTGCAGCATCGGCTGAAACCGGTCCACGGCCGCCGCGAACTTGGCCTCGGGGGTTTGCCGTGCTTCGAACTCGTCCCAGAGTCCGCGGAATTCCGTCGTTTGGTCGGACGGGAGCAGGCCGAAAATCCGGTCGGCGGCCAGCGACTCGCGCGCGTGCTGGTCGGCCATGCGCGCCGTGTCGTAGGCGAAAGTGTCGCCGGCGTCGATTTCGACGATGTCGTGAATCAGGAGCATCTTGAGCACGCGCAACACGTCTAGTCCGGGGCTGTTGGCATGCTCGGCGAGAACCAGAACCATCAGGCAAAGATGCCAAGAGTGCTCGGCATCGTTTTCTTGGCGGCGGCTCTGAGTGAGCAATGTCTGCCGGAAGACTTCCTTGAGCTTATCGACCTCGACGATGAACCGGATCTGTTGCGCCAACCGCGCGTGCGTGGACATGGCCGCACGAATGTCGCCCGCGCCCGCGAGATGCGAGTGCGGACTGGCCGGCCCCGGTGTTCCCTGCTCCGAAGCGGACGTTTCCCACTCACCAGAACCGAACTCCCGATAAACAACCCGGCCCGTTCACGTCCGCCCCCAAACCAGTTTGTCACTTATTAAGTGACAAACTGGTTTGGGGTAGCAGGGCTTCGCCTGTGGAGAAGCGCCGGCTCTCATACGCTGCGGAGGGGCAACCTTTTCCTTGCTTGCCGGGGCGGGGGACTCTTCGATTGCGAGCTATTTTCCCATGAAAATCCTCGTCGCCGACAAGATCTCACCCAAGGGAGTTGCCTACCTGCGCCAGCAGACGGGCTTTGAAGTCATCGAGGCTTACGGCTCCTCTCCGGAACAGGTGCTGGAACTCGTCAAAGATGTGCACGCCATCGCCGTGCGCTCGGAAACGAAGATCACCCGCGCCGTCATCGAGGCCGCGCCTCTTCTGAAAGTCGTTGGTCGTGCTGGCGTCGGCGTGGATAACGTCGACGTGGACGCTGCTACCGAGCGCGGTGTGATCGTCATGAACACTCCGGCCGGCAATACCATTTCGACCGCCGAGCTCACGTTCACGCACATTCTCTGCTGCGCCCGCCCGATCGCTCAAGGCGCCGCTTCGATGAAGGCCGGCAGCTGGGATCGCAAGACCCTCAGCGGCGTCGAGCTTCTGCGGAAGAACATCGGCATTATCGGCCTCGGTCGTATCGGCGGAGAGGTCGCCAAGCGCGCCCAAGCCTTTGGAATGAAGGTCCTCGCCTACGATCCTTACCTCACGCCCGCCCGCGCCGCCGCCATGCAGGTCGAAGCTGTCACGCTGGACGCCCTCCTCGCCGGCTCCGACTACATCACGGTTCACATGCCGTTGACGGACGAGACCAACAACATGATCGACGAGGCCGCCCTCGCGAAGTGCAAGAAGGGTGTTCGCATCGTCAACTGCGCCCGCGGTGGTATTGTTAACGAAAAAGCCCTCGTTGCTGCGCTCAAGAGTGGCCAGGTCGGTGCCGCCGGCCTCGACGTTTACGAGACCGAGCCCCTTCCCAAGGACAGCGAGCTGCGCTCCGCCCCGAACATTATTCTCACCCCCCACATCGCCGCCTCCACCGCCGAGGCCCAGGAGACCGTCGGCATCGAAGTCGCCGAGCAGATCGCCGACCTCCTTGTGAGCGGCGCCGTGCGCAATGCCGTCAACCTTCCCTCGGTTGACGCCGCCACCGCCAAGCTCCTCGCCCCTTACCTCGATCTCGGCGCCAAGCTCGGCACGCTCGTCCAGCAAATCGCCCCGCAGCAAATTGCCACCCTGCGCATCACCTACGCCGGCAAGATCGTCGATCTCGATGCCAACGCGATCACCCGCTCCATCCAGCGCGGTTTCCTCCGTCGCATCAGCGAGGACGTCAACGCGGTCAACGCTCCGTTCGTCCTCCAACGCCTCGGTATCCAGGCCGAAGTCGTGAAGAGCAGCCTCCCCTGCGATTACGCCGAGCTCATCACCGTCGAGGCGATCGACTCCACCAACGCCATCTTCCGCGCTTCGGGCACGCTCATCGGCAAGACCAATGAGCCCCGCATCGTCAGCATCAACGGCCGCGAGGTCGAGGTTGCCGCCGAAGGCAAGCTGCTGGTTCTCGAAAACCTCGACCAGCCCGGCATGGTTGGCGCTGTCGGCACGCTGCTCGGCAAGGACAAGGTCAACATCGCCGACATGTCTCTCAGCCGTCTCACGCCCGGCGGCACCGCTTACATGGTGGTGCGCGTTGATACCGAACCGAGCGAAGCCGCCCGCCAGGAAATCAAGAGCAACCCGGCCATCAAGCAGGCCAAGTTCGTTCAGCTCTAAGTCGCCATCATGGAGCCCCGACGACCTCGTCGGGGCCTGAGCCGACGGGGTCGTCCGCTCTCCATTTTTTACCCATGTTGATCCCCCTCACCATCGCCGCCGTCGTCGGTTATTTGCTGGGAGCCATTCCCTTCGGCTGGCTCGTGGCGCGTGCGCACGGGATCAATATTTTCGAGCACGGCAGCAAGAGCCCCGGCGCCACCAACGTGAAGCGCGTCCTCGGCAAGAAGGCGGGCAACACCGTCTTCGCGCTCGATGCGCTCAAAGGCGCGTTCGCCGCCGGTTGGCCACTGCTCCTCGCTGTTTGGGCTGCCCGCCGCGCCGCCAACGTCCACGACGCTGCCGGTTGGACGGTTTACACCGCCAACGTCAAAGTCCTCACGCCCGACCTCGTCATCCCGGTCGCCGTCACCGGTCTGCTGTTCGCCGTTCTTGGCCATAGCTTCTCGTGCTTCACCCGATTCAAAGGCGGCAAAGGCGTGGCCACGTCCGCCGGCGGCTTCGTCGTGTTGATGCCCGTCGTCACATTGATCGCGTTGGCCGTCTGGCTGGTGACGTTCTACGCGTCCCGCTATGTGTCGCTCGCCTCGATCTTGGCCGCCGCTGCGATCCCGGTCGCCGCCTTCTTCCTGAAGGAGCCGACGCTCGTCATCATCCTCGCCGCCGTGATCGGGTTTTTCGTGATCGTTCTGCACCGCGCCAACATCAAGCGCCTGCTCAACGGCACCGAAAACCGTTTCGTTAAAAAATCTGCCGCCGCCCCTTCAGCCCAATCATGAGCATTTCCACCATCAACATCGGCATCTGCGGCCTCGGCACCGTCGGCCAGGGCGTGTGGAAACACATCGAGTCCAACCGCGCCGCTCTCGAGTCGCGCCTCGGCGTCACGCTCAACCTCGCCCGCGCTTCCGTTCGCGACCTCAAGAAAAAGCGCTCCGTCCGCGTCGCCGCCGCCAAGCTCACCACCGATCCGCTCTCGATTGCGACCGACCCGTCGATCCACATCGTCTGCGAATTGATCGGCGGCACCACGCTGGCCCGCGACATCACGCTCGCCGCGCTCAAGGCCGGCAAGACCGTCGTCTCCGCCAACAAGGCACTCCTCTGCAAACACGGCCCCGAACTCTTCGCCGCCGCCCGCAAGCACGGCGGGCACTTCTTCTTTGAGGCCTCCGTCGCCGGCGGCATTCCGATCATCAAAGCCCTGCGCGAGGGCTTGGTCGCGAATCGTTTCAAACTCATCTACGGCATCCTCAACGGCACGTGTAACTACATCCTCACGCGCATGGAGC
>CBRAFO010000020.1:0-46501 GCA_967755175.1 uncultured Opitutaceae bacterium | reverse complement strand
GGTATTGGAGGTCGGGGGGGGGGCCGCGGTTGGCGGGGCCGTTTGAGGAGTGGGGGCAGTCTCCACCTTGGATGCGAACGACGGCGGCCACACTTTGGACTGATTTCTCTGAGCGGTGAGCGCCTACCTACGCGGGTGCGCTCCAGAAAACGAAAAGCCAGTTTGTCACTTATTAAGTGACAAACTGGTTTTTGGCGCCGGGTTCTGAGTTTGGGGAGATGGAGAAAGAGGCGCTGGCGGCTTGCTTGGGGGGTGGGCGTGGTGCGCGTGGGTGGGCTCGGCGTTACGGACGGGCGGCGCGGGTGACGGCTTGGGCGTTGGCGGTGAGCAGGGTCTCCATTTCGCGGAGGAGTTTCTCGCGGAAATCGAGGTCGCGGGCGCGTTGGTCTAGGCGTGCGGCGAGGGATTGCAGCTCGGCCGCGGCGAAGGGCGAGGAGGTTTGGCTGCCCGTTGCGGGACTGGGGATGTCGGCGTCGTTTTGGAGGCGGGAGAGGTTGCGTTCGAGGCGGCGGGTGCTGTCGCGGAGTTCCTGGTCGCGGGCTTCGAGGGCGGCACGGTCGAAGGAGAGGCGTTTCTCGATGTTGGAGAGTTGCTCGGCGCGGCTGGAGAGCTCGTTCTGGCGGCGGGCAATGTCCACCGCTGGGATGGGCGGCTGGAACGCCTGTTTTCCGCCCGAGAGGCGGATCAGGCCGATGAGGGTGTCGAGGGCTTCTTGTCCGACGCGGGAACCGGGGAGCGAGTTCTGCACGAGTTTGCGCAGACTGCGGGCGTCGAGGCTTTCGCGGATGATGTCGTGCAGGCCGGAGCGCATCGTTTTGACGGTGAGCGCGAGCGTCGGGGTGCTGCACAGGAGCACGCCGAGCCGGAAGCCGAGCGTGCGGTTGATGGTGGCGACTTCGTCGAGGCTGGCTTCGAGGCACGCCGGGTTCATGCGGCGCGAGTCAACCACGAGGAGGTGCACGGCGCGCGTGCTGGAGGGCGCGGGGCAGTCGCTGGTCTGGAGGTGGATCTGACGGACGGACGGGATTTCGGGCCGTGTCCGCAGTCCTTTGGTGATGAGGATAATGTTCATCCGGCTAAGAGAGGTTCGACGTTGAGTTCGGCGTGCGTTCGCGCGGCTTTGATGATGGCGGCGCGGAGCGGGGCGTGGGTGGCGACGAAGTTGTCGTCCACGAGGCTGAGGGAGTGGAGTCCGCTGGCTTGCATGAGATCGGTGGGCACGTTGAGGAAGACGCGGTAAACGAGGAGCTGGCCGGCGATGCCGCCGCCGGCTTTGGCGCCGATGGCATCGAGCACGGGACGCAGGCGCCAGCGGGAGGTCTCGGTCGTGGTGGTTTTGGGGGCGACTTCACCAGGAGTTGAAATCCGGAGGCGGATGGCGGGTGCCGGGGCCGGCGTCGCAGGGCGGTCGGAGGCGAGTCGGAAACTGACTGCCGGGCGCGCGGGTGGTGCGGGCGGGGATACGTTGACGGAGAGGACGGGCGAAACCACGGGCACTGCGACGGGCGCGGGCGCGAGGGCGGGTGCCGGTGCTAGCGCCGAGGTCGGTGCGACCGGAGTCGGCGTCACGGCGGTGATCGCCGGTGGCGTTGCGACTGATGCGACGACAGGCGCGGCGGCAGGCTCGGTCTGCGCGGTGGCAGTGTAGGCTCGCCAGTCGAGCACGTGTTTTTGGATGAGTTTGCGGCGGGTGAGGCTGCGCACGGCGGCTTGGACAGCCTTGATGTCGAGCTTGAGGGTCGCGGCCATTTCGGCGGCGGTGCGGGCTTGGTGGAGCTGGGCGAAGACGGCCCACACTTCGGGGGCGAGTTGCACACCATCAATGCGGGCGGCGAAGTCATCGCTGCGGATGTAGCGGTCGGCGAGAGCGGTTTTCATACGGAGGCGGATGAGTGGTTCAGGGATGGATGGCGATGAGGAGGTAGGCTTTTTCACCGGACCATTCGAAGGGAAGGCGGAAGGAGAGCGGCGGGGGCACGAGTTCTCCGGGGAAGGCGTCGGCGGCGGACGCGAGCGGGGGCTGGACGTAGAGGCGTTCGCCGAAGTGTTCGCGGGCGTTGCTGGTGATGGTGCCGGCCATCTCGGCGACGAGGTCGAGTTGAGCGGCTTCGTCATCCTGACTTTCGCCCATGTGGCTGAGGAGGGTGCGGAGCAGGGCGGCCGGCAGGCTGAGGGCGATCCAGCCGGTCAGGCGTCCAGTGACGGGCATGTAGCCGGTGCAGTCGAGTTGGGCGGGCAACGCGGATTCCAACGACGGCGAGAAAAAGGCGGGGGCGGAGCCGCCCACGGTCTTGAAGTAATGGGCGATCAGGTCGACGAAGACGGCGAGTTCGCGCTCGGGTTGGAAGGTGGTGGCGTTCATGGTGCGTCGACGGATTTCTGGATCGAGATGAGCACGCGGGACGGGTGTTGCCGCCAGGTGACGGGCAGCACGTAGCAGGCGGTGTTCCTAGCGGTGTGCACGGCGAGCGGACCGCCTTCGAGAATGAAGGGGGTCGAGATCATGAAGTTGCCGCCGAGGTGTTCGCGCGCGTTGCCCGAGATGGTGTTGGTGATTTCACCGACCAGCTCGGCGCAGAGGTGGTCGTCGGGCGTGTGCTCGCCGAGGTGGGGGAGCAACGCGTGAAGTTTTTCGCGCGGAGCGGTGTAGTAGATGTTGCCGCGGTAGCTGCCGGTGATGCCGATCACCGCGGAAAAACCGAGGCCGACCGCTTCGCTTTCGCCACCGAGGTAAGGCGTGCCCAAGGCGGCGCCTCCGTCGGCGATCGTTTCGAAGTAGCGGGTGACGCTCTGGGCAAAAATTTTAAGGATGTCTTCTTCCATGGTGGGTGGCGTCAGTCGGTGAGGATGTCGTCGAGAGCTTCTTGGATGCTTTCGATGGTGATGGGTTTGAGGAGAAAGCCGGAGGCGCCGCGCTTGATGGCTTCGACGGCGGTGGCTCGGTCGGCGAGGGCGGAAACAACGAGGATCGTCGCGCGTGGGTTGGAGCGAAGGATGAGTTCCACCGCAGTCAGGCCGTCCATCTCGGGCATGGTGATGTCCATGGTGACGACGTCGGGCTTGAAGCGGGCGAACTCCTCGACTGCGAGGCGTCCGTTTGAAGCGATGCGGACTTCCTCAAAGCGTCCGTTGGACACGCAGCGTTCGATGGCGCGGCGCATGATGAGGGAGTCGTCTACGATGAGTAGTTTCATGCGTTGGAGGCGGGGAGGTAGATGTGGAACTCGCAGAATTCACCGGGGGTGCTGTGGACCTCGATGGCGCCGCCGGCTTCGTCCACGACCTTGGTTTTGATGATGTCCATGCCCATGCCGCGACCGGAGTGGGCGCCGGCTTGGGCGGAGGTCGAGAAGCCGGGAGCGAAGATGCAGCGAACGAGTTCGGCGGCTTCGGGTTCGGTGCCTTGCGGGATGAGGCCGGTGGCTTCGGCGCGGGTGCGGATGGCGGCGAGGTCGAGTCCGCGTCCGTCGTCGCGGACGGCGAGTCCGATCATGCCATCAGCAGTGGGAGGGAGGCCGCGGATGCTGAGCGTGGCGAGTGCGGGCTTGCCGGTGGCAACGCGCATGGCGGGCGTTTCCACGCTGTGAGCGAGGGAGTTGCGGGCGAGCTGGACGAGCACATCGCGCATGAGGTCGGCGCGGTTGCCGGCGACGGTATGGACGGCGAAGTCGTCGATGGTGAGCTGGGTGGATTTATCGAGGTCGCGGGAGGCGTCGGCCACGAGCTGGCGGAGCTGACCGGCGAGGGCGCTGCCGGCCGGGGCGGCGGCGGACGCAGGTGTGGCGGTCGGCGAGCGGTGCGAACCGAGTTTCACGCGGAGATCCTGGAGATCACCGAGGTCGGCGCGGAGGCCGGCTTGGGCAACGACGACGGCGAGGAAGTCATCGCCGTTGAGCACGGGGCGGTCGAGGAGTTCGGCGAGCTTGGTCTCGAAGGTGTCGGCCGACTTCTGGAAGTAAGTGAGGCGGAGAAGGGCGGCGTTGCCCTTGATGTTGTGGACGGAGCGGAAGACGGCCTTCAGGCGATCGCGCAACGCCTCGGTGTGGGCGCCGGTGCTGGCGGCGGCGAAATCCTCGGCGCGCAGGGTGCGGTTGATGGTGTCGAGTTCGACTTCGACGACTTGGGCAAAACTTTCCAGTTCGGAGGGCGGGACGTGGACAATGCCCAAAAGGATGTCGAGCTGGCGGTCCTTGTTCTTCTCGGCTTCGCGGAGCTTTTTCTCGAGTTCGACCTGCGGAGTCACATCGCGCACGGCGACGAAGATGCGGGCGACGCGGTCGCCGTCCATGATACGGCGGAAGCTGAATCCGAGGTAGCGATGGATGAAGCCGCCCGAGGGATTGGGGAAGTTAACCTCGATGTCGGTGAGCGGGTTGACCTTGAGCACGGTCTTCTCCTTGCGGTTACCGTCGAAGAGGAGGGCGATGTAATCCTTGGTGGTGCTGAACATCTTCTCCGAGAGCAGGCGCTGGAGGAGGTTCAGGAGGCTGAGGCCGGCGAGCTGTTCCTGGCGGAAAATGGAGAGGAGTTCGCGGGAGTGGTATTCGCCGATGATGCCGTTGGCATCGATGAGGAGGAGTCCTTCCTGCACCGTTTCCATGATGCGGTCGGTCTCGGATTTGGCGGTGGCGAGCGCGGAGCTTTGCGTGGAGAGCTGGGTGTAGGTGCTTTCGAGCGAGGCCAGGGCGGCGCGGGCGCGGGCGCCTTGTTCGCGGGAGCGGCTCCAGAGGAAGAAGCCGGGGATCAGGAAGACGGCGATGCTAACTACGCCGATGAGGACGTTTCGAGGTGTGGAAGCGGCCTCGATGCTCACGCGGGCGGTGAGCTCGGTGCGGTTGGTCAGCTCGTTCATGAGGTCGAAGATGGGCACGTTACGGGAACGGGCCATATCGACCGTGGAGGCGAGCTGTTCGGCGGTGGCTTTGCCGGAGGCGACTTCCTGCAGGCGGTCGTAGAGCGGGAGCCAGAGTTCGAGGGCGTCGCGGACGATGCGCTTTTCCTCGGCGTCAGCCACGGCGGGCATGAGGAAGTCTTTGCCATCGGTGCCGGGGACGGTGCCGCCGGAATCGAAGCCGCGGATAACAGCGTTGAAGATACCGGAGACCTTGCGGAGCTCGCCGAGAGCGGCATCGGCGGGGCGCTGGGCGCGCGTGTCGTGGTCGTAAGCGAGCAGGGCCTTGGTCATGCGCTGGCTGAGCGCGCGCTGACGACCGGCGAGATTGATGCGCTTGTTATTAACGCTGGTGGCGCTGGCGAGGTCTTGCGTGAATTTATGGATACCGAATGCCCCGGTGGCGATGACGAGGGCGAGAAGGCTATAAATAATCAGTGAAAAAGTGCGCTTGGCGGGGCGGGCGCCGGGCACGGTTTCGGTCGGTGTAGTGGGCTGGGACATACAGACCACCTATGCCTGCGATGTGCCAAAATCTGCGCAGCGTCCATTAATGCGGTCGCAAGATTTTTATCATAACGATGAGCAATGTGCATCATTCATGTCGGGTCCGCTCTCGCGGGTGGATCGGATCGGAATGCATCTCACGTTCCCATAGCTGGTTCCGTGGATGCGGCGGCGGACTGGTCTACGCGCACTGCGAATCGCGAATGAGGGTGGCCTCGAGTTCGCGCAACATGCGTTCGCGATGGTCGAGGGCTTGGGCGCGTTCGTTGAGACGGTTGGCGAGCTCCTGGAGTTCGCCGGCCATGGTCTCGATGAGCGTGTTCACGGGCGTGGCGGTGGCAAACGGGGCGGCGCTGGCGGTGGCGATCATGGCCTCGGCTTGGTGGATTTGCGCAAGTTGTCCGTTGAGGCGTTGGTGGTGCCGGTCGAGCTGGACGGCGCGGGCTTCCAGCGAATCGCGGAAGGCGGCGAGGCGGCTTTCCTCGCGCTGGAGGCGTTCTTCGCGCTGCCGCGACCGACGGTCGTCATCGGTCGTGCGTTGGTGGGAGGCGGAGCTAATGGCATCGCGGGAAAACAGTCGGGCACCCGCGAGCAACCCGAGCGCGCGCCGGCGGGCCGCGGTCGTGGGCAGACAGGCGCGGAGCACGCGCAGGGTGTCCCGCCAGCTCAGCGGGTTGGGCAAGATGTCTTGGAATCCGGCGCGCATGGCGCGGACGACGACGTCCAGTCCAGGGTCGGGCGACAGGAGGACTGCGCGGCGGATGGGCCAGCGGCGGCGCAATTGGCCGACTTGCTCGTAGCCCGCGAGGATGCGCTCCTCGGTCAATCCTCGCGTATCAAGAAAGAGGAGGTCGATGGCTTCGACCGGGACGCCGGTGGCATCTCCGAAGTGGATTTGTTGCACGGCCAGCCCGGCTTCGGAGTCGTTCGCGGCTTTGTGCAGAAGCAGGATGTGCATGGCGGAAACTCAGGCGGGAACGGAATCGAGCTGCAGCTCGGCGAACGTCCGCGCGGAATCGATAATGGCTGCGTGGAGGCGGGGATCGGTGATGCGGAAGTGATCTTCGACCAAGTTGAGCGAAGTGAGACCGGCGGCGGCCATCAGTTCGGTGGGCACGCGGAGGAACACGCGATAGACGAGGATTTGTCCGGCGAGCCCGCCGCCTGCCTTGGCGGAAATGGCGTCGAGCAGCGGGCGCAGGCGCCAGCCGCCGGTGGGCGGTGTCGTGGAAGGCGGGGCGACCCGGGTGGCCGTGCTGGCCGGAGCGGCGGATGAGACGGCGGCTGCTGCGGGCGTGCGGAAGGGGAAGGGCGGACGCGAGGCGGCCGGGGCCGGTGATAGGCGGCAGCGGATGACGGAGGAGTGCTGGTTACTGCGTTCGGCGGAGGCCGCTTGGTTAATGACTCGAAACGAGAGGATGGTCGGTGCGGTGGGGACGGCCACGGGCGCTGGCGCAGACGCGGGCGGCGTGTCCGCGGCAGGCGTCACCAGTGCGAGAGGCGCGACGGGCACGGCGGGGGTGGCGGGAGCGACCGCGGTAACGGGCGTGGGCGCGGGGAGCGCGGCGGGCGTCGGCGCGACTGTGGCGGCCGGGGGCGGCGCACCGGCACCGGTGGTGAGGTAATCCTGCCAGCTGATGCGGAGCTTGCGGATGAGCTTGCGACGCACGAGTCGGCGAAGGATGGCGGTGACGGTTTCCTCGGGGAGCTTCAGCCGGGGGGCGAGGGTGGAGGCGTGGACCGGTTGCTCGGTGAGCGAGAAGACGGCCCAGACTTCCGGGGGAAACTCCACGCCTTCAAGGCGGGCGGCGTGGTCGTCGGTGCGGAGGTAGGTCTCGGAGAGCGGGGAGGCGGCGGGCTTTTTTTTCATGATGTTCAGGCGGCGAGGGCGAGCAGGAGAAACGCCTCTTCTCCCTGCCAGCGGAAGGGCAGCTTGAGGGCGACGGGTGGGGGGAGAAGGCCGGCGGGCAGGGCGTTGTCACGAGTGGCGACGGGTGGCGAAACGCGGAGACGTTCGCCGAAATGCGCGCGGGCGTTGCTGGTGATCACGCCGGTCATCTCGGCGACGAGATCGAGGAACGTGGCTTCATCATGGACGGTTTCGCCGAGTGCCGTGAGGAGGCCGGCGACCATGGTCTGAGGCAGGCTGAAGGCGACCCAGCCTTCGAACGCCCCGGCGACGGCCATGTAACCGTTGAGGCCGAGGCGGGGCGGCGATTGCCACTCCAGCGAGGGCGCGAGGAACTCGGGCGCGGAGCCGCCCACGACTTCGAAGTAGCGCGTGACGAGGCCGAAGAACACTCCGGCGTCCTGTTCGATGGTCGGGTTCATGGCTCGGCGTCGCCGTTGCGACTGAGGGTGACGAGGAGGCGCGAGGCGTGGTTATCCCACGTGATGGGGATGATGTAGAAAGGCGCACCGCGAGAGGCGTGCACATCGGTCGGCCGGCCTTCGAGGACGAAGGGTGGCGAGATCATGAAGCCGGCGCCGAGGTCTTCGCGCACGTTACCCGAGACGGTGTTGGCAATTTCGCCCACGAGGTCCGCGCAGAGTTTCTCGTCGGGCGTGGATTCGCCGAGCAGCGGCAGGAGCGCGTCGAGCATCGGGCGGGCGGCGGTGTAATAAACGCTGCCGCGGTAGGTGCCGGTGATGCCGATGACGGCGGAGTAGTCGAGCGCCACGGATTCGTCGGGCGCACGGAGATAGGCCGTGCCGATCCGGCTACCGGAGGCGATGCGGCCAAAATAGCCGGCGGTGCTACGAGCAAAGGCTTTGAGAATAATTTCTTCCATACGCGTCAGGGGGAAAGGAGGTCATCGATCGCGTTCTGGACGGATTGCGCGGTGACAGGTTTGAGGACGAAGCCGGCGGCACCACGTTTGATGGCTTCGACGGCGGTGGATTTGTCGCCGAGGGCGGAGACAACCAAAATGGGGACGTTGGGGTTTTGGCGCAGGATCGCGTCAATGGCGGAGAGCCCGTCCAACTCCGGCATGGTGATGTCCATCGTCACCACGTCGGGCTGGAAACGAGTGAACTCTTCGATGGCGAGGCGACCATTGGTGGCCACGCGCATCTCGGTGAAGCGGCTGCCGGACAGGGTGCGCTCGATGGTGCGCCGCATGATGAGGGAATCGTCAACGATCAGGAGTTTCATAGCTGGGCGGGATCGGGAATTTCAGGCAGGTATAGGGCGAATTCGCAGAAGCGGCCGGGTTCTGTGCTGACCTCGATGGCGCCACCGATCTCGTCAACGATGCGCGTTTTGAGGATGTCGAGGCCGGCGCCGCGGCCGGCGTGGATGTCAACTTGGGCGGCGGTGGAGAAGCCCGGGGTGAAGATGCAGCGGGCGAGGTCGGCGGGGCTCGCGGCGGTGCCGGCGGGAACGAGGCCAAGGCTCTCGGCGCGAACGCGGATGCGCTCAAGGTTGAGGCCGTGTCCGTCGTCGCGGAGGGCGAGGCCGATGAGACCGTCCTCGGTGCGCGGAAGGGCGCGGACGGTGAGGCGGGCGGCGCGAGGTTTGCCGGCGGCTTCTCGTTCGTCGGGCAACTCGACGCCGTGGGCGAGGGCGTTGCGGATAACCTGGATCAACACGTCGCGCACGAGGTCGTGGCGGAAGGCGGCGAAGGCGTGAAGCGCATAGGCGTCGATTTGGAAATCGATTTCCTTGCCGAGGCTGGCGGCGATCTCGTGGGCGAGTTGCGTGAGACGGGCGGCGAGGGTTTCCACCGGGCTGGTCGGCGTGGTGGAGTCACCCGCAGCCGAGGCCGAGGCGGGCACGACGCCGCGCAGCGAGAGGAGTTTGCCGCGAAGTTCGACCAGATCGCCGAGGTCGGCGCGCATGCCGGCTTGTGCCACTACGATGGCGAGGAAGTCGTCGCCGCCGAGGGCGGGCCGCTGGAGCAGTTCGGAGATTTTGTTTTCGAAGGATTCGGCGGATTTCTGGAAGTGCTCGAGGTGGAGATAGACCGCGTTGCCCTTGATGTTGTGGATGGAGCGGAAGACGGCGGTGAGGCGTTCGTGCAGGCCTTGCTGGCGGCTGGCGGACGGCGCGAAGTCCTCGGCGCGCAGCACGGTGTTGATGGAGTCGAGTTCGCGTTCGACCAGTTCCGCGAAGGTGGCGAGGTCGTCGGGCGAGGCGTGAACGATGCCGAGAAGGATCTCGAGCTGGCGCTCTTTGACTTTCTCGGACTCACGGAGGCGTTTTTCCAGGTCAACCTGGGTCGTGATGTCGCGCACGGCGACGAAGACGCGGGCAACGTCCGCGCCTTCCATGATGCGGCGGAAGCTGAAGCCGAGGTGGCGGTGGATGAATCCGCCCTCGGGGTTGGGAAAACTCACCTCGATGGAGTCGAGCGGGTTGACCTGAATGACGGCTTTCTCGCGGCGGCGGGCGTCGAAGAGCAGGGCGAGATAATCCTTGGTGGTGTTGAACATCTTCTCCGAGAGAAGGCGCTGGAGGAGGTGGAGAAGGTTGGCACCACCGAGGTTTTCCTGGCGGAAGATGGCGGCGAGTTCGTGAGAATACTGGGCGCCGATCACGCCCTCGCGATCGACGAGGAGAAGGCCTTCTTGGACGGTCTCCATGATGCGGTCGGTCTCATGCTTGGCGTTGGCGAGGGCGAGGGACTGCGCTTCAAGCACGGTCTTGTTGGCGCCGAGCTCGGCGGCGAGTGCGGAGGCCTCGTCGCGCACGCGGCGGGCGCGGTTGAGCAACCAGACGCCGGGGAGCGCGAGCAGGGCAATGGCAGCGACGCCGATGAGGATATTGCGCGGAGTTTCCAGCGAGGAGACGCGGGCGGTGGCCAACGCTTGGAGGCGACGGGTGAACACGAGGTTCTGCTCGGCGAGGCGGGACTGTTGCGCCAGGACGAAGTCGGCGGACTCGGAAAGCATGGCGTCGTTGAAGGACTTCGCCTCGGTGACGGCTTTCTTCGGGCCGGCGGACAACACGATGGAGTCAGCACGGGACTTCATGCCGAACCAGACGGTGTTCATCTCTTGCAGGCTGGTGAGCGCCTGTTCGTCGGTGACGGCTTCGAGCATGAAGCGCACGCCATCGGGGGCGACGACCTCGGAGCCTTCGTTGAAGGCGTTGACGACTTGGTCGAGGCGGTCGGCGGAGATCTGCAGTTCGTAGACGGAGCTGCTGATGGGCTTTCCGTCGCGCACGCCTTTTTCGATCAGGAGAATCGATTTGCCGACCTGCTCGCCCAAGGCGCCGATGCGGCCGGCGACGGCGAGCGTTTGCTGGTCGAGTTTGAGCGTCTCGGTGATGCGCTCTGAATAGCGATACACGGCGAGGCAGGAAGCCGCTGCGATGATGGCGACTGGCAGATAAAAACCCGCCAGCCAGCGTAGGGAGGCGGCACGGCGAGATGAAGAGTTGGATGTGCTCATGGCGAACGATGTGCCCGGTGTGGGCAGGCGCTAGAGCAGGGCTTCCCGGACGTGCGTCAACGGGCCCACGTTACGGAAAGGAAACGGCTGGGTTACGTTTGGTCTTTCGCTCGCCTCATTGCTTTTTGCTTGGGGGAAAACTCCTAGGCGGCGGATGTTTTTGGGGCTGTATCGTGGAATGAAATACGCGGACGGCGCTCCTATCCACGGGCCCGGTTTGCTTTTTATGGAACCGTGCCGATCCTCATCGTGTTTAAAATCATCGTTATCCCATGAAAAAACTCCTCCTCCCCCTGCTTGCCTGTTTCGCCCTCGTCGTCTCCGCCTTCGCATCTGAAGGCGGCAAGTTCGCCGACATCTCCCACGACGATCTCAAGGCCGCCATCGCTTCCGGCAAGGTGACGCTCATCGACGTGAACGGCACCGAGTCCTACAAGGCCGGCCACATCCCGGGCGCGATTGATTTCGAGGCGAACGAAGCCAAGCTCGCCTCGCTGCTTCCCGCAGACAAAGCGGCCCTCGTCGTCGCCTACTGTGGCAACGAGAAGTGCAACGCTTACAAGGAGGGGGCCACCGCCGCCGAAAAGCTCGGCTTCACCAATGTGAAGCACTACGCCAAGGGCATCGCCGGTTGGAAGAAGTCCGGCGAAAAGACAGAGAAGGCCAACTGAGCGCGGAGGCGGGTAACATCGCCCAATCTGTTCTCATCCTGCTTCTACTCCCTATCAATGACCCGGCTGGCGATTGCCCGCCGGGTTTTTTGCGTTCGCCTGCCATGAGTTGGTCGTAGCCGCGAGCGTGAGCGAGTGGACGGACAACCACTCGCTCACGCTCGTTGCTACGGCCAGAAGTCCCATCCGGGCGGAATCCATTCCCGCCTTGCGCGCCGCCGGAGGTCGGATGCAGTGAGCGGCATGAAGGTCATGTTCACGCCAAAGGAATTCACCCGTTTGCTCGAGCTCGTGCATTTGGGCATGCGCATGGTTGAGGGCCGGCAGGGGGAGGAATCTCCCCACCTGCAACGCTACGCCGAGCTGGAGCAAAAACTTTACGACCTCGCCACGCCTCTGGGTTGCGCCGACCTCGTTGACGTGGGTGACACCGGTCAGCTGGTGCCGTCGGAAAATCTTCTCACCGACGAGCGACTCGCGAAGATCGCCGGCGACTACGACAACGACACGTTTTGGCACGAGTTCGTCACCCGTCTCGCCGACCGCGATCTCGCGACTGAGCAGGCGCGTCAGTCGATGCTCGGCACCGGTGGCCCGGCGATCAACGCCGACGCACGCCTGCACACGCTCGAAGAGGCGTATTGGGACGAGTTCGAGAAGAACGACCTGGCCAACGTCGTCCTTCTGCGCGGCGGCCGGGGTTAAACGCTCATCGGAGATCGGTGCTTCTTCGATGCCGACCTCCGCCCTCGCCTCTTTGGGTGAATTACGGCGCTTCGATCAACAATACCGAGCCGGAGCGCGTGCCGTTACTGGAGCCGGGCAGCGCGGGGAGGACGAAGAAGCCTGCACCGACGCCCTCTTGCGGGAGGAATACACCGGAGAACTTCTCCACGCGTTTCACCGTTTTGTCTGCAATGGAATCCGCCAGGGTGAAGCTGCCGCTGAACTGGCCGGTTGCCGGTTTCACCGTGAGCTTCAGCGCGGTGGGATTGGTTACGGGCAGCATGACTTTGTTCGCGGTCGTTAATGTCAGCGTGAGCGGAGTGAGGGAGGCCGCTTGCGCGCCGAGATCCACGTCGGTTCCGCCAAACTCCAGGGTGGCGTTGTTGGTCGTGGCCGGGAGGCCGAGCGGCACCGTGCCGACGGCGGGGGCGGTGTAGCGTCCGCCATGCGGCGTGAGGTTTACCGGACCGAAGCCGTTGGCGTTGGCGTAACGGGTCGAGGTGGTCGCTGCCCGTAGCCAAGTCGCCGCTCCGGTGATGGATGTGTTGGGCGTGGAGCTGGAGGGCAGCGTGAGGTAGCCGACGAAGGATCCGGCGGGCGTTTTCGCCGGGGCAAAGAGGGGCAGCGCGCCGGCGGCGGAGAGCGTGGTGCTGCCCTTTAGCGCGGGGGTGCCGTCGGCCGGCTGGAGCGTCCAGCTGACCGCGCCGGTTGCGCCCACCGTGAGCGAACCGGTGCTGTAGCCGGCCGGCCAGCCGGAGCCCGTGGCGGTTTCTAGCGCGAGGGTGTAGGTGCCAACGTAGGCGTTGGCGGGGGCTGTTTTGCTCCAAGGGGTCCGCCAGGCGGAGATCGCGACGGAGGAGTTGAGTGTGCCGGTGGCGGTCGTGTTATCGATCGGCAAGGTGAGTTCGAGCGGGAGGGACGACAGGCCCTTGCGAGCCACGAGAAGGGTGGCGGTGGCGGGGGCGCCGGCGGCACCATCAAGGATGCCTTTGAAGGGGTAAGTGGTCGTGCCGAGCGTGAGGCGGCCGGTGAGTTGGCCGGAGGTCGTGGTGGTCAGCGTGATCGCGCCACCGAGGTTGGCGTTGAGCACCGAATCGCGAGCGACGTAGCCGTTGAACACGCCCACGAGGGCGGCGGGAAGCGGCTCCACCACGAGGGTGATGTTGAGGTTGGTGACGAGGCCGAAGGCGTCTGTGGCCGTAAGCACGACGGGGTAGGTGCCGGTGGTGACGGGGCGACCGCTGAGCGCGCCGGTGGTGGATCGATAATAAATACCCTGAGGCAACCCGGAATAACGGTAGGTGTAGGTGCCGCCATCACTGATAAACGTAATCGCCGCAGAGCTGCCCAAGCGGATGGATTGGGTTCCGGGGGCGGTGACATTGGGCAGCGGGCGCACCGCGAGGCTGATGGATCCGGTGGGCAGCGGGTTGCCATCGACCATGGCTTCGAGGGTGTAGGTGCCGTTGTCGGCCGTGGTGACGTTGCTCACCACAAGCGTGCCGGTCGTGGCGCCGGTGATACGCGACGAGTTGGCCAATGGCTCTCCGTCGTGAAACCACTGGAATGAGTCGATTGTGCCGGCGGTGAGCGCCGTGGTGGTGAACGTGGCGCCGGTGTTGATCGTCTGCGTCTGGTTAGTGGCGGAGTAGATTGCCACCTTGGCGGTATCGGTGGTCGCTCGACCGCCTGTGTTGGTGAGGGTGCAGGTGTAGCTGCCGGCTTGGGCGAGAGTGATAGACGAGAGGTTGAGGGTGGACGAAGTCGCTCCGGTGAGGGGCGAGCCATCACGTGACCACTGGTAAGCCAGATCTTCGTCGGTGCTGGCGGTGGAAAGGATCACGTTGCTGCCTTGCTCTGCGGCTGTGCTCTGTGGCTGGAGCGTGATCACGGGCGGAGGTCCTTCAACGCCGTGGACCATTAACGTGGCGGAGACAACGTAGCCGGTTATTCCGCTGTAGGCGTCACGGACGGAAAGGGTCCAGGTGCCTGCGGAGTTTTCGCCCCAGTGACGCACACTGCTGAATGTCCACTGGTCATAGTCGTTGCCGTCGTCGCTCACCGTGGGGCTCGCAAGGGTGCTTACGGTGCCTGCGGGCGAGGTGAGCTTGATTTCGAGGTCGCCGCGGTAGGTGTGGACAATGTTGACGGTGATATCGACGTGTTCGACGCGAACAACGGGGCTGGTGGAGGCGGGCGTGAGCGGGATGATCAGGGCCGCGCCAGCATCGGGAATGCTCCGATAGCCGGACGTGGTGGACGCGGTGATAGTCGTCTCGGTGCCAAGCGGGGTCCACGTGGTGGCGAGCGCGGTGGCTGCTTGAGCATTGATGAGGCCACCGCCAAAAAACGGGTGGTGTTTGATCGCGGGGAGCGAGGGCTGACCGCCACTACGGGTAATCCAGTCCGTGCTCGTGGGGTCCAGCTGCGTTGACGAGCGCAGGAGGATTTCCTTCACGTCGCGCCAGCCGAGGTTGGGGTTGGCTTCAAGCATGAGGGCGATCACGCCGGCGGCGAGGGGTGTCGCCGCCGAGGTGCCGCCGAAGGTCTTGGTGTAGGCGGGATCGCTCAACTCTTCGGCGGACGAACCGGAATTGTAACCATTCGCGCCGGTGCGATCGGTGGTGACGATGCCCGGGAGGGACTCGCCGGGGGCGCAGACCACGAGGTGTGCGCCGCCTTCGCTGTAGTAGGCGACGTCGCCTGTGTTGGTGATGGCGCCTACCGGAATCACGTGTTGGTTTCCCGCGAACGCGTTTTTGGAGCCTTGTTCGTCATCCGCCTGACCGTTGCCCGATGCAAAAAGGTAGATCGTGCCCAGTCCGTTTCTCCCGGTGGTCGTGCCGGTGGCGACCGCGTCTTCCCAGAGGGTGCCGGCGTAACCAAGTTCCCATGCGTAGGTGGCGGGTCCCCAACTGCTGCTCTTGATTTGGATGACATCGTTTTTCCATGTCATCGCTTCAGCATCGTCCTCGTCGGTTTCGGGCGCAGCGATGAGCCGCAGGCCGTAGAGGGTGGCTTCGGGAGCCGCACCGGATACGCCGATGCCATTGTTGCCACGAGCGGCGGCCAGACCCGCGACCGACGTGCCGTGATTGTCGTCAGCGGCATCCGGAGCGGGATTGGTGTCGCCGCCGTTCCAATCGTAGTGACCGGACGCCGCCACGTTCGGCGCGAGGTCGGGATGGGTGAGCTGCAGGCTGTCGTCCACGATGCCGATGCCAACGCCGTTGCCCTTCAGCGTGGGCCAGACCGGGGTGACGTTGATATCGATGCCGGCGGTGCCGCTTTGCTGGCCGCTGTTGAGCAAGTGCCATTGCTGCGCGAACAACGGGTCGTTCGGAAGGGTGACTGCGCGTTTGGCGTGTTGGGCCGCGAGCAGCGGGGTGGCCGAGGTGACATGCGAGAGGCTGGCCAGTTTTGCGGCAGCGCGGAGCGGTTGGGAGGGATCGCCTTCGACTCGAGCGATGGCGTGGCCCGGAGCGTAGTCGGGCGTGCGCCAGTCGGCGAGACCGAGCGTGGTGGCGGCCGCACGCACGGCGGCCAAGTTATCCGTCTCGATATGAACCTTCGGCGTGACGATACGCCGGGTGGCTTCGTCATGCGTGCGGCCGTCGATTGGGTAAAGAACGAGTTGTGGCTGCACGCCGGTTTGCGCGCCCAGTGTAGCGGCGGCGGCGAGCAACGTGTCCAGATCCGGCGCGGGCGGCAGCGTGTGCAACCGCTTCGTCGTCGGGCCGGCGGGCACATACAGCTCGTTCATCGCGATCGCATAGGTGTGTGTCGCGGCCCCGTCTTTAAACGTCCAGACGGTGTTCGCCGGCAAGGTGGCCGGATCGAGTCGAGGCCGTGGCTGGCGTTGAGCGTTGGGTTGCGCTGGGGAGGTCGCCACGGCGAGGCCGATGATAGGCGCGGGTTTCGTCGAATGCGTCGCGGTGAGCAGTCGGCCGATCTGCGGAGCGCCCAGCCACAGTGCGGCCAAGGCGAGGATCACGACCAGGGTTTTCAGGAAAGACGGGCGGGCGCGCACAATAGCATGGGAGATACACGAGTTTGCGCCGCGGGCGAGCCGTCGTTACCGAGATGGCGACGCTTTCTGAATTCGCGTTGCAACCTCCTGTGAGAGCAAATTCACATGGCGAATGCGTTTAATGCGTCGTCTCGGGTGCCTCGTTGTCCTTGGTGGACTGCTCGTTGAACTGACTATCTCCGCCCGCGCGCTCACTTGGGAAAAGCGCTCAGCCGAGTTCACCTTGGAGGCGGGTGCGGGTGATCGGGTCTTTGAGTTTCCCTTCAAAAACGAAGGCAAAGAAACCGTTAACCTCACGGGACTGGCGTCCAGCTGCGGCTGCACCTCGCCGACCGTGGACTCGCGGGTGATTCCGTCCGGAGGAACCGGTGTCATCAAGGTGAACTATGCGCCGGGAGAGCGGGTGGGGCCGCAAGCCATTCGGCTGACCATCACCACCGATGAGGTGGGGGCAGAGCCGGTGTTGCTTCAGCTACATATCAACATTCAGCCCGCGATTTCGCTCACGCCTCGCTTGGTGCATTGGACGAAGGCTGACGGGATGAGCCCGCGCACCTTGGAGATCAAACGACTGAGCCAGTCGCCAGTGCGCATCTTGGAAATCAAGCCGGCCGACGACAGGGTGACCGCGGAGGTGAAAGCCGGTCCGCAACCGGATGTCTGGCTGCTGACGCTCACGCCCAAATCGGCCGACGAAGCGTTTACGACCAAGGTGGAAATCCGCTTCGCCGTGGGCGAACGCACGATGACCTATTCGGCTTTCGCCGTGATGCGGTAAACGCCAGGGCGGGGGCGGCGGTCGCTGAGAATTAGAGCCGCTTGCTCATGCGGTAGCGGTCGAAGTCCACGCCGTTGCGCTCCACGCGTTCAAGTGTGTCCACCGCGTAGCCGTGGCGTTGGAAAAACGGATGGCTGATCAGGCTCGCGGCGGTATGCAAGCGGGCGATACCGCGACGCCGGGCCTCCGCTTCCAGTGCGGCGAGCAAGCGGCTCGCGAGGCCCTGCCGCGAGGCGCGGGCGCGGCAGTAGAGCAGCGAAACGTAGTCCGCCGGATCAAGCACGGCGAAGGCCTCGACGCCCGCGTCGCTTTCGACGACCAGCCGATAACCTTGCGACAACATCGCGCGGAGCTCGTCGCCGTTTTCGGCAAACGCCGCCCACGCTTCCACCTGCTCCGGCGTGTAGAACGCGGGGCCGATTCGCCGCACCGCGTCGCGATACACGTCGATGACCGCCGGCAGGTCTTCGGGCTGATACTCGCGCAGGATGGCCGGGGTTTTCATCGCGGTTGGTTTTTAAACCGGTTCGAGGTAATCGAGCTCTTTGCCGTGGGTCTCTTCGAGTCCGTAAAGCGCCCAGAGTGCGAGCGCGATGCAGACGCCGCCGACGATCATCGCGCCGGGCAGCAGGCCGAACTCGCCCTTGCACTTCGTGAAGGCGAGCGTGATTGGCACGACTGCGCCGCGCACAAAGTTGGGCACCGTGGTCGCGACCGTGGAGCGCAGGTTGGTGCCGAATTGCTCCGCGCCGATGGTCACGAAAACCGCCCAGTAACCGATGCCGACGCCAAGGCCGAACACGACGGTGTAGAACCAACGCGATCCTGTATCTGCCGAGAGGAAATAAGCCGCGATCCACGCCGCCGTGAGCAGGATGAAACCGAGCACGACTTTGCGTCGTGAGCCGAGCCACTGGGACAGTAGTCCGCTGGCGAGGTCTCCAAACGTGAGCCCGAGATAAAGGATCGAGACCGCGACGGGTGCTTTTACTTCGCCGGAGATGTTCAGCACTTTCGCGAACTCGGGCGAGAACGTCACCAACACGCCGACCACGAACCAGCTCGGCAGGCCGATGAGGATGCAACGCGCGTATTTGGAAAACCGTGACCAACGGGTGAACAACGAGAGGAAGTCGCCGCGTTTTACATGGGGCGCGGCGGCCTTGAGTTGTTTGAACATGCCCGACTCGGCCACGCTGACGCGCAGCAACAGCAGCGCCAGTCCCAAGCCACCGCCGATGAAATAGCAGCTGCGCCAGCCCACCTGAGTGGCGACGAGTCCGCCTACGACCGCGCCCAGCACGCCGATGGTCGCGACGAGCGCGGTGCCATACGCGCGGCGTTCCTTGGACAACACTTCGGAGACCAGGGTGATGCTGCCGCCCAGTTCGCCCGCCAGGCCGAAGCCTGCGATGAAGCGCAACACGAGGTAGGCTTCGAACGAGCTGACGAAGCCATTGGCGATATTGGCCAGCGAATAGAGCAGGATGGACCCGAAGAGCACCGTGAGGCGGCCCACGCGGTCACCGATCACGCCGAAGAAAATGCCGCCGAGAAGCATCCCGATCATCTGCCAGTTGAGCAGGCTCACGCCGCTGGTCACCAAGTCCGCCGCCGGCACGCCGAGGTCGCGCAAGCTGGGCACGCGCAGGATGGCGACGAGCGTGAGATCGTAGATGTCCACGAAGTAGCCGAGCGCACCGACCACGACGACGGGTTGGAGGATTTCACGGAGGGCGGAACGCGAGGGAAGGGTCATAAGCAAAGGAGCGCGGCGCGTGGCTCAGGGCGTTGACGAAGGGCGGATCAGCCTCGCGAACAGATCGAGGTAGGTGCGGGTTTGGCGCTCCGGGTCGAAGGCTTCGCGGGCGAACCGTTGCGCCTCTTGGCCGGCTTGGGTGAGTAAGGTGGAGTCGCTTAGGTAACCTTCCAGCGCGATGCGAAAGGCGTCGGAGTCGCCCGTCGGGATCACGTGGCCGCTGATGCCATCGCGCAGGCATTCGGCCACTCCGCCTGCGGCGTAGGCCACGGCGGGCAGACCATGGGCTTGGGCTTCGATAAGGAAGTTGGACAACGACTCCGCTTTCGATGTCAGCACGGCGATGTCGGCGGCGCGGTAGAGCGGCGTCGGGTCCGCGGTAAATCCGAGGAACTTCACGCGGTGGCCGATGCCGAGTTTTCCGGCGAGCGTTTCGCACGCGGACCGCTCCGGGCCATCACCGGCCAGCCAGAGTTGCCAGTCGGCATCGCGGTCGAGCTCCGCCGCGATTTTGATCAGAGCGCGCTGGTTTTTCTCCCGGCGGAACATGCCCACGCAGAGGAGCACGCGGGTCTCGGGGCCGGCGCCATGGCGGGTGCGCAACTCGGGTTCACGGAGGTTGCCTGCGGGGGCAGACGGGAAGACCAATGCATTGTGAATAATCGACACCCGTGACGGCGGCAGGGCGTAGTCGCGAGTGAGGCTCTGCGCCGATTCGCTGCTGTTCGCCACTGTGTGAGCAGTGCGGTGGAGCGAGCGGCGAAAAAGCCACGGGAGCGTCTTTCCGGTGCGCATCGTGCCCACCACGGCGGTGCGGGGGAGGGCGCGTTGCAAGCGACCCGCGTGACAGTTGGCCATACGGCCCATGCACAGGATGACATCGGGCGCGGCGGTGCGAGCGGCGCGGATCAGGCCGGGGGCGAACCAGTTGAGCGTCGTATCGAAGGACTGGAGACTCTCGTGCCGCACGGACGAAAGCGGGCGGGCGAGTGTGCCGCCGGGCCGGAAAGTGACCACCGTGGATCGGTGCCCGGCGGCGGCAAAGGCCTCGGCCAAGAGGATCGTCTGCCGCTCGGTGCCGCCGCTGCGCAAGATGTCTTGGATGATCCAGATGTTCATATCGCCGCGAGCGCACAGGGCGCTTCGCAGTCGGAGTTGAAAACGAGGGCGGCTGCGTGTTCCCACGTGTTGCGTCGGGCCCATGACCGGCCGGCTTCGCCCATCCTGCGGCGGAGCGACTCATCGGTGATCAACTTATCAAACGCCTGCGTGAGAGCGGCGGGCTGATCGGGGGCGATCAACAGACCGGTTTCTCCGTCCACCACGGCCTCGGCGACGCCACCCACCCGATGGGCCACGACTGGCAAGCCGTGCGCCGAGGCTTCGAGGTAAACGAGGCCGAAGCCCTCGACGCTATGGCCGTGGTCGATGCTGGTGAGCGCAAAAATATCCGCCTGGGCGTAAACGCGGTCGAGTTGCTCGTCGGGCAAGTCGCCGAGGAAACGCACGGTGAGCGCGCCCCGGGCGGCGGCTTTGCGCAACCGCTGTTCGTAACGCGGCGTGCTGGTGCTGCCCGCGATCCAGTATTCGCAGCGGGCGGCGAGTTCAGGGGGCAACGCTTGCAACGCCTCCAAGGTGAGCAACTGGCCTTTCCGCGGATGCAAGCGCCCGACGGTGAGAATCACCAAGGGCTTCGGGTGTAGGGTCGGCCCTTGTGGCCGGACCTCGGGGTTATCCTGTCGCCCGACCGCAAACCCCGTTCGCAACGCACCGGGGGTCAGGATGGCTTTGACGGCGGCATCGGGAAAGCGGCGGCAAAGCTGATCTTGGACGTGCTGCGTCAGCGTGGTGATGCGAAACGCGTGGCGAATAAGCCGGGCAGCCAGCCGGCGCGTGATGGGATCGGCATGGAAACGAAGGACTTCCGAGCCGTGAAAGGTGAGCACTAGTCGCTTCGGCAGGAAGGAACGGATCGGTAGGAGCGTCATGAGCCCCAGCATGGGCCCGGGCTCCGGAAGGTAGACGATCGCATGACGCAGGCGCTTACGCTCGCGGATCATCCACGAGATGAGCTTTAGGCGGCATAACACGTTGTGAGTTCCAGTCATGGGCATGCGTCGCACGGTGAACGGCCACGGTTTTTCGTCCGCAGGCGTGGCGTGTTGCGCCCAAACTTCGACCTCGTGGCCGAGATGGGCGGCCGCCCGCGCGATCTCCTCCGTGAAAGTGGCGATGCCACCGCGCTTGGGGAAAAACTCGTGTGTTAGGATAAACACGGGGCGCAGAGCAACGACATGCATAAGAATCGCACTGTGGTTGGTGAAATCCCCTATCGAGGCAAGCACAGTTCCCCCGCACAATGCAGGCTTGCCCCACCATTGTAGGCCCGGTGGCATGGCGGTGGCTAATCGCTATCAAAACTCGACTGGCCAATCGCGAATTATGCTCGAAATCGACTCTTCCACCGCCGCCAGCGCTCCCGTCATTTCAGGAGAAACACCGAGCAATCTCATCATCGACGATGTTGAGTCTGCGTTGCGGGAGAGCCTCCGGAGATGCTCAGAGAAGACTATTAACGCTGCCATCGCCCTTCGCCGGACTGGGGATTCCTCGCAGATACCGGCGATCATTCTCGGTATTTTGGATCGTTTCGTAGAGCCGGAGCTCCGGCCTCGTCTGGCGGCTGCGGATAGCGACGACCTGCGTGTCGTCGAGGATCTGGGACTCGACTCCCTTACGATGATGGAAGTCGTTATGCTCGTGGAAGAAGTAACTAAGACCCGCATCGAAAACGAAGAGCTCCGCGGTCTGGCGACCATCGGTGACATTAAGACCTTCGTCGATTGCCGTGCGCGCGGGGTTCAGCCGCCCGCGCCCGCCCGTCACCTTATGGGCGACGAGGTGCGTGCGATCATGCCGATTCAGGCACCTTTTTTGTTTCTCGACGACGCCCGTGTCGGTCCGGCGCAAGCCACGGCGAGCTACCGTATCACCGGACAGGAGTTTTTCCTCACCGGACACTTTAAGGATAATCCCGTGATGCCCGCCTCGATCATGCTGGAGGCGCTGGGGCAACTCGGCGTGTTGCACCTGCTCACCGGCCTTCCGGTGGAGGCCGGCAAAACCGTAGGCGCGTCCACGATCTTCTTCGCATCGACCGACGGCGTGCGCTGTTCGCGGGTTTGCAAACCGGGTGACGTGCTCACGCTCACCGTCAAACCGAAGCGGATAAAAGCCCCGCTGGCTACCTACACGGGCAACATTCGCGTAGGTCAGGAAAAGGCCGTGGCCGCAGAGGAAATTACCCTCACGTTTGGCTTGGTGGACGCACCAGTGCCGACGGACCTCGCTGCTCCGGCTCCGGTTGTGAGCGCGTAACTCACCTGTCGCCATGAGGGGACGTCATCCGCGGCTGCTTGACTCGCTCTTCGTGGCTACTCCTTGGTAGCCTGCCTCTTCATTCATGTCGCGCGTCTTCATCACCGGCTTAGGCTTCATCACGAGCATCGGCAATACGGCGGCTGCCGTTGAGCAAAGCCTGCGCGAATTGCGTCATGGCATGGTGCGCTACCCGGCGTTCGAAGGCGCGAACATTCCTGCGAAGGTGATCGCGCCGGTGCGGGATTTTCAGACCGACGCGGAAGATCCCGAGGATTGGGTGATTCCCGCGATCTATGCGGTCAAACGCGACCAGCTGCGTAGCCTTGGCCCCAATTCGCTGTATGCGACCTGCGCCATGGAGCAGGCCATTGCCGACGCCAAGCTGGCTCCCGAAGACGTGTCCAACGAAGACACCGGACTCTACGCCGCCTCGGCCGGGTCTCCCCGTATTTTGGCGCGGATGGTTAACCGCATGCATCAGCACGGTATCATGCGCTGTCCGCCGCTCGGTGTCGTGGCCAGCATCTCGGGCACGGTGCAGTTTAATCTCGTTGCGCATTTCAAAATCAAAGGCGTTTCGACGGGATTCTCCTCCGCCTGCGCGGCCTCGGCGCACGCGATGGGTTTTGCCTTCGATGAAATCGCGCTCGGGCGGCAGAAGCGCATGTTCGTGATCGGTGCCGAGGACGGAAACGTGGAGACGATCCTGCCCTTTGCGTCCATGCGTGCGCTCTCGCTCAATCCCGATCCGAACACCGCGTCACGTCCGTTCGACAAGAAGCACGACGGCTTCGTCGGCACGGGTGGCGGCACGGTGCTTGTGCTCGAAAGCGAAGCCGAAGTCGCACGACGCGGCGTCACGCCCTACGCCGAGGTGCTGGGCTGGGGTCAGGCATCCGACGGCCACAACGTTGCCATGTCCCACCCTGACGGCGCGGGCTTGGCAGCGGCCATGCGGCGCGCGTTCAAGGCGATCGGTATCGGTGCGGCGGATATCGATTACATCAACGCCCACGCCACATCGACGCCCATCGGCGACGCCTCCGAGTGCAAGGCGCTCCTCGCCGTGCTCGGTGAACACGCTTCGCGGGTCGCGGTGAGCAGCACGAAAGCGCTGACCGGCCACGGGCTCTCGCTCGCTGGCGCGATGGAGGCGGGGTTCTGCGCCCTCGCGCTCAAGAAAGGGTTCATCCCTGGTTCAGCGCACATCACCGAGCTCGATCCTGCCTGCGCGGGGCTAAACATCCCTCGCACCACCGAAGCCGTGCAGCCCCGGATCGTGCTTAACAACAGCAGTGGTTTCGGCGGCGCCAACGTATGCGTGGCATTCAAGGCGGTCGCCTGAGCCCGCATTCCCGCGCATGACATTCTCCCGTGCATCGCGTAGCCGGGGCGTTCACGCCAGCCCCCCGTGAATACCGCTGCATCGGTCGGTAACCCAACGCCTGCGCCGTCCCCCGCGCCTCCGCCTCCGGCCCTAGCCTTGGCCGCCCAAGAGCCCCAATCCAGTTTGTCACTTAATAAGTTACAAACCGGCTCGGTGGCGGATGTGGATATGGACGCGGATTCGAAAGCGGGTGCGCCGGAGGCACGGGGCGGGCGTGATGGGCCGGTGATCGCGTATATTTTTACGACCTTCCCGAAGTCCACCGAGACGTTTCTCCAACGCGAGGTAACCGGTCTGCGCGCGCACGGCGTTAACGTGCGGCTTTACTCGATGTGGGGCGGCGGCGGTGCGTTCGACGGATTGCCGATCACGCATTTTCCCAAGTGGAAACTCGTCACACTCGTTGCGTGGCTGCCCTGGCTGGCGGTGTGTCGGCCGCGGGCTCTGGGCGAGTTACTGCGTGGAGTCCTTTCGCGCCGACCGCCTTCGTGGCTCAACTTTTTTGAAAACCTACTCGGGCTCGGCTTCGGGCTGGTGCACGCCGCGCATTTCCGTCGTCTGCGACCCGCGCACATCCACGTGGTATGGGGCGGCGGGCCGGCCGCGGCGGCCTGGTTGCTTTGGCGGCTCGACGGCCATCCCTACAGTGGGGCGGGCCATGCCTACGACTTGTATCAGGATGGCGGCGACGGTTGGTTGCGCGAAAAGCTGGAACCCGCGCTCTTCATTCACACCTCGACCGAGATGGGCCGGTGCACGTTGTTGGAAAAAGGCCTGTCGGGAGGAAAAATCCACGTCATCCGGCGCGGGTTAAATACGCTGCCTCCACTCAAGTCCTTGCGCACACCGCGACCCGTGCTGCGTCTGCTGTGCGTGGCGCGGCTGGTGCCGAAGAAAGGCCTTGATCGCCAACTGCGTATCTATGCCGCGTTGAAAGCTGCGGGCATCGCCTTTGAGGCGCGCATCGCAGGCGAGGGGCCGTTGCGCGCTTCCCTCGAAAAGCTCGCGACGGAACTGGGTGTGGCGTCCGAGGTGACCTTTCTCGGGCACCGTCCGCAGGCGGAAATCGCGCAGCAACTCGGATGGGCCGACGTGTTGTTGCACACCGGCGTGGTCGCGGCCGACGGCGACCGCGATGGGTTGCCCAATGTGATTCCCGAGGCGATGGCTGCCGGTGTGCTGGTGGTGACATCGCCCGCCGCCGCGACAACCGAGGCGATTGCCGATGGCGTCACCGGGCGTGTCGCTTCGCCGGAGGATGCCGCCGCGTGGGTGGCAATCCTGCGCGCACTGCGCGACGATGATGCCGCGGCCGACCGCTTGCGTCGGGCCGCACGCGCTTGGGTGGAGGCGAACTTCGACGCACACCAAAACAGTGGACGTCTCGCCGCGCTTTACCGGGAGTTGGTTACGTCCGCATGAGCATGAGCGCGAGCAGTCCTCGGCCCGAGGTGAGCATCCTCATGGCGACCTACAACCGCTTGGACCTGACGCAGCACTGCCTCGCGACGCTTGAGCGCTCGCTGGTCGGTGTGGATTACGAAGTCCTGATCGTGGACGACGTGAGCACGGACGGGACGCGCGATTTCCTTAAAAAACTCGGCGCGCCGTATCGCGTTTTCCTGAACGAACGGAAGGGAAATTTCGCGATTAACAACAACCTCGCCGCCCGCGAGGCGCGGGCCGACCGCCTGCTCTTTCTCAACAACGACACCGAGCTGGCGCCCGGCTGGTATGAGCCGATGCGCGCGGGACTGGAGCGTTTCCCCGACGCGGGCTTCATCGGTAATCTCCAGACCAATCCGACGACGCGGCGTTACGACCACCTCGGGGTGATTTTTGCGCCCTGGCTGACGCCTGCGCATTACGGGCAACATTATGCACGCGTGCCGGCGTGGGTGCGCGCGACGGAGTTTGCACCTTGGAGCGCGGTAACGGCGGCTTGCTGTTTAACGCGGCGCGAGACGTTTTTCGCTGCCGACGGTTTCGACGAAGCCTACGTGAACGGCTGCGAAGACATCGACCTCTGCTTGCGCATGCACCGGTTGGGACGCCGCCATTACGTGGCGAACACGAGCGAGATCGTGCACCACAAAGGCGCATCGCCGGGCCGCAAGACGTTTAACGATGTGAACCTGGAGCGGTTCAAAACGCTTTGGGGTGACTATATTCGCACGAACTTCGTCGAACCCGACGCTCGGCGCTTCGCGGAGACCTACCTGAGAAAAACGCTGGTTTACCCGTGGAAATCGAACTTGGGCAAAACCTGGACGTGCATGCAGATCCTCTGTGGTCTGCGCCGGCCGCTCAGCTGCGCTTGAGAAGCGCGGGCTTCCGCACTCACGCTCGCTTTTTCGCATAAGCCATCGCTTCGCTGATGCGGTCGAGCTGTTCGTTGGTGTGGCCGGCGGAGATGGCCGTGCGGATGAGGTCCTTGCCTGGAGGCACGGCGGGGGCGATCGACATGACCGTGAACACGCCTTTTTCGAGCAAGGCTTGCCAGAAGGAGTAGGCGCGTAGCTTGTCGCCGATTACGACGGGAACGGCCGGGGTTTCGCTGCCCCACGTGTCGAGGCCTAGCGAGGTGAGCATCGCGGTGTAGCGGCGCTGGTTGGCCCAGAGGCGTTCGAGGTGCTCGGGTTCCGTTTGGAGCACGTCGAGGGCGGCGCTGGCGGCGGCCGCTTGCGAGGGACTGAGCGAAGCGCTGAAGATGGTGTGTTTTCCGTGGGTGCGGAGATATTCGATGAGGCTGCGATCACCGGCGACGAAACCGCCGGTGCTGGCGAGGGCTTTCGACATGCTGCCACAGAGGATGTCCACTTTGTCGGTGACGCCGAAATGATCGGCGGTGCCGCGACCTTGGCGTCCGAGCACGCCGAAGCCATGGGCATCGTCGAGGACGTTAAAGCAGCCGTATTCACCGGCGACGGACAGTAGCCCGGGGAGATCGGCGATATGACCTTCCATCGAGTAAACGCCTTCGACCACCATCATCTTGGGCGTGTTGGCAGGCAGGCTGGAGGCAACGGCGCGCAGGTCGTCGGCGCTGTTGTGGGAAAACCGCTCGACGGTGGCGGACGAAAGGCGGATGCCGTCCCAGAGGCACGAGTGGATATTTTTGTCGGCGAGGATGACGTCGCCTTTTTGGGCGAAGGCGGCGACGCCGGAGAGGCAGGAAAGGTAGCCGGCGGCGTGGATGTGGCAGGCCTCTTTGCCGAGGAAGGCGGCGAGTTTTTCCTCCAGCTCGATGTGGTAGGCGCGTGAGCCGTTGGACACGCGGGCGCCGGTGGGACTGGAGCCCCATTTCGCGAGAGCGGCGCGGGCGGCTTCGATGACCTTGGGGTGGAAGGAGAGCCCGAGGTAGTCGTTGCTTGCCAACATGATCATGTCTCGTCCCTTCAACCGGACCGTGGTGCCCTGCTGCGCTTCCATGGCGTGGTAGTAGGGATCGTAACGCAGGCGCAACTTCGTGGCCGAGTCGTCGCGGCACCGATCCGAAATCGGGTTTTTGCTCTTTGCGAAAAAGGGAAACGCCATGTCGCTTTGAAGGAGTCGATTCCGCGTCCGAAGGCAAAAATTATCTGTCCGTTCCGCAGGGCTTCACTCGCACGGAGTCCTGTAGTCGCCGGTCAGTTGTCTGCGGTCGGCCGGCGGTAGTCGCCGCGGCTGAAATACTTCTCCAACCAGATGTAGGCACAAATGAAGAAATAGCGGCTGCCCATCTCCTTGATCTTGAGCTTGGCCTCGCCGTATTTGCGGTTCTCCCACGAGATCGGGATCACCTTCCACGAGTAACCGCGCACAATGGACTTGAGCGGGATCTCGACGGTGAGATTGAAATGCGGCGCGAGTAGCGGACGGCATCCGTCGATCACCGTGCGGCGGTAGGCCTTGAACGCGTTGGTCGTGTCGTTGAGCGGGATTGCGAACGCGGTTTTTACCAGGACGTTGGCAATGCGGTTGATGAAAAGCTTGAGACGCGGGTAATCGACCACGCGACCGCCTTTAATGAACCGGCTGCCGAACGCGCACTCGTAGCCCTCGTCGTTGAGGATGCGCCAGTAGGCGACGGCGTGCGCGGGCGAATCGGAGGCGTCCGCCATCATGATCACCACTGCGTCGCCACGGCTGTTGTTCAACCCGTCAATGATCGCTCGGCCGAAGCCGTGGAGGCCGAGGTTCTGCACCGGCGCGAGCGTGGGGATGGTGGTCTTCAGCTCCTGCAGCACCGCCCAAGTGCGATCGCTGCTGCCGTCGTCCACGACCACGATCTCGTGCGGGATGCCCGTCTTGGTGAGCGTGTCGTAGATGCCCTGGATCGTGCCAGGGAGGGACTCCTCTTCGTTCCGCGCAGGAATGATGACCGAGTAGAGCGTGAGGGTGCCGGGAGGATGAATCATGGTCGGTCGGGCGTTAAAGCGGAGCGGAGAGGTCGAGCCAGTCGGGATGGGCCACGGCGTGGGCGGCAATCTCGTCGAGGATGGCGCGGACGGGCGTGTGTGGCTGCCATCCCCACACTCGGGCGGCCTTGGCGGAATCGAGCACGATCCACGGGATGTCGAAGGCTCGCGGCGCCGGATCGGCGGCCACGGGATGCGGGCCGAAGCGGCCGGCGCACCATGCGCTCAATTGATGAAGCGAAAACGCGGAGGCCGTGCCGCCGCTCACATTGATCAATCGGTCGCCGGCCGAGATCTTCGAGGCGGCGAACTGTTTTTCGAGCAACGGGGCAAGGTCGCGCGGATGCAGGCAGTCGCGCACCTGATGGCCGTGTCCGCCGAAGCCGATGTAGCGGAGTGGGCGCTTGGCGAGGTAACTGTTTATCCAATACGCGAAAATCCCTTGGTCGGGGCGGCCGAATTGACCGGCACCGGCGAGGACGCCGCAGCGATTCACAAACACGGGAAAGTCGAACGTCTCGCCGTATTCGAGCGCGAGCGCTTCGCTGGCGAGCTTGGTCGAGCCATAGAGCGAAATAGGCGCGGTGGTCGCGAAGGTTTCACCCACGCCCGCAGCGGTAAGCCCGTGGACGCTCGCTTGCGCGGCGGCAGTGGGGCGGAACGCATGGTCAACAACCTCGACCTCCAGTGCGGCGAGCGGGGCGATGCTGTAAACACGGCTCGTGCTGAGGAGCGTGAAGCCGGCACGGTGGCGCTTGCAGTATTCGAGCAGGTTAATGGTGCCGCCTAGATTGTGCTCGATGAGCTGGCGCGAGCTGGTCTTGCCATCGACGCCCGCGAGCACACTGGGGTTGGCGGCAGCGTCGATCACCCAATCGGCTGCGGGCAACGCATCAACGTCGCTCGCGGCGCGGAGATCCGCATGCACGAGGCTCACGCCGAGGCGCTTGAGCGCGACGCGATTGGACTCGCTGCCGGGACGGATAAAGTTGTCGAAGCCGATGACTTGGTGGCCGGCTTCGACGAAGGTGCGCGCCAGGGTGGTGCCGACAAAACCGCAGGCGCCGGAGAGGAGGATTTTCATGAGGGGTTGCGCGTCTGCCAGGCCGCGACGATTTGGCGGATGGTTTCTTCGAGGGATTGGGTGATGTCCCACGACGGATAGTGGGCGCGCATTTTGCGGAGGTCGGAGTAGTAGCAGATGTGGTCGCCGGCGCGGTTTTCGTCGAGGTAGGTGAACACCTGCGGCTTGCCGGTAAATTTTTCGGTGATCTTGAATGCCTCAAGGATGGAGGTGCTGTTGGCCTTGCCGCCACCCAGGTTGTAGACCTCGCCGGCTTTCGGTGCGGCGACGAACGCGGCCATGAAGCGGGCGACGTCAAGGGAGTGAATGTTGTCGCGCACCTGTTTGCCCTTGTAGCCGAAAACCTTGTATTCGCGGCCTTCGAGGTTGCATTTCACGAGGTAGGACAGGAAGCCGTGCAACTCCACGCCGGAGTGGTTTGGCCCCGTGAGGCAGCCGCCGCGCAGCGCGCAGGTGGGCAGGCCGAAGTAGCGGCCGTATTCCTGGACCATGACGTCGGCGGCGACCTTGGACGCGCCGAAAAGCGAGTGCTTCGACTGGTCGATGGTAAACGTTTCCGCGATGCCGTGCGCGTAGGCCGGATCGGCGTAGTCCCAACGGGTTTCGAGCTCGGTGAGCGCGATGCGATTGGGCGCGTCACCGTAGACCTTGTTCGTGCTCATGTGCACGAAGGGCGCTTCGGGGCAGGCTTGGCGGGCGGCTTCGAGCAGGTTCAGTGTGCCGACGGCGTTGGTGTCGAAATCATCGAAGGGGATCGCCGCCGCGCGATCATGCGAAGGCTGGGCAGCGGTGTGGACGATGGCGGACGGGCGGATCGATTTAACCAGTGCGAGGACACCCGCGCGGTCGCGGATATCGATTTCGTGGTGAACGAAGCCGGGCAACTCTGTGGCCAGCCGGCGCTGGTTCCATCGCGTGTCGCCTTGTGGGCCGAAGAACACGGCGCGCTGGTTGTTGTCCACACCATGGACGGTGTAGCCCAGTTCGCGGGCGAAATAGATACAGACCTCGGAGCCGATGAGGCCGGAGGAGCCGGTAACGAGGAGGGTTTTGGACATTAGACGCTGGATTTAAGAAGACCGTCCATAATAGGAGCTATTTGCCAGGGGTAAACAGATTGAGTCGATGCTCCTCCAGATACTTGAGGCGTTCGGTGATTTTTCCTGGGATGGGATACACTTGAAATTTGCTTCGTTGGTTGGCCAGCAGCTCGTCGTGAGTTTCCAGGTAGGCGGCTTTCCACGCTTCACGTCCGTCATGGAACCAACGAATGCTTTCCCAGTCCGACGGACGAAGCACGAGCGTGCCTGCGCAGAGCAGTCCGACATAGAAAACGCCCATAGCGAACGCCTGCCGGGGAAGGGCGCGGGTCAGCCCGAGATAGACTGCGAGACCGGCAGGAATCATCAAGGTGACGTAGCGAGACGCTTGGGGGGCGGCTTCGATCCCCAAGCAAACACGGCCGACTGCGGTGTTGAAGCAGTAGAGAAGCGCGAAAGCCGATAGGGAAAAAATCACGACGCTGATCCTTCGACCGTCAATGCCGTGGCGCAGGATTTGCCAGCCGTGTTGTGCGCACAATGCCGTCAATCCAGCTGTAATCAGCAGTCCGACGACGATGGAGGGAAAATAATATCCAGGTATGCCGTAGAAGTTCCCCAGCATCAGCCCTGTGAAATAAAAATACTCCCACGGTCGTTCGTGAGGAAAATGAAAGCCGTCGACTGCAGGCGCGAATTTATAGCCATGGACGAAGATCGCCCATGAAACCAAGGTGAGCGCGAGTGCAGCCAGCGCGAGCGAGGCACGTAGGTTCTGACGATCTTTGAAGGCGTGAGCCGCTTCGATGGCCACGAGCAATGGAGTCAGCAGGCCGGCGAAAATGCCGAAGCCGGTAAAGATAAGCAGGAATGTCAGAGCGCTTAAAAGCGCGAGTCTCACGACTGGTGCCGCCACAAACCAGCTCAGGCCGTAGAGCATGAGAAGCAGCACGGGAATGGCGCCGTGTGAGAGATTGGACGCACCTACGAAAATCTCATATTGACGGAGATTGAAGAAAACGAGCGCTACCACCGGCAGCGCGAATCGTGCGCGACATCCGCATTTCACGGTAATCGCGAAGCCGGCCACTGCGGCGGCAATCAGGCTGAAACTGGTTCCGAAGGCATCCCATCGTGAGTTCCAGTTGCTGAGGTTTGCCAAGATATGGGTGATCAAAAATCCCGCGCCTTGCCGGTGAGGTCCGTGTTGTCGTGTGAAGATCGACCAGAAGTCCTGATCCTTGAAAAAGGGGAGGTAAAAGTCCCATTGATCCCAAAACATCATGTTCACCGCGTAGTGATCGACGAAGCGATGCTGGCGCCACGCGAGGAGTGCAAACATGGCGATCGGGACAATGAACGATGTGATCCTTAGCCAGCGATTTTCCCTGAGCAGGCGGGCACCGGCCACGGTGACATCGCCTAAAAACTCACTCGACGTGAACTGTCTGCGTTCGGGGTCTCGGATTATTGTGAAAACGATCAGGGCCAAGCCCAGGCAAGCAATCCAACTGGCTTTTCCTAGGAGGAATCCTGTCGCGAGAGTGGCTGGTCCGACCTCGCACGGAAGGGTGAATGCCAGCCACTCGGTTGGGTTGTCATCTACGATGCGCAAGGTGAACGGCCCGGCCGGCCGGGAGAAAAATACGGATCGCCAGAAATTGCCGGAGCCGGAAGGCGAAGGGATTTTTTTGGAACGGCCGTGTTCATCGATCACCGCGAGAGACATGCCGGAAGCGCGCGGATTTCCGGCGACCCACATTTTTAGCCAGGAGGTGCGGTTGCTGGCGGGGAAGCTGAGCTCGATTACTCCACCAGCCGGAGTGCTGGAAGCGGCGACATAGGAACCCCAGATGGTTTCATTGGGTCGGGCGGTTGTGTCGGGGGAGTAACCGTCGGGGTGGAAGCCGCCCTCGGGGTTGATCACCCGGCCGGTGGGTGAAAGTGGATCGCGAAGATTGGCTGGCAAAATCTCGCGCAGGGAGGGGCGATCGAGCATGGCCGCGAGTCCGGTGGGATCCGGATACGGGATGTGCAGGAAAGGTTTATCGGTCAGTTCGGCGATATCGTGGGAGGCGAGGTATGCGCGCACATGGGTTTCCTCGATCATGCTCAGCGCTTTCTTCTCCGCGATTTTGACGGGCAAGCGTGCGATGGCGGTGTGAAGACTGCCGCCGACGACGGCAAACCATCCGACGCTCAGCACGATCACGGGTGTTTTCAGCCGCTCCTTGATCCTGCTCAGGAGATAGAGCAGGCAGGCGAGGCCAATGCACAACGTGAGGGCGAAATTATCGGCATAGCGAGAGGAGTCATAGCCCGCAACGCGACCGTAGGCGATCGAGGCCGATTGAGACGCGCCCCACAGCCCTAGGGTGATCAGCAGCCAAGCGGGGTCTGTCGCGGGCCGGCGCTGCCAAAGCGCCCACGCCAAGAGCAGGATGAGCGGAGCCTGAAACAGGGGGGCCAGCCAGAAGGACTTGGCCGGCCAGCTGGCTATCTTAAACAGCACCTTGAAGAACTGGTGCAGGCTGTGGGCTTTGAGGGCGTCGTGTCCCGGCACATGGCGGACCAGTAGAAACCCAATACCGGCCAATGCCACCAGCACCAGGATTCCGCAGGCTTGTCGCCACCAGTCGCGCCGATCCTGTATGGCGCGCACCACCAGCAGCCCGCAGGTGACTGCGGGCGCCAATAAGCCGCTGGCCATCGACAACAGGCCTAGGCTGAAAGCCAAAACCCCCAGCCACCAGCCGCGTGACAAGGTTGGCTGCCACCAGCAACACGCGATGCCGATCAGGCCGAAGAAAGAGACAAAGTAGAACTGGGATTGGAACCCCCAGAGCGTGTTTTCCCAGCCGAAGGGTATTGAGAACAGTGCTACCGTAAAACAGCCAAACAGCAGCCGGGCTGAATGGGTGGCGAGGGTCCGGGCGCACAAGGCAATCAGCAGGATGATGGAGCCGACATGGAGAAAGGACTGGGCCGCCATTTCCGTCTTTGGGTCCCAGAGGCCATTGAGCTTGAACAGACCGAGCGCCAGCACCCGGGAAAAGAAAATGCGATGCTCGCAATGGGCGTCGAAGAGCGCCGCTGGCTGCAGGTGGTGTTCGATCGAAGGGATAAAGAGGGCAGAGGCTTCTCCATCCCATTGATCCCAGAACGGGGTTGAATTGCCGTATGCCCCAATGAGCCCGAATTTTGCGGCCAGCATGATCAAGCCACCTCCGATCAAGTAGAGACAGGCGATGCGGAAGCGCGGATTTTTAATGAAGGCCGAGATCATGCTGGGATGAAATTTTGTCGGACGACGCCTGGTTGCGGTCCCAAGCTTGAAGAGGATGGGGGCTCAGTGGACATGTTCGTGATGGGCGATCAGGTCGGCGAAAGCGCGCACCGGTAGGCCGTGTCGGCGGGCAAAGGCGCACACGGAATAATGGTCGGTGTAGGCGACGTCCTGCCAATCGCGGCGCGGGGTCTCGTCAGCCGAGGTGCCGTGCAGCTCGATCCAGCGGCGTGATCCGGGGTCTTCTTCGTGACGTGCTCCGCGCCGGTAGAGGTCGGCGGGTATGAGGTAGCAGCAGCCGACCGAGTCGAGGGCATAGACGGGGCCGGGTTGTTGGAAATAAGGCGGCTGGGCGTTGGCCCACCGGCCGTCCTCCACAAAACCGGCGATATCGAAAAACAGCGGGCCGCCCGTTGGGGCGGCTGCGTCGGCCATGAACACCATGGGTGCGGAGATGCCGCCCTCGGCTCGGCGGATGAGCGTGGCAATCAGCTCGGCGGGATAATCGACCAGATCGAGGTCGGCCCAGAAGACCCAGCGCTCGTCGCGCAGATGACACTCAACCATCGCTTGCCGAATCGCGGCGAGCGCAGCGATTCGCCAGGGGTGTTCATTGCGAGACGCAGCTTTGCCTCGTTCGTCAAAGACAATGCGGGACTGTGCGGGAAGGCTTTTTAGCGCGCGTTCGGCCAGAGCCCGCGCGTGATCGACGACGGATGTGGCCGTGCCTGGTTTGACGGGGATCAGCACCAACACCGAATCGTTCGCATCGGGCAAGGCGGCCCACGCTCGTCTGTTCCGCCGTGCCGTCAACCAGCCGCGCAGACCGGGTGGCTTTAATGGCCATGACTTCACCGTCACCCATTGGTTGAGTAGCGGGATAATTTCGCCGGATGCGGTTTCCGCTTCGACCACTAGGAGGTGACGTCCAGGCATGCAGGCGAGCTGCACGGTGAACCCTACGTTACTGTCCGGCAGGTGCGTGGGGTCCAAATGCTCGACTACGTCGGGACGGTTTACCGGGGTGCAAAGCGCGCTTACCGGGCCCAGTTTGACCCGAACACGCGCAGCGGGATGGTGCCGGTCGTCGATGAACCAGCCTGAAGCGACCACCGGCGAGTGGATCACTTGATTTGAACGAGAGGCGGGGACATCAATGTGAAACTGGTGCGTCATGAAGTGGGGGAAGTTGGTTCCCCGTTGGCTAACGTAGCGAAATGAACGGCATCATACGTCCCGTGTTTCAGGAGCGCGAAAGCGGGATGCGTTCGAGTATTCTCACGTGGTCCTAGCAGCAAAGTGTGCGCGAGGCCGCTTTTCCAAAGCACATATCCCATGCTCAGCTGATCTCGACGACTGCCCGCCGCAAGTTGCGCCCACCAGGCGTCAAAAAACGCCGTCACGCCGGGATGCTTCGGACGGAAGGCAAATAAATTAGCCTCATGCAGACCTTGATGAGCCGGGTAGCCTTCCTGCCGATAAGCGAGCATTTGGGGGACGATACGGGATGCCAAATCGCGTTTGGCTATGAAGCAGTCAACCGCTTCGTCATACAGGCAATCACGCGCTGGGTGCGGAACGAAGCCGAGCGGGGTTCCGCTCGCCATGAAGTTTCGCACCATGTCGGTGAGGTCGCCCCGTATTAGCACATTGGCATCTGCATAAATGACCATGTCATAACCTCGGAGGCTGTGGCAGGCCTGCAGTTTGGGATGTCGTGAGCGGCGGGCGGGATCTGCTTCACGAATCGGCTCAACAGGGTGCACCGTGAACACGCCATAGCCATTCAGCGCAATGTCGGCGAAGACATGATAATCGATCTCGGGCGAGAGGTGCTCGGGCAGCCGGAGCACGTCGTATGAGCCGATGATACAGGTGTAGACGGCGATTTTATTGCCCGGCTTGCGCATGCGGACGTAGTCCGTGATTCGGGCGCGCATGAGGGGATGCTCGGCATAGAGATAAGGCCGGTCGTCGCTGAACTCCGAATCTCCGCGCGGTGGCTCCACCCGCGGCGGACGAATGACCTGGGTGGATGGGGCGGATTGTTCGTTCCAATGCCGGAGTGGACAAGTTCCGGAGAGCATCAGCTCCGGGTGGAGCGTCAGATAATGCTGGCTGTCAAAATGAGGATGAGGATTGCGTCCCTGTGTCCATCCCACCGTCGCATAATGCACGAGCGGAGGCACATCAACGATGCCCAACCGAAGGTTATCGATGAGATACCAGCGAGGATCGAACCATCGATGTGGCGGGATTCCGTGTGGCTCACCGATTGTGAGGTAATGGCGGAGCGGATCCAGCCGGGCTGCGCACCGTGACCAAAATGGCAGATAATCGAGGTAGAACTTTGGATCAAAAATACCGGCCAGTATCAGGCGCGTTTCCTCGATTTTTCCCGTTGGCAAGCGTGGGCAGGGAGGAGTCTCGGGTGGAACATGCGCACGAGGTGACCGGTTTAGGATAAGCACGGGATGCAGACGGCGAATCACGCCGTCTTGCGATATGATCTGCAGCGAGGTCCAGAGAAAATATCGCCGGCTGGAAAAACAAAACGAGTAGCCGCCGTCCGGGGCGGGGGACGCCTCCAATCGGCGGCGGCCGATGATGAGCAACACCCGGTCCGCAAAAGCGCGATGTCGACGCGGGATCGTGCCGGAGAGCTCGATCATGTCTTTGGAAAACAAAAAAAGGGGCATGGGGTTCCTGATCCGCCGCTAGCAAGGCAATCGTGATTCCGCGCCCGACGGATTTAGCACGATCAAGGCTGACTCCACCTTTTTCGCACTGGCCGCCCAACTCAGGGTTGCGGCGTAGGCGAGGCCGGCGGTGCGGAGGGCGGCCCGTTCCTCGGCCGAGTCGAGAAGGCGGCAAAGAAGGTTGGCGACGGACTGTTCATCGGGCTCGGCCAGAGCGATGCTTCCGGGCGGATAGATGAGAGCGTTGTTTTCACCCGCCAGTTCCAGCACCGGCAGTCCGCAGGCCATCATTTCAACGGGAACCAAAGAGTGGTTGGTCGCGGAAAACACCATGCCGAGATCACTGGTCCGGTAAAGATCGCCCAACTCGGCTTCGGTCAGGACGCCCTCGTCGATGTGGGCGTAGACGGAGGGGCTCTTTTGGGGCTCCCCGCCAAAAAAGTGCACCACGAAGTCATGCCGAATTTTGCCAAGCAGCGCGAGTGCTTCCAGTCCGAGCGTCACCATGCGGCGCTCGGTCGAGGCCCGGGCATAAAAGGCGATGCGCAGGGAGCCGGCAGTGCACGATTTCTGCGCCGGTTGATAATACCTCGGGTCGTAGGCCAGATCGAAAACATAACTGGATGCGTTGCTTTCGCGTCGCAGCATTTCCTGCAGCCACCGGCCGGCGACGATTATGTGAAATCCGAAATGATATGTTCGCCGCGCGTAATGATAGTCCGCTCCCAATGGATAAAAATACGGCTCATAATCCTGCACGAAGTAGCATTTGCGCCAGACGTTGCGGATGCCTCGCACGTAATAAGCCGTCCAGCAGTGGGTGGCGAAAACAACGTCGCCGGTTACGTCATCCAAATTATCCGCAGTGAGGGCGTGGACCGGGCACTGCAGCGGGAAAAAATGGGTGTCGATGTAGGCGCTTGGGTCGGAGTGCGTGCTGCCGCCGGTGATCCAGAAAACAGAGCGATGGCCGAGGCGTTGGAGGTGGCTCGCCATGCGGAAAATAGTCGTGTGGCCGCCCGCGCCTTGGATGAAGTCGGGCATGACCCAATTGATGACCAAGGACTGCGGATCATGCGGACCGGGGCGTGTGGCCGGCCGTTCGGGGATGCGTGTAAACTCGTAACGAGTCGGGTTCGATGATTTGGCGTCGAGGCGGGGAGTGGCCCGACAGGCCGCCGCGAAATCCTCGGTTACGAGCGTGAGGTTCGGGTTGTAGGCGGGGTCGTTGTCGAGCAGCGGTCCCCAGGTGCGGCGCATGTAGGCGCACTCGCGTTCGTGGATCGCCTTTTTGGCGGGTGTGTCATCGGCGCCCCGAGAGGCGGATTCGTAGTGGTAAAACTCGGCGAAGGGCGTCCACACGTTGCGATATCCGGCGACGCCCAGGCGCAGGCAGAAATCCACGTCGTTGTAGGCGACGGCGAGCTGCTTCTCGTTAAAACCGCCCACTTGGAGGAAAACCTCGCGGCGCACGAGCAGGCAGGCGGCGGTGACCGCGCTGTAGTTTTGCGCCACGCGCAGGCGGTTACGCATGCCGGTGTGGCCGCGCGGGAAAAACTTGAAGGCGTGTCCAGCGACGCCGTTGACGAGCTTGGGGCCGGCGAGGCCCAGCACGACGCCCGCGTGTTGCACGCGGTCATCCGGAAAATACAGCATGGCACCGACCGCACCGACTTCGGGGCGGATGGCGTGCGACACCATCTCTTCCAGCCAGTCGGGGGTGATCAGTTTGAGGTCGTTGTTGAGAAAGCCGAGCACTTCGCCGGTGGCGTGGGCGACCGCGCGATTGTTGAGCGCCGAGTAATTGAACGGGCCGTCGTCGCGGAGGATTTTGACGCCGCGGCTCCCGAGGTTTTTCAGGTAGGCGAGCGTGGCGGGATCATCAGACCCGTTGTCGATGATGATGATTTCAAAATGGGGGTAATGCGTGGACTTGAGGATGGATTCGACGCATGGGCGCAGCAGCGAGACGCGATTGCGCGTGGGGAGGATGAGGGAGACGCGCGGAGGAGTGGCGGGCAATTTTCGCCGTGTTCGCCAGTGGCCGCCCCGGACCGGCAAGACTTCGGCCTCGATACCGGTCCGGGCGAGGTGATCGCACAACACGCGACGAGCGGCGGTGGTGGCGTAGGATTTGTGGCTTTGCTTGCGGGCAGTGGAGCCGGGGATTGCACGCCAGTGATAGAGGATCTGCGGAATGTGCACGATGGACTCCGCTGGCACATGGTTGGTGGCACGCAGGGCGACGTCCCAATCCTGCGCGCCTTCGTAGCCAACGCGAAAACCGCCCAGCTCTCGGAGTAGGGCGGTGCGATAAGCCGCAAGGTGGCCGAGGTAGTTTTGAGCGAGTAGCAGATCGGGGTTCCAGTCGGGTTTGAAATACGGGGAACTCCGCCGGCCGCGTTGGTCGATCTTGTCTTCGTCCGAGTAGATAATCTGCGCGGTGGGGCGGCCCGCCAATGCACGCACGATTTCGGCGAGAGCGTGCGGGGCCAGTTCGTCGTCATGATCGAGCAGCGCGATGAATTCACCCGTAGCCAGCTCTAGTGCCGAGTTGGATGCGGCGGAGATGTGGCCGTTTACAGGGCGATAAACGATTTTGATACGAGCGTCGCGGGACGCGTAGTCCTCCATGATCCGACGGACATGAGCGGCAGTGGACGCATCGTCGGCAATGCAGAGTTCCCAGTGCGCATAGGTTTGCTCCCGCACGCTGTCGAGGGCGCGACGCAGCCAGCGTTCTGGAGCGTTATACACCGGCATAAGGACGGATAGGAGAGGGCCGGCGACAGGAGGCGGAAGGGGTGGGTTGGCGGAAGCGTTCTCATTCACCCAGAACGCATGCTGCATCGTGGCATGTTCTTGTGCGTCAACGCAGATGAGTCTGCGGCCTATTACCTGGCGATCTCCGGATTCCGTTTCGGCCTCGATTACGAGATATTTGAGGCCGGGCTTGGTTCTGAAGATCGAGATGAAATCACGGGGCGTCCGACCTGGAACGCAATTGATCACGCGCTGGCCCAGTCGCACTCGGATTTGCCGTGCGGCACGGCCTTGTGCGTCAAGAAACCTGCCGGCGATGGTCACAAGGGAACGGCTGAAGCTGATCCATGAGGAGGGCGTCTCAATACGACAGTTCATGATTTCGATTTGGCAATGTGCGTTGCACGAGGCGGCGTAGTGCGCGTAGCGGGGCGGTCAGCTTCCAACTGGCCGAGTTGGTTTGTCGGCGGATCTTGTCGCCGAGGACGTCTATCTGATGCGTGAGTATTTGGATTTGCGCGTGCATCGCTTGTTTAGCGGCGACCTCTTCGATCCGGGTGTGGAGATCGCTGGCATCCAGTCGTTTTGAAAGACGCGAGGCAGGGGCTCGATCATAGTGGCGGCTGACGGTGTCGAGCTGGGCTTCAGTGACCACGACGATATCGTAGATTTCCTTGAATGGTATCGGGACGACGTCGCGAAGGCTGAACGTGACAAGATCGATGATGGCGATTTCACCTTGGCCGAGGCTCATGTGTGGCTCGCGGGAAGCGCTGAGGCCCAAGTAGGCGAGGTCGCCGCATAATGCGAGTCCACGAGTGAAGCCTCGTGCGAGGTGGAGCGTTTCGCGTTGGCCGTCACGAAGGCGGACGAGGCTTCCGTTGGAGGAATCACAGCAGTAGAGCGCCCCGTGATGCAGTCGGTGCGAATGGGGTTGATTGAGGTGATCGAGTAGCGGAGTGGTGCCGGAGAGATCGCGGAGAGGGATGACAATGCCTCGATCAGCGGAGCGTCCTCCTGCCCATTCGCGGTGTCGGGAGAACGTTCCGAAGGCGGAGACCGCCAGGTTTTCGTGAAGGGGCGAGATGCAGTTAAGATGCCAGGCATCCTCTTCCCCCGGTCGGGAAATGCGTTCGAGCAAGTGTCCGTTGAGATCGTAAACCAGAACTTCGTTGGTGCCTGTGGAGACTACGTAGAGTCGTTCGTTGTGCACGAGGATATCGTGCAGATCCTCGACTTCGTTGAGCGCGAGGGTGCGTAATCCGGCGGGGCTGAAAATGTCTAGATAGGCTCGGTGGGCGGTTTGGTAGCCGCGGATAAAAAGGCTCTCCGAGACGTGGAGTCCGATGCTGTCCACATGATCAATGATATCGATCATGCCTTTGTGCACTGACACGAGGCCGCCGTTGTTAGGGCATGAAATTAGTAGGGTGTGAGCAATGGCCTTTGGGGCATCTTCTGGGTAATCGTATTTCATACAGCGCTAGAGGCGTTGTTGGGCTGATCCATCCGAGCGAATCGTGGGGCGACGGCGCAGCTATCTTGCTTAGAGGCGAGTGGCTTCACGTGGCCTCATGAAGCGCTCTGGCCGTTTTCGTAAGCGGCACAGACTGCTTGCGGATCGCCGTCGGCGAGGATTTCGCCGTGATTCATCCACACGGCCCGGTTGCAGATCTGTCCGATGGTTCGGGCATCATGCGAAATCAGCACCACGGTTTTGTCGTCGCGAAATTTCTCCCGGATGGCCGTCCGTGATTTGGCTTGGAAGGCGTGGTCGCCGACGCCGAGCACTTCGTCGATGAGGAACACGTCGGGGTCGGTTTGCAGCGCGGTCGAAAAGCCCAGGCGGGCGTTCATGCCCGACGAATAGGTGTTCACCGGGGCGTGGAAGGCGTCGCCTAATTCCGAGAAGGCCTGAATCTCCCCGAGGCGTTGTTCCATGTGCCGGCGGCTTTTGCCCATAAAGAGCCCGCTCAGGATCGCGTTTTCCGCACCGGATAAATGGCCTTCAAAGCCCACGCCGAGCGCGAGCAGTTGCACGTGGATATCCGTGCGCGCGGAACGCACGCGACCTTCGTCGGGCGCGATGATGCCGGCGAGCAAGCGTAGCAGCGTGCTTTTCCCGCAGCCGTTCCGGCCGACGATGCCCAGTTTCTCGCCGCGATAGATCTCCAAATTCAAGCCGCGCAACGCCCACGGGATGGGGCCCGCCGACGCGCCTTTTTTTCGGCCGCCGCGATAATAAATACCGACGTTCTCCAGCTGTATCAGGGGGTCAGACATTGGTGAGCTTCAGCAGGCGTTTGTCGAAATAGGCTTGGATCACGCCACCCGCCAGCAGCAGCACTCCGGTGAATATCGCAACCGTGCCCAGTTGCGAAAAATCAGGTGCATGCCGGTCGAGGATCACGGCCCGGTAGGCCTCGATGAGCACCGCCATGGGATTGGCATGGAAGTAGGGCAAGAGGTGCGCGGGCACGCGTTCGGCCGTGAAGAAAATCCCCGAGACGAAGAAGAGCAGGCGAAACACCGATTGCAGGAGGAGATGGAGATCGGACACCAGCGTGACGCTGATCGCGACTATCAGGGAAAGGCCCACGATCAGCGCGAGTTGCAGGCCGAGCAAAAGTGGCAGCCACAGCAGCGCTAAACTGGGGCTGGCTCCGAAGAAGAAACACGCCGCCAACACGATGCTGAAAGCGAAAGCGAAGCGGACGGTGTTGGTCCCGATGTCCACCAGCGGAAATAGGTATTTGGGCAACGGCACTTGTTGGTGAACGTGGAACTTTGCAGCGATGGATCCGGCGCTGAGCATGACCGAGCCTTCAAACCACTGCCAGGTGAGCATCCCGAGCAGGATGGTCATGATCGCCGACGCACCCCGTTGTCCGGTGAGGTGGGACATCGCGAAATACAGGACTCCGGTGCTTAGCAACGGTTCGAGCAGGAACCAGACGTAGCCCAGGTAGTTTTTCCGCGCTTCCGACTTCAGGCCGGCGAGCGTGCGATAATAAATGATGTCTTTGTAACGAAAAAGGCTGCGCATGGCGGGCGGTGGTCAGGCGGGAAGCCGAGCGAGGTAGGCGCCGTAGGCGGATTTGCCCAGGTGCTTGATGGCGGCGTCCAAGCCGGCGCGGTCGATCCAGCCTTGGCGGTAGGCGATTTCTTCCAAGCAGGCGATTTTCAGGCCTTGGCGCTTTTCGATCACGCTGACGAATTGAGCGGCTTCGAGCAGGCTGTCGTGCGTGCCGGTATCTAGCCACGCGGTGCCGCGGCCGATGAGCTCCACCCGCAGGTCGCCGCGTTCGAGATAAAGACGATTGAGGTCGGTGATCTCCAATTCGCCGCGGACGCTGGGCTTGAGGCTGCGGGCGAGCGCGACCACGTCGGCGTCGTAGAAATACAGGCCGGGAACGGCGTAGTTGGATTTCGGATGCCGGGGCTTTTCCTCGATCGAGAGCACGCGGCCATCGGCTGCGAACTCCACTACGCCATAGGCGCGGGGCTCGGCGACATGATAGCCGAAGATGGTCGCGCCGGAGGTTTGGGCGCCGGCGGCTTTCACGGAGGAGGCGAAGTCGTGTCCGTAAAAAAGGTTGTCCCCGAGAACGAGCGCGGCGGGTTGGCCGTTGAGGAAGCCGCAGTCTGCCGCGATCGTGAACGCCTGGGCCAGACCGTCGGGCGAGGGTTGGACGGCGTAGCTCAAGGTGATTCCGAAGCGGGAGCCATCGCCAAGCAGACGCTCGAAAAGCGGAAGGTCGGCGGGCGTCGAGATGATCAGGATCTCGCGGATGCCGGCCAGCATCAGGACCGACAGCGGGTAGTAGATCATCGGTTTGTCGTAAACCGGCATGAGCTGCTTCGAGACCGCGATGGTGAGCGGATAGAGTCGAGTGCCGGAGCCGCCGGCGAGGACGATGCCTTTACGGCGAGGGGGCGAGGGGCGAGGGGCGAAGGGCGATGGGGAAGGCATGGGTGAGGTCGGCGAGGGGCGGCGGGCTAGGGGCAATGGGTTTAGGATTGAGGGCGGCGGGCTTTGATGAGGGCACCGAGCATCTTGCCGAGCGTCACGCAGTCGGTTTCCAGCGGGGAAAACTGAGTTGGGCTGATGAGGCCGACTTCGACGGCGATTTCGAGTTGGGTGCGCAACTCAGCCAGCGAGCCTTTTGCCATATAGAGAAAGCGCACGCCGTCTTTGTCGGTGTCGCGTTCATCGCCCTCGGCGATGTTGGAAGGCACGCTCACCGCAGCGCGGCGGATCTGGTCGCGCAGGCCGAAATCCTTCGCGAGGCCGCTCGATTCGCTCAGGCGGTAAACGTCCACGGCCAGCCGTTTGGCCGCCTGCCAGACTTTGAGATCTTTAAATCCGGTGCCCATTGCCTATTGCCCTTCGCCTTTCGCCGCTGCAACGCCCAGCCGTTGCAGCCGATAGCTGCCGTCGAGAATCGTCTGCCACCACGATTGATTTTCCAGATACCACTGGACGGTTTGGCGGAAGCCGGAGGTGTGGTCTTGCTTGGGCGTCCAGCCGAGTTCGCGCCGGATCTTGGTCGCGTCGATCGCGTAGCGGAGATCGTGCCCGGGGCGGTCGGCGACATAGGTGATCTGGCCGGCGTAGGATTGGCCGTCGGCACGGGGGCGGAGTTCGTCGAGCAAGCCGCAGAGGAGGCGCACGAGGTCGATGTTTTGGCGCTCGTTGTTGCCGCCGATGTTGTAGGTCTGTCCCACGCGTCCGTTGGCGATGACGGTGTGCAGGGCGGCGGCGTGGTCGCCCACGTAGAGCCAGTCGCGCACGTTGTTGCCTTGGCCGTAAATCGGGATCGGGTCGCCGCGCAGAGCTTTGAGAATGACGACGGGGATCAGCTTTTCGGGAAACTGATATGGGCCGTAGTTGTTGGAGCAGTTGGTGACGAGGACCGGGAGTTTGTAGGTGTCGGCCCAGGCACGGGCGAGGTGGTCGCTGGCGGCCTTGCTCGCGGAGTAGGGCGAGTGTGGGTCGTAGGGCGTTTCTTCGTTGAAGAGGCCGGTGGCACCGAGTGAGCCGTAGACTTCATCGGTCGAAACGTGGAGAAAGCGGAAGCGATCGCGGGCCGGGCCGGTGAGTGTTTCGAAGTGCGCGCGGGCGGCTTGGAGTAGCGTGTAAGTGCCTGTGATGTTGGTCTGGATGAACGCCCCCGGGCCGTCGATGGAGCGGTCCACGTGGCTCTCGGCCGCGAGGTGCATGACCCAGTCGGGCTGGAACTCGGCGAAAAGTGGAGTGAGCGCGGCCGTGTCGCAGATGTCAGCGTGGGCAAAACGGTAATGCGGGTTGCCTTCGAGATCGGCGAGCGAGTGGCGGTTTCCAGCGTAGGTGAGCGCATCGACGTTGAGCACGTCGTGCGGGGCGAGGGGCGAAGGGCGAGGGGCGAGGGGGGCGGCGGGCGCGCTGGCCGAGGCGGGCGAGGAGGCGGCGAGCAGGTGGCGAACGAGGTTGCTGCCGATGAAGCCGGCACCGCCGGTGACGAGGATTTTCATGGTTGGGCGATGGGCGAGAGGCGACGGGCGATGGAATGACGCGGGCGAGCCTGTTGCTTTAGATCGTCGCTTTTTGCCAGTCGCGAAGCGACTTGGTGATCGCTTCACGGACGGGCGTGAGAGCGATGCCAGCGGCGGCGAGTTTGGCGCTGCTCATGGTGCAGTTGGAACGCGGGGTCTTGGCGGCTTTCGCCATGAAGTCGGCTTCGCTGGTGAAGAACGTGTAGTCTTTCACGCATACGCCGCTGGCTTTGATGAGCTCGACGACTTCGTGCGTGGTCACGTCACCAGGATTGGTGACGTTATAGGTGCCAAACGGGATGCGCTTTTCCCAGCAGGCGAAGGTGGCGGCGACGAATTCGTGGAGGTGAGAGATGGAGTTCGTGGCCTCCAGCAGGACCGGGTAACGTATCAACTTCGTGAGGTAGTTGCGCGGGCTTTCGCGGTGATCGAAGGGGATGCGCAGGCGCCAGATGAAGACGTTGGGCCGGCCGGCGAGGATATCTTCGCCGAGCGCCTTGGTGCCGCTGTAGAACGAGCAGTTGTTCTGGCGAAACGTGAAGTTGGGCGCGTCGTCCTCGGTGAAGCCGGTGCCGTCCGTGCGCGAGCCGGTGAAGATGCAACCGGATGAGACGTGGCCCCAAGGGACGCCGGCGGCTTCGCAGGCCTCGGAGATGCGACCGGGGAGAACGGCGTTGCCGAAGAGACATTCGGCTTTGTGTAACTCGCACGCATCGACGTTGGGTTTGCCCGTGTAGCCGGCGGCGTTGATCAAGAACTCGGGGCGGTCCGCCTTCAGCGCGGCGGTCAACGCCGGCACGTCTCCGTAATCGAGCTGCGCCCGTTGGAGGTTTTTGAAGGGAATGCCTTTTTGCGTGAGGAGGACTTGATAGGCTTGGCCGACATAGCCGGAGCCGCCGAGGAGATAGATCATGGGGAGAAAGGGTGAGCGGATCTTGCCGATTCCGATTCAGGTGAGTGAGCGGGTTGCCGATCAGGCCGAAAAACTTTTGAGCAGTTCCAGGAGCGGGCCGGTTTTTCCGCGCCAACGTTCCAGTTTGTCGAAGCGTTGCACGAGGTGGGTGGGACCTGATTGGCGAACGGCGGCGTCGAGGTGGGCGCGTTGCTGCGCGAGTTCCTCGATCTTCGGGAGAATCCGGGCGTTGAGCAGCAGTTTGATCAACACGCCGAGGTCTGACTGCATCTGGAAATGCTCTTTGCGGTTCGCGAGTTGGTGCGCGGGTTTGATCGCGCCGATCTCCTGCAACGCCTTCAGCCCTTGGCCCGCGCCACTACGGCTGATGCCCAATCGCTCGACCAAATCGTCCGCACTCAAGGGCGCTTCCGAGACGAAAATCACGCCGAAGATCTCTCCAATCGAACGCGAATACCCAAGCAGCGCGCCGACTTGCACCCAAAAAGCGATGATCTCCCGTTCGATCTTGGCGTTGGCCCCCGCGTCGGCCCCTTCAGCCACGCCTGCGCCGACGCCGGGAGTTGTCGCGGCGGCTTCCGTTTCCTTGGCGTTATCGTCCGGCGGCGTCATTTGCAGTTGTTACAAATATTATTGGAATAACTGTCGATGTTTTCCTCGGGGCTTGGCTTGTTATGCGCGGCATCGGGGCGTTTGGTTTGTCCTCGAATTGCAACTTGGCTATTGCCAACGGAATCCTCCGGCGGCGGTTATCTTCCATCCTCTTCCCTATGCTTCGACTGTCTCGCTCCCTCCTGCTGCTGCTCGCGACCGTTCCGTTGGCCGTTTCGGGGCAATCCAGTGGCGCCATCAACGCCTCCATTTATCACGACGGACGTCTGCTCGCGGCCGTTCCGCCAGCCACTTCGGCGCAATCCCCAGCCTCTGATGTCGCAGCCGTCGATGCCGACGTGCTGATGCTCCACTTGCCGGAGACCGTGATTCCCGGCCTCGAGCCCTTGATCGCCGCCGCGAAAGACGTCGCTCCTTCGGTCATTCAGGCCCGCCTGTCCGCCCTCGCCGCGGAGGAGCGCGTGAACGCCGCCCGCGCCCTCACGCGTCCGCGCGCGGATGTTTTTGTCGAAGGCGCTTATCGCGACAACAGCGAGACCCGTGATGGTTCCGTCAAGCCCTACTACAACATCGGTCTCGAACAACCGCTCTGGCACTGGCACGCGCTGGATAACCAGAAGCACATCGCCGCGATCAACA
>CBRAFO010000019.1:0-46943 GCA_967755175.1 uncultured Opitutaceae bacterium | reverse complement strand
CAGACCTCATCGGCACGATTCGCCTCTGACTCCAATGGGTAATCGGAAGGAGTCGAATTTTCGGAGTGGTTTACCGCTCATGAAATCGTCCAATGGACGATTCTTAAGAAGCGGCCTCTCGCCAATGGCTCCGGCGATGAAGCGGAGGCGCGGCTGATGCCGCGATTTTGGGCATCAAGTCCCGATCATTTCGGATGCTTGCGGCCATCCGATGAGACGTAGTGGAGTTTGCTCTCGGCGGCATCAGCCGCGCCTCCGCTTAACTGCGAAGGCTATTAGCCGTAGCCGCTCCCAGAGAATCGGCCCATTGGCCGATTCCATTAGTGGTCAAACACTCCGTAGCTCGCCGCTTTCGCACGTCGGCAACCCACGTAAAAGCCCGCTGGCTTTGGAGGCCAGCGGGCTTGGGGGGCGCGGTCCGCGGGAGGAACCGAGGCGCAAACGCGGGGTTTGGTCGTGGGCCGTGATCCTTACTGCGCGGGTGGTTTGACCGACAGCATGTTGGGCACGGCGTAGAGCGTGCCCGTGGAGAGCACGTGGCTCAGTGCGATGCGGCGAGCCGGGAGGTTCGGCATGGGGGCGACATTCTGAAACGTGTCGGGGTTGTGACACGAGAAGCAGTTCTGCACCGTGGACGGAGTGGTCGTGCCGGTGAGATTCTGCACGAAGGTCTCGGCCGTGACGTTGGCGAGATTCACCGAGCCGACGGCGTTGCTTTGGTTGCTGTTGAGGTTGTAGGTGCCGGCAGTCATCCAGACGGTCCCAATCAGATCATAGTTGGCGAAGTCGGACTGGGGCTTCTTGAGGCTGGCGAAGAACGTGTGGCCGGCCTGGTTGAGATTGGCGATGTGCGCCGGACCGTTGGGCGAGAAGGTTTCACCGCCCGTGCGGTTGGCCAGAACCGCGTTGGTCGAGGGGGAGAATTTCTGCGTGGTCGGGTTGAAGGTATAGGTGGGCGTGGCAGTCAGCGTCGTCGTGGTGGTGACGGTGGTGGACGGCGTGGAGAGCGGGCTGCTGGTGCTCGTGCTGGTGGCCGTGGTCTGGGTGCTGGACTGGTTGGTCTGGTTGTAGGGCGTGCCGCCTTGGTAGAGCGTGTAGTTGCGCGGAGTGCTCGCGGTGGAGTTCGGGTTGTAGGTGCCGTCGGCAAAGCTCGGAGAGTTGTCCTTATGCTCGAACGTGGCCCAGAGGAACTCGGGGTGGTTGATGGTCTGGCCGACGACGTGGAGGCCGATGAGAGCAACGGTCACCGTGGTCGTGCGACCGCTGGGCGTGACGTAAACCGTGTTGTCGGGAGACAGGAACGTGGTGAGAACGGGCACGGTGGCTTGGGTGGTGTAGGCGCCGGCGGGAGGTTGTTGTCCGTCTTCGAGACGGAGCCAGGTGGCCTTGAAGACGGCGGCGCCCACGTCGAAGTGGTCGGCGTCGGAGTTGGCTTGATAACCGCCGTTCACGATGAGGTTCCGCTTCGCGGTCGCGAAGTAGGAGTCGTTCATGTGGACGGAGGCGTAAACGGGGTAGCCGTTGGGCGCGACGAGCATGTTGCCGTCGGCTTCAACGATGGCGCCGATGCCTTCGATGTGATCGCCAGCGGCGTGGGTGGCGCGAGTGCCGAGCGTGAGGAGGTGCGGCTTCGGGGGCGTGGAAGGAGGCGTGTCGGGCTTAAAGAGATCCTCCGGGGTATGCAGCGTCATGAAGCGCGGCACGCCGTTGGCGTCGAGCGCGGTCGCCCAGGTAAAGGCCTCCCATGACCACTGGTGGAACGCGCAATCGGGGGCGTTGAGAGGAGTGTCGTTGGTCGGGAACGCGGCGCCGGGTTTCAAGAATCCCGGCAGGAGTTCGGGCCAACCGATCATCGGGCAAAGGTCAGGCGTGGTGGCGTGCGCAGCCGGAGTTGCCGGCGCGGCGGGCGGGGTGGTGGCGGTTGAACTGGTTTGCGCAGAAAGCGCGGCGGATGCGGCGAGAACGAGGGACAGGGCAGCGGGGGTGAGGCGGTATGAGGACACGGTCATGTTGGGTAGTTGATGTGTGGAGTTAGCGACGATCGCTCGCAGGAGTGGCGTGGAACCACCCGCCTGCAAACGAGACCCGCCTCATGCTCGATCGATCAGACCTCGACAGAGCATCGGTCGGGATAAGGGCTTATAGATCTTTCACAAAGACCGGCTTCAATTGAAAAGCCGCTGCAACGCACAATTTATCACTGCTGAACAACGCGCGTAAGGCCCTGCCGGGCCCGCGTCCTACCGGCTCCACCACCACGCCCACGCGCCCACGTGCGCGATCGCTGCGAGCAACGTGACGATCAAAAACGAAGGGTGGCGCGTCTTGTGCCGCAACCAGACTTGCCCGAGCAACGCGCCGGCAAACCCGCCCGCCAACGCCCAGGCGTGAAGCGTGCGTTCGCGCACCCGCCGTGCGCCCGCGCGCTTCGACGCACGTTTGTCCCACGCATACGCGATCAGCGTGAGCAGAGACATCCCGCCGTAGAAAATCGCGACGCGTTCAAGCAATGACATGTCGCTTGTGGTAGCGGCGGCCCCGGCACACGCCAGCGCGAACGCTTGCCGTCGCTCGTGACGTTCCCACAGTTTGCGCGCATGCCGATCAAAGCTTGGTTTCCCACCTTCCTCTACGTTGAGCCGCTCCAGCGCACCGGTCTCACCCGTCTCAACGATGAACTCGCCGACGAGTGCCAGCAGCTCCGCGACTACGATGACGAGGGTCGCGCCTGGTCCGAAAAGAACTATCCGGGCGGCTACACCAGCTACGCGTCGATGCATCAACTGCACGGCTTCTCCAGCACGTTTGCCGGACTGGAGCAAAAGATCACCAAGCACGTCCGCGCCTTCGCCAAGGCCCTCGACATGGACCTGCGTGGCCGCTCGATCCGCATGACCGATTGCTGGGTCAACATCATGCCCCCGACGGCGGCGCATTCGCTGCACCTGCACCCGAATTCGTTCATCAGCGGCACCTATTATGTGCGCACGCCGAAAGGCTGCTCGGGATTGAAGTTTGAAGACCCGCGCCTGAGCAAATTCATGGCCGCCCCGCCCAAGCTCCCGAATGTGCGCGACGAGAACCGCCTCTACACGACCTACCCCGCCGAGGCGGGCAACGTGATCCTGTTCGAGAGCTGGTTACGCCACGAAGTCGCCGCCAACCGCGTGGACGAAGAGCGCATCAGCATCAGCTTCAACTACGGTTGGTCCTGATCGGACAGGGAGCGCAGTAAGCGGCAGGAATAGCCGCGAGCATGGGAGCGCGATGAATCTGGAGTGCGGCGAGTTCTCGCCGCTTTGGACGGGCCGACTCGTCGGCCCGCCTCCGACCGCCGTCGTTCTTTCTCTCTCCTCTTTATCTTAATCTTTCTCCTCCAACCTCGGGCCGCCCCCTCCGCCTCAGGACCGCTGACGAAAGAGAACGATTAAGAGAACGAGAAGGACGGGGCGAGAAGCCCGCCGCGCCCACCTCAGCGCACCCGCGACAGAAAGCCCAGCCCCACCCCGAGCATGGCCAGGCTCGGCAGCAGCGCGGCCCAGATCGCCGGGATCACATCGCGGCCGCCGAGCGTCGCGCAGGTTTTCAGTAAAATGAAATACACGACGAAAAGCCCCAGGGATTTCGACACGCCCACCACCGGGTTGACCCGCACGCCGCTCACCGCAAACGGAATCGCCAGCGCGATGATAATCAACGGCCCCAGCGTCTCCGCCAGCACCCCGAAATAACGCACCTGATAGGCCGTGAGCTTGGGGTTTTCGCCCACTTCGAAGTAGTCGATCAGTCGCCGCAGCTCCGTAAACGACAGGTCCTGCGGACGCGCGTCGAAGATCAGCATGAGCGCGGGATCTTCATCGAAATCTTTGCGCGCTTTTTCGGAAAACTGCGTGGTGCTCTCCACCTCACCGTTTTGGGGGTCGATGATGAGTTCGCGTCCATCGCGAAACACCCAGCCACCGTGCACCACATCGCGCCAGGCCTCGTGCGCCAACAGACGGGATTTTTCGCGACGTTGCCCATCGAGTTCCACCACGGTCACGCCGTAGCCGCGATGCGTGAACTGGCTGTAACGGTTAAAAAACCACATACGCCCGTCCTGGCGGTTGTCGAACGCCACGCTCGGCTTCATGCCCACGCGGTCCACCGTGCGATCCTTCGCTTCGTTGCGGAACGCGAGGTTTTCGCGGATCACTCGCGACTCCTCGACCGACCACGGGATGACCGTCGCGTTGATATACCACGTCACGCCGCACAGCAGCACGCCCGCGACCCAAATGCCGCGCGTGATGCGAAAGAGCCCCACGCCCGCCGCGCGCAACGCGGTGATCTCGTGGTTCCGGTGCATCTGACCCAGTGTGTAAAGCAGCGACACCAGCAGCGCCAACGGCAGCACCACCGAGAGATAGCTGGGCAGCTTGATCATGTAATAGACCGCCAGGTCCGTCACCGTCGCGCCATCCGCCAGCAGATCGCGGAAGTCGTCATACATCGCCTGCATGAGCAGCAACCCGAGGGTGGCGCCCAACACGAGCCCAAGCATCTTGAGCCACTCGCGTAAAAGATATCGGTCGATGAGATTCAACGGCAGCGGTTAAAGAACGTTGCACCGCGAAATGCAAAGCGGGAAACAGTCCGCGTCAGGAACAAAGCCTGCTCCGTCCGGATCAACGCGGTGCGCCCCACCGCACCTTTTCACGCTATCTTCCTCATGCCGCTCTTCTTTCGGAAACTCACCGCCGCCGTCGTCCCGCTCGCCGCACTGCTCGTCCTCACCGGCTGCGGCCCCAAGAAGGCCTCCGCGCCGGACAGCATCAAGATAGGCAATTACGCCTGCATCACCGGAAAAGACGGCGCCTATGGCGACTCCTCCACCAAGGCGACCCGCCTCGCCATCGACGAGATCAATGCCGCCGGCGGCGTGCTCGGAAAACAGATCGATCTCGTGGTCGAGGACACCCAGTCCAAGCCCGGCGAAGCCGCCACGGTAACGAAAAAACTCATCACGCGTGACCACGTCATCGCCCTCATCGGCGAGATCACCTCCGGGCGTTCGCTCGAAGGCGCCGGCGTCGCCCAGGCCTTTAAGATCCCTATGATCACCCCGTCATCGACCAATCCGGCGGTGACCGCGACCGGCGACTACATTTTCCGCGCCTGCTTCATCGACCCGTTTCAAGGCGCAGTCCTCGCAACCTTTGCCCGCGACAAGCTCCACCTCCAGCGCGCCGCCCTGCTCACGTCCACCTCGTCCGCCTACAGCACCGGCTTGAGCGAGGTCTTTAGCGCCCAGTTCCCTCGCGACGGCGGCGTCATCGTGTCCAACCAGAAGTTTGCCGAAGGCGACAAGGACTTCAAAGCCCAGCTCACCGCGATCAAAGCCGCCCACCCCGACGTGCTCTTCGTTCCCGCCTACTACACCGAGGCCGCCCTGATCGCCAAACAAGCCCGCGAACTTGGCATCACCGTTCCTCTGTTGGGCGGCGATGGATGGGAAGCCCCTGAGCTGTTCGAAATCGCCGGCCCCGCCGTGGAGGGCTGCTATTACTCGACGCATTACTCCGCCGATTCGCCCGACGAAAAGGTCCAGGCATTCATCAAGAAATACCGCGCCCGCTTCGACAACCGCACACCCGACGGCATGGCTGCGCTCGGTTACGACGCGACGTATCTGCTGGTGGACGCCATCCGCCGCGCCGGATCGACCGAACCCGCCAAAATCCGCGACGCCCTCGCCGCCACGAAGGGATTTGAAGGCGTCACCGGCCGCATCGACATGGACAAAGCCCGCAACGCCAGCAAACCCGCCGCAATCCTCGTCATCCGCAACGGCAAACCCACCTACCTCGAAACCGTGGCGCCGTGACGGGGCAGCGTCATCCCGTTGAGAGTTGAAAGCTGAGAGTTGAGAGACAATCCGATGTTTAACTTCGAAAAACTGGACGTGTGGCAAAAGTCCGTCGCGTTTGCCGGGTTTGTTTATGACGCGACACGAAGCTTCCCCGCGGATGAACGCTACGGCCTCACAACACAAATCCGCCGGGCCGCTGTATCGATCCCCAGCAATATCGCAGAAGGCTCAGCGCGACCACCGGCCGATTTTTCAAAATTCTTGGGCTATGCCACCGGTTCCTTGTTTGAGGTGATCACCCAAGCAACCATAGCAAAGAACCAGTCACTCATTGGAGCAAACGACTACCAGCGCCTGCACGAAGCGGCGGTTGAGATTTCTCGAATGCTCAGCGGCCTCCGCAAGTCGCTAGAAAAGTAAGCGTCGTCCGATCTCTCAACTAATCCCGCCCGTCTCTCAACTCTCAGCTCTCAACTCTCAACTAGCCCGTGACCGAATTCCTCCAGCAACTCATCAACGCCCTCTCGCTTGGCGCGATCTACGCGTTGCTGGCGCTCGGCTACACGATGGTTTACGGCGTGTTGCGGTTCATCAACTTCGCCCATGCCGATGTCTTTATGGTCGGCTCGTTCGTGGGTTATTTTGCCGCCCGCCACGTTCCCGCCGGCACGATCTGGGGCGGCTTGGTCGTGCTGCTCGCCTCGATGGCCACCTGCTCCCTCCTCGGCATCGTGATCGAGCGCTTCGCCTACCGCCCCCTGCGAAACGCGCCCAAGCTCAACGTCCTCATCACCGCCATCGGCATGTCATTGCTCCTCGAATATGGCGTGCAGCTCCTCTTCGGCTCCACGCCGCGCAACTTCCCCGCGATCTTCCCGGCCACCCAGTTCCAAGTCGGCGCCGTCACCGTTTCCAGCAACCAGTTGATCGTGATCGGCGTCGCGCTCGTGCTCCTCGGCGGACTCCAACGCATCGTCTATCACACCCGCCTGGGTGCCGCGATGCGCGCAGTTTCCCTCAACCCGCGCGCGGCTCAGCTCGTCGGGATTAACCTGAACACCGTGATCGCGTTCACCTTCGCCCTCGGCTCCGCCCTGGCCGGAGCCGGCGGCGTGCTTTACGCGCTTAATTACCCGTCGATTGATCCATTCATGGGCGTGATGCCCGGCTTAAAAGCCTTCGTCGCCGCGATTCTCGGCGGAGTCGGCAGCCTGCCCGGCGCGGCTCTCGGCGCGCTCATTCTCGGCGGAGCCGAAACCCTGGTCGGCGGCAGTGCGTATTCGACCTACAAGGACGCCATCGCGTTCGGTCTGCTCATCATCATCATGCTCCTCCGCCCCTCCGGCCTCCTGGGACGGTTCACTGCGGAAAAAGTCTAAGTTCCCAAACAACGTGCGCCCGCATCCCCATCCTCATCCTCGTTCTCTTACTCGTTCTCGTTCTCTTTTGATGCGAAAGGCTTCAATTCGAGAGAACGAGAAAGAGTAAGAGTAAGAGAACGATTCAATCCTTCCCGTGTCCCTCCCCCGCCAACACACCGCACTTCTCGCAACCCTCGCCGCCGCCATCGCGATCACGGTGTTCGGCGGCGGACTCGACGCCTACTACCTCGATGTGGCGATGAACGTGGGTGTCGCCATCATCCTCGCCGTCTCGCTCAACCTCGTGAACGGCCACACCGGCCAGTTCTCTCTCGGCCACGCCGGTTTTATGGCCATCGGCGCTTACATCTCCTCGGCCGGCACGCTTCGCCTCGCTCCCGCGCTTGCCCACGCCTCCTCGCCCATCCTCGCGCAGCAAACCCTCTTCTGCGGCGCCTTACTCCTCGGCGGCTTCATCGCGGCACTCGCCGGCTTTCTAATCGGACTCCCCTCGCTGCGCGTGAAAGGCGATTACCTCGCGCTCATCACGCTCGGCTTCGGGGAAATCATCCGCGTGGTCTTTCAAAACACGCCCGCGCTCGGCGGGGCGATTGGCCTCAACGGCATGCCCCCGCTCACCTCTATCGCGTGGACCTACAGTTGGGTGGCGGTGACCGTGTTCACCGTGAGTTGTCTCATTAACTCCACCTACGGGCGCGGGTTCCTCGCCGTGCGTGACAACGAGATCGCCGCGGCCGCGGCCGGCATCAACCCGACGCGCTACAAAGTCGTCGCGTTCACCCTCGGCGCGTTCTTTGCCGGCATCGCCGGAGGACTTTTTGCCCACCTCAAGCTCGCCATCGATCCGCGCGGCTTCGACTTCTTCCGGTCGGTCGAGATCGTCGTCATGGTCATTCTCGGCGGCATGGGCAACACCCTCGGCGTGATCCTCGCGGCTGCCCTGCTCACGCTCCTCCCCGAAGTCCTCCGCCCGGTCGCCGAGTATCGCATGGTCATCTACGCCGCGCTCCTCATCGGCCTGATGCTCGTCCATCCCCAAGGCCTCTTCAACGTGCGCCTCGGCAAGTCCCGCATCTAAATACACGCCTGCGCAGACGCGGGGGAAAGTTGGGCAAAAAAACCGGGCCAGCGTGGCGAGCCAAGTGGCTCGCCCTCGCCGCCCGATGTGGCGTTCCAAAACGTATCTAAGCAGCGAAGCCGAAACGGTCCTTCACCGCCGATGCGTCGATATGCAGCGAGTCGCGCAACAGGTCCGAAACGATACGCTCAGCCGCGACCTTGAGCATGCGGTCGAATTGATGGCCGGTCAGGAGCGCGCCATTATGGCGGATGGCCTTGATGGACGCGTGGGCCAGCAACAGGTGCATAAGAATCTCCTCGGCCTCAATCGGGTCGTCGGTGAGGTAGTTGCGTTCACGCACGCTGTGTTGCGGGAACATTACGTAATCGATGGAGAATTTGTTAAGCATAACGGTCCTTTCTTGAATGGGTCGAACGAGGTTCAACCGGTGGACTGCAGGTGGGGATGCCGGAAGCAGCCTTGTTGAATGGCGCGGAGTTCGGCCTCCGCCTCCAACCAGATCTCGGCATCTCGATTTTTAGGGCAGCCTTGTTCCAACCAAAGCTCCCGTGCTCGCGAGGAAATCACCTCGTGCGTGATCACTAAATCTTCCGTGTCGGGCACCGAAGATCGATAGAAGGGTGAACGTGTCATGGCGGATGCGCCTTCTTTCAAAGGGGTTAAAAACACTGGGATAACTACGAACAGCGGTCATCAGATGCATCGGATCGCAACGGACGACCACGCGGAGGAAATGAGGGACCGCTGATCAAGGGGTTTGGTCCGGATTTCCCAAAGGAATGTATGTCCCTTTTGTCCCCCAAAAGCCATGCGCGGTTTCGGCGATTAACACCTAGTAGGAGGTCTGTTCTTTGACAGAACGGTCACCACAAACGTCGCGCATCGCTGGCATTCCCGAGAACTCAGATAAGTTACAAGTCCCCGCTAAACCCGCGGTTTTCTCAGACGTCACAACGCGCTGAGTTACAGCGTTCACCCAAACGCCCGTAAGCCTCGGCTCCGGCCGCACTCCGACCACAAACTCACCGTCGGCGGAAGCTCAACGGCGGCGGCGTCCTGCAGTTCAATAGCTGAGCCGGCCGCGAGCGCGCTGGTTTCGGGCAGACGTTGCACTCACGCAGCAAATCCGAACCGGCTCTTAATCGCGGGCGCGTCAAGGTGAAGCGACTCGCTCAGCATGCCCGAGATGATGCGTTCGGAGGCGATTTTGATCATGTGATCAAACTGATGCCCCGTCAGATCGGCGCCCTCATGGCGGATCGACTTGATGTCCGCATGGGCCAGCAAGAGATGCATGAGGAACTCCTCGGCCTCGACCGGATCATCGGTGAGGTGGGTGCGCACCCGGTTGTTGTGTTGTGAGAAAACGACGTAATCGATGGCGAATTTGTTTAACATAGAGAGGTCCTCCCGGTTTGGCCGCCACTTTGGCTGGCCAGTTGTAAGTTGGGATGCCGGTAACGTTTTTGCTGAATCGCCAAAAGCTCTGCTTCCGCTTCCAGCCAGATGGCTTCATCGCAGTTTTCGGGGCAGCCTTGCGCCAACCAAATCTCCCGTGCGCGTTCCGCGATGGCTTCGTGGCTCACGGTAAAATCGGGGTCGATGGCCGCATCCGTCGCCGGTGGGTAATGATGGAGCGTGTTATTCATGATGATGTATAAATTTTGAAAAATGGAAGGCGTTGGTTAATCACGCACGCCCGTCATCAACGCGGTGGCGCAGATAACGAATCGCGTGAATCACAAGCGCGGTTCACCACAAAGGGAGAACCGGCTTCCGCCTCTAATAAAGTAGCCTCGTTATCCTTCGAATTCCAGTGGGCCAGCTCGTAGAAGTCTCTGTATTTGGGGCCAAAGCCGCGCCTGATGAAACTACCCGCCGCTCGTATATGATTCGGGCAAATCGCTGACCGGAACACGGCCTAGAAGTGCCTGTGTTTTCTCAATTTTCCACCGCTACCCATCACTCTCTTGCCCACGCCTTCATTGCCCCGGTTTCCGTCACTCAATTTTAGCGCGCCAAGCGGCAATCGACGCTTGCCAATGATTTTGGCGAGGCGTCACTTTGCCCACCATGACGCCTTGGCGTCACTCGCACTCGCATGGCCGGCCGCCTTTCCACACTTCTCGACCCTTCTCGCATCCTCCTACGGGTGCAGAGCAACAAGCGCACCGTGGCGCTTAACGAGGTCGCACGCCTGCTCGAAGGCCACGCCGACGTGACCAATTTCCAAGGTTTCTATAACGAACTCCTTGCTCGCGAACGCCTCGACACCACGTGCCTCGGCAACGAGATCGCCCTACCCCACGCCCGCACCGAGCACGTGCAAAAAATCGTCATCGCCGTCGGGCGCAGCGATTCCGGAATTCTCTTCGAGAACAGCAACCAGACCGTCCGCCTGATTTTCGTCCTGGGCACGCCCAAGTCCAATCCCACCGACTACCTCCAGATCGTCAGCGCGCTCTGCAAGGTCTTCAAAGATCCGGCCAATCGCGACGCGCTCATGACTGCCGCCACGCCAGAGGAGTTCATCCACGCGATCGTCAGCGCCGAAGAGAAACTCCTCGGCCGCAGTTAACGCCCAGCGAAGGCGTTGACACCTTGGGCTTGCCGCCCTGTCGCCCCGCGCAATCCTCTCCCGCGCGGCATGATCCATTCCTTTATTTTCAGCGACGGTAAACTCGTCGGACGCGACCTAGAGGTCGAAGCCCTCCGACTCGTGCGTGCCGACAAGGGCCTCACCGTCTGGGTCGATCTCGACACGCCGACACCGGAGGAAATCAAAGCCGTCCTCACTGATGTTTTTCAATTTCACCCGCTTGCCATCGAGGACTGCGTGACGCCCAGCGCCCTCCCCAAGCTCGAAGATTACGACGACTACCTGTTCCTCGTCATGCATGCGGTGGACTTCACCCGCACCGAGAAGTTCAACACCACCGAACTCGATTTTTTCCTCGGCAAAGACTACCTCGTCACGTTTCACCACACACCGCTGAAGTCCGTCGCCTCGGTCATCGAGCGCTGCGTAAAAGCGACTGGTGTCGTCGCCCGCGGTCCCGATCGCATCGCCCATCTCGTGCTCGATGCCATGGTGGACAACTTCAAGCCCATCACCGACGAACTCCGCGGCGAACTGGAACTCATTGAGGAAACCGTCCTCGGCTCCGAGACCAACAACCTCACGCCCAAGCTCCTCGAGATCCGCTCCGAGCTCAACCACCTGCGCCAGATCGTGCGCCCCCAGCGCGACATCGCCGCCCGTCTCGCTCACGGTGAGTCCAAGATCATCCGCTCGATCATGTATCCGTATTTCCGAGATCTGCGCGACAACCTCGTGCGCATCGACGAAACCGCCGCCAGTTACGCCGACCAGTTGCTCATCTCCTTCGACCTCTACCTCAGCCGCTCCGGCTTCGAAGCCAACGAAGGCATCAAGGTCCTCACGGCGCTCACCGCGCTCACCCTCCCCGCCATGCTCATCGGAACGTGGTATGGCATGAACTTCACTCACATGCCCGAGCTCCAGTCGCCGCATGCCTATCCCATCGTGATCGTGGTCACGATCACCCTCACCTCCATCATGTGGGTCTGGTGTAAACGCCGCCGCTGGATCTAACGCCGCTGCCGCCCGATGATCACGACGCTCCTCTACCGCGACCACAAACTCCAGGCGCCGAACCCGCCCGTCGAGTCACTGGCCGCCCTCCGCGCGGAACCCAACACCTTGCTCTGGGTGGATCTATCCGCCCCCACGCCCGAAGAAATCAAAGCCATCTTCGAAGACCTCTTCGGCTTTCACCCGCTGGTGATTGAAGACTGCGTGGGCGATTCCCCGCTGCCCAAGCTCGAGACCTACGACGACTACCTCTACTTCGTCATGCACACGGTGGACTACTCCAAGACCGACAAGTTCACCACGACCGAACTCGACCTGATCCTGGGAAAAAACTTTCTCGTCACCTTTCACCGCCAGCCGCTGAAACCCGTGCAAGCCGCGATTGATCGCTGCCTACGCACGCCCACCGTGCCCGTGCGAGGCCCCGACCGGTTCGCGCACACCTTGCTCGACCTGATGGTCGACGCCTACAAACCCGCTCTGGAGGAACTCCGTAGCGAAATCGAATGGGTTGAAAGCGCAGTGCTCGCCAACGTCTCCTCCCGCGAACTCTTCCCCCGCGTCGTTGCTCTGCGCAAGGAACTCGCCCAACTCCGCCAGATCGTTCGCCCTCAACGCGAAGTCGCCACCGAACTCGCGCAGGGCAAGGCCCGCCTCATCCGCGCCACCATTCTCCCCTACCTGCGCGACCTCGCCGAAGACCTTGCCCACATCGAAAACCAAGCGGTCTCTTGGGCGGACCAATTGATTCTCTCCTTCCGGGTTTACTTAAACAAATCCAGTCACGAAGCCAACGAAGGCATCCGGGTGCTCACTGCCCTGACCGCGCTGACGATTCCGCCACTGCTGGTCGGCGGCTGGTTCGGGATGAACTTCGCGCACATGCATGAGCTTCAGGCGCGTTACAGCTACCCGCTCGCAGCCGCACTGACCGTCGTGAGCGTCATCGGCATGGCGGTTTTTATGCGCAAGCGCCGCTGGCTCTAACCCGACCGCAAGGGGCGTTTCCCTCACTGTTTTTCCGACGCCCGTCGCGGGTAAAAGCCCCAAGGGTGAGAACATAATCCGCCTACCTGCGAAGGTTGGTCTTGTGAGTAGGTTGTCTTGTTCGGATGCCAACCAGCATCCCAAATCCTCAACCGATCCTTCCTTATGGACCACCGAAGCTATGAGCCCCACCTGAGCCACTCCTACGACCGCAGCGCCCGCCGCTATCGCGAGGACGATGAGATCGAAGCGCGCAGCGAAAATCACCAGCGGCTCGGCGGAAACCTACGCCGTATCTGCCGCTCGTTTCCCCATCCTGTGCGCGTCCTGGAACTCGGCTGCGGCACGGGCCGCTACTTCCATTGGCTGGACAACACGGCCTTGCTCGTCGGCACCGACATCTCGCCAGAAATGCTCCGCCAAGCGAAGAACCCTGTGCGTGCCGCCGAGTTGAGCGCACGCGAGATCCGCTTGATTCGCGGTAATCTTTACGAAACCAACTTCGAACAAGGGTCGTTTGACTTCGTTTATTCTCTCGGGGTTTTTGGCTATGGCGCGGCCATCACCGCCGAGCTTTGCACCAAGATCGCACGCTGGCTCACGCCCGGAGGCCACCTGTATTTCGATGCGCTTGAGCAAAGCGATTCCTCGCGCCTGCAAAAAATAAAAGGCGCCATGAAAGCCGCCGTGCTCCCCATGCTACCAGGATCGATTCTGCAACGCATCAAGGCACGTCGAGAAGACGCGGTTCCGGTCTTCAATCACACGCGCGAAGAGGTCGAGCGGTTGATGAATTCGGCAGGTTTCGGCGACTTCATCATCTCCTCGAATGCCTGTCATTCTCCGCTCTGGAGCGGCATGCACTTGGAGTGTTACGCGGAGAAAGCCTCGGCCGCAGTCTTCGCCTCAGCCAACCGGGCGTGATCCCGTCGCCGCAAGCGTGCGGACCGGATGCACCAGCGGAAGGCGTGGATCGACCGGCTCGCCAAACACCGGCCAGCCGCGTTGATCCCACGTGAACGGTTGCGCACGCACCTCGCGGTCGGCCCAACCATCGCGCCGCGAGGTTTTCGCGTGATACACCAGCCAGTCTTCTTGCCCATCGGCCGACGAAACGAAGTCGCAATGCCCCACGCCATACGCGAACCCGTTGCGCGCAAATACCTGACCGGCCGGCTTCCACGTCTTCGGATCGAGCGGATCACCGCCCTGATGCACCAGCATGCCGAGACAATAATCCGCCGTCCACGAGCCGCTCGCCGAATAAATCAGAAACGTGCGCCCGTTGCGCCGCAGCACCTGCGGACCTTCGCAGATGGGCATCGCACGGCGTTCCCACGCCTGGTCGGGCTCTTTGAGCAGCACACGGCGACCCTCGATCTCAAGCGGACTCTTCATGGCTGAGATGTAGAGATTCTGACGCCCGTTCTTTTTTCCCGGCCAACCGGACCAGATGAAATAACGGCGACCGTTATCAAGGGTGAGCACCGTGCCATCAATGGCCCAGCCTCCGGTGTCGATCACGCTGGCGAGCCGGTAAGCGCCCAGTAAATCGTCCGTCTCCGCAGCAAGCACGCCCATGCGGTGGTTGTCGTTGTCGCCATCGTCGGCCGCGAAATAAATATACGCCTTGCCATCGAGGATGTGCAGCTCGGGCGCCCAGATATGATGGGACACCGGCCCACGGCTAGCGGGTGCCCACACCCGCTGGCGCGGCGACTGTCCCAGTGCTGCGAAGTCATCTGCGACGCGCAGGAACACGCCCTCCTCGTTCGACTCACAATAGTAATAACGGCCTTCGTGATAGGTGACCTGCGGGTCCTGAGCCGGCGGGCGCAGCAGTGGATTCGTGAACGCAACCGGGGCGCTCGGTGCATTCGGCGCGAACGACGCGGGCGCGGCGGACAGTTGAGCCGCCACGCCACTCATCGCGACCAGCAGCAGGAGCGAAAGCCGCCCGCGCGAGCGGATACGAGCGGGGTTGCGGAGTTGAGGGGAACGGGCGCAAGCGGCTTTTCGCATGCCGCCCAGTCTGCCTTTTTGGCCGCCTGAAAATTATCCGTGTCGGTCTGATAGGAATGTCAGCGAGCGCGAAGCGGAGCTGTCAGTGTTTGTCCGACAACGCGTGAACATGCCCGCAGCCCTCCGAAATGTAGGAGCCTGCTTGCAGGCGATTGTTGGGCGTGCGCGACGTGTAAAACGACATCGCAGGCCGCTCATCGCCTGCAAGCAGGCTCCTACATTCCAGCCTTCCAGAGAGGCTTAACGCCCACCGATCAGGGCGTAGATCAGCACCGCGCCGGCGACCGACACATTGAGCGACTCCACTCGACCGCTTCCCGGGATCGTCACCAACCGCGTGCAGGCCTTCTCCACGTCGGGCGCGAGGCCATGTTCCTCGTTGCCCAACACGAGCGCGACCGGGCGCGCCGGGCCGGCGAGCGCGACCGGCTTGCCTCCGCGCGCCGCCGCACCGGCCACGTCGTAGCCGGCCGCCGCGAGTTCGCGCTGGAGTTTCGCCAGATCGGGCGTGCGCCACACTTCGACTTGCTCAAGCCCGCCTTCTGACACGCGAAAGGCCGCCTCGCCCGGCAACGCCGCCTGCGGGTGCGCCGGGATGATGATGTGCTCCACGCCAAAAAACGCCGCCGTGCGCGCAATCGCTCCGAGGTTGTGCGCGTTGCCAATGCGATCGAGCAGCACCAGCGGAGTGCGCTTGGCCGCCCATTTGGCGACGATCTGCGCATCCGGCGCGCGCAACTTCGGTGCCTCAATGACTGCGACGATTCCGCCGTGATGGATGCTCCCGGCGATCTTCTCCAGCTCGGCCGGAGGCACGCAGCGGTAAACTTTCCGCCCGGCGGCCAGCGCCTTGCAGATCGCTCCCACCTTGCGCCCGGTCGCCTCGTCAAAAAACAACCGCTTGATCGACGCCGGGTCCTTCTCAAAGCGTGAGCGCACCGCGACGAGACCGCATAGATTCAGTTCTTTGGGGTTCGCGCTCATGGGATAAAAAAGACCACCGAGTCTTTGCCACAAAAATCACAAGAGGCGCAAAACCGATCCCCTGTCCGGGCTTTTGTGCATTCTGTGCTTTTTGCGGCCATGATTCCGTTCCGGCTCACTCGCGCACCTCGCCGACAATCGTGAACTCTTCGCGGTCGTGGTAGAGGTGGCGCACGCGGACATTCGTCGCGCAGCGCGAGAACACCGACTCCGGCGCACGCACGTCACGCAGCAACGCCAACGGATCAACGCGGCCAAACTTCAAGATGACCACGAAGCGGCGGCACCACTTGTTCTCCAACCAAGGCGTGATGAGGTTCTCGACGACATGGTGCGGCTCCTCGACAAGGTCGCAGAACATCCAATCGAAGACCTGGTCCGGCGCAGGGCGGAACGTAAACGCGTCCTCCATGCGGTGCTCGATCTTGTAGTTGTTATACGCGCCGCCTTTGAGCGGACCATTGTCCACTGCGACGATCTTCGCACCGCGCTTGGACGCGCTGTAACTCCAGCCGCCCGGAGCCGCGCCGAGGTCGGCGACCGTTTCTTCGAACGCCGGCTCGCGACCGAGGACGATGTAGGCTTCCTCGATCTTCAAATAGGAACGCGACGGTGCCTGCTCGTCATCGGCCATGCGGCGTTGTCCACCGAAGATCGCTTCACGGGAAACGTAGGCGCGTTTGAAATCCACGAAGAACACATACAGGCCACGTGCACGAGCAACGCCGCGCGGCTTGTCCACGACAGCGAGCCGGGCGACGCGGCCCATGCGCTTTTTGAGGTTTTCATGAACCATCTTTTCGACGCCCTTCACGCGGCGGCCGAGGCCATCGAGCTCGGCGGCTTCCTCGAAGAGACACGGCCACTCGACCTCGAAACGCTCGGTTTTGGCGGTGGTGAGAAACTGCTCGGTGATCTTGGCCGCGAGTGCGTTAACGGAATCTGCTGTGATCTCGACCGGATCGAGCAGGGTCATTTGCGGAAAGCAGAGGTCGGGCAATCCGGCTTCAGGTTTCAGGTTTCCGGTCTCAGGTTTCTCCGCGCGCACCCAGCCGGCGCCCTGTTCGACGGGAGTATAGCCCTGCGCACTCAGCTCGCCGGCGAGCAGATCCACGAATCCCGATTGGCAGGTAAAAATCATTGCGCGGCAGCGTGCCGCCCGCCCTCCGGCCCGGCGAGGATTTTTGCGAGCGCGAGACACGGCGGCTCGAACTGGAGTGCAGAGACCCCGCGCCGCTCTGAAAAGCCAACCCGACGGGCCGCCTTCGAACAACTTGGGAACAGACAGAAGCAATGCACTGTCACTGCCGAGCTTCAGCTCACGTCGAGCCATGCTCCACAACTCCCTGACTCCTTATGAAATCACTCCGCCTCTCCCTCGCCTTGGTCGTTGCCGCTTTTGCGTTGTCCAACCTCGCCCGTGCCGAAGACAGCAAGCCCGCCGCTCCCGCGGGTAAGGTTGCCAAATGCTGCGAAAAAGCCGCCGCCGAAGGAAAAACCTGCACCCACGGCTGCTGCATCGAAGCGGCCAAAGACGGCAAAAACTGCGAAAAGTGCGGCGGGGAAAACGAGCAACCGAAGTCCTGATCGGCGCCCGCTTTTTTTGGGCGACGTTCACCCACCCTTAACCAGCCGCACTCGCAAGGAGCGCGGCTTTTTGCGGTGAATCGACGAGTCTCCGGTTTAAAAAGCTCGGCGTCGGCTCAGAAGCAGGAAGCGTCCTTTAGGTGTCGTGGAAAACGAAAAGGCAGGTTTGTCACTTAATAAGTGACAAACCTGCCTTTCAGATTTCGGGAACGAGTGACAGGGACAGGAGGGGGACCACCCGTTCAGCCGATTACCCACTTCGGCCTGTTAGCGGAGTTCGCACGCGCCGCCGGCGCAGGCGATGATCTCCTTGAGGTTGGTTTCGTCGGTGTGCTCGCGGAGCTTCGTGTAATCAACGTGGCGCGGGCGCAGGGAATTCCACTTGGCGATGTCAGCTTCGGTCGAGACCTCTTCGCGGGGGGCCTGCATGTAGGCTTTGTCTCCGGCATCTTGGAGTAGCGACACGCCCGTGAAGAGCGCGCGGTTGGCCCAGATGAAATCAGCCACCGCTTCCCACTCGCCTTCGTGCACCGTGCAGGTGTTCGACACGTTGTGATGCAGACTCGCCGACCGCGACTGGGGATCGCCGCCAGGAATCACCCACGACTGCTGCACGAGCATCACGAGTTGGAGGAATTGAAGCGCGCTGAGGTCTTTGCGCAGGATCGCGCCATCCGGAGCTTTTACCGGGAACGTGATCACGTCGTCCGTTTGCGGACTGTAAACGGAGGGCTCGGTCATCTGCGGGTTAATCGACTTGAAGAACGCGTAGATCGGCTCCTTGCGGTTGGCCTGCACGCGACGGAAATAATTGCGCGCGTGGTGCGGGTGAATGCCCGACGCGGCGTCGAGCAGGAGCGACGCGGTGCCTTCGGGTTTGCAGGTGGTGAGCTTGGCGGCGGGACGAATGCCGATCGTCTCGGCAATGAGGCGGTTGGTCGCACGGCAGAGGCTGGCACCTTTGCGCAGGATCTCGGGATCGAAGAGGACGTTGGGGTTGTCCATGAAACCGCAGATGGAAACACCGAGGAGCGCGTCGTGTTCGTTGATGAGTCGGGTAACCGCGCCGAGATACGGCATATCGGTGTAGGCGGCCTGCAACGTGCCGATCACCGTGGCCGAAATGCATGCTTCATAAAACCGCTCCGCCGTGGTGGCGTTGCGTCCGTTGATCGTCGTGAGATTGCAGTGCTGGAAGCCGGACAGGCGCGTGGTGCCGGGCAGATCGCCCTTGTAACCCCAGGCGAAAAGCTTGCTCAGTTCCTCGCCGGAAAGCTCCCAATCGATGACCGGTAGGAGGTTGATCTCGGCGCAGGGATTGCAGCCCGCTTCGGGATGGTCGCAGAAAAAGAAACCGGGTTCGCCGAATTCTTTTTGCGCTTTGAAAAGGCGGCGGAAGTGCTCGGCGTTGCGGTCGTCGCGCGCGACCACGGCGGAGTTGTTGGAGGCGGAACGCTGCGGGTTCGTCTCGAACCAATTGCCGGTTTTAGCATCCATCATCTCTTCGTCGTCGGGCGAGAAGAGGCAGATGGTGGCCGAGCGGCGTATCCCGCCGGCAAGCACGGCCTTCGCCGCAAACATATTGATATCGTAAACCTCGATGGGGCGCAGAGAGCGACCGGCCGCCTGCTCCAGGATCGTCTCGATGCGAGTGAGCGCCTGCTTGAGGGGGAGGTGTCCGGGGGCCTTGCCGCCGGAGGTGCGCAGGTGCGCACCGCGGGGGCGAATCAAAGAGTAGTTGAACTCGATTTTTTTTCCGTCGTAGAACGACTGGAAGAGCGCGTGCAGCGCATCGGCCCAACCCTCGATGGTGTCATCAACCGCATAGTGAAAGACGGGCAGATCGTGCGAGGAAAGGCGCGTTGGCAGCGGAGGCAGAAGCGCGATGTGGTGTTTCTGCACGGAGAAGCCCACGCCGCAGCCGCTCAGCAGGAGGAAGAGAAACTCGCGGAAAAACTCCACGCGATCGACGTTGGAGAAGCTGCAATTGAACATGCGGCTGTGGTTCTTGAGGATCGCTTCGCCGCCGAACTGCATGGAGCGCATGCTGGGGAGCACGTGCTTGGCGGTTACATCGACAAACACGCGCTCGATCACGTCGCCGAGTTCACGGCCACACAGCGTTTTCGCGAGCAAGGGCGCGGTGTCGCCCGCCAATGCGGCGATCGAGGCCGGCAGCGCGTCGGGAACGGAGGTCAAGAGTTTGGGCGCGAAGAACTCGAGGTGCATGGCCAGCACGCGTTGCACGCCTTCGGGAAAGGTTTCGCGGCGGCCCAGCTCGGCGCGATGGCGGGAGTATTTGGCCATCGCAATGTAGTCGGCCAACCCGCTGTCAGGATAGGTCACGAGCCGGGTGAGTGCGCGACGTTCGCGGTAAAGCATGTAGGCGCGGGCGACGTCCCAGTGGCCGGCGGCGGCGATGCCTTTTTCCACGGCGTCCTGCACCTGCTCGATGGTGGGATGCGTGCCTTGGCGGTAGTGCAGTTCCAAGATCTGCGAGACGGCGCCGGCTATCTTGGTCGCTTCGATGAAGCGGTCGCTGTCGAGGCCGAAGCAGGCGAGCATGTCGTCCCGATAGGGATTGGCGTCGTCGGTGGCGTGGACTTCGCGGAAGGCGAGCGCGATGGCGCGCGTAATCTTATTCTGGTCGTAGCGAACCCGGGAGCCGTCGCGCTTGATGACCAAGCGGTCGGCGAAAGCGATGTGGCGTTGCAGGACTTGGGAACCGTGACGGGACGTGACGGAAGCGGACGTTTGGGGGGAAGAAGAATCAGAATGCATGAGTGAAATTATTAACGTGGGTGAGGGACACAGACATTACTGTCCGCGGGATCGCAGGATTCTTGCACAGGACTGAAAAGTCTATGCGGTGCTCCACTCGCAGGCCTTGGTTTCACCAAGATAAGACGGCTGCGCGGAAGCACAACCACACAACTGATTGTGCCAACTGGCGCGTCAAACCACTACAGGTTGTGGTGTAGGGGTATTACGATTCCTGCTAAATGCGTTCAGAAACCGATGACAACGCCGCGAAATAGGCACAAAAAAGCGCGGGCCGGAAGGCCCGCGCAGGAGATTTGTCGCCGTTTTATTAGGCGGGAGGCGCGCGCTGGTCGGCGCGAGATTTTAGAGGCGCTGGAGATGGAAGCCGCCGTCCACATCAAAGACCGCGCCGGTTGAGAACGGAAACCGGTCGTCAGCGATCGCGCTCACGGCACGGCCAATGTCCTCCGGCTTGCCCCAACGGCGAATGGGCGTGATGCCGCGTTCGTCCTCGATGATGAGCTTGTCGTATTTTTCCTTCACGGCACCGGTCATATCGGTGGCGATCACACCCGGGCGGATCTCGTAAACGTTGATGCCGTCGTTCGCCAGGCGGTCAGCGAAAAGCTTGGTCATCATGGCGAGACCGGCCTTCACCATGCAGTAGTCGCCGCGGTTGATCGACGCGGTGTAAACGGAGATCGAGGTGATATTAACGATACGCCCGCGGAAACCTTCTGCATCGGGCGCCTGCGCGAGCATCTGCTTCGCCACGAGCTGCGTGAGGAAATACGGGCCCTTGAGGTTGATGTTATAGAGCCGGTCGAAGCTCTCTTCGCCCGCATCGAGCAGGTCGGCGCGCACCTTTGGAGCAACGCCGGCGTTGTTCACGAGCAGGTCGATACGGCCAAATTGCTTCACGGTCTCGGCCACCATCCGCTCGCGATCAGCAGCCACGGCGACGTCGCCCTGAACGATGAAACCATCGCCACCCGCAGCCTTCACCAGCGCGAGTGCTTCGGCGGCCGCTTCGACGTTGCCCGCGTAGTTGATCGCGATGCGATGGCCGGCCTTGGCGAGTTCGATGGCGATGCCGCGACCGATGCCGCGCGATGCGCCCGTGACGAGAACGGATTTGGGTAACATGCCTGCATGCAACCCCTCGCCACCACTCTCGGCAAAAGCAAAACCCGGTGGACGCCAGCACAGTTCCGCCCGTCGCTAGCACGAACCCGGCGCGCACCTTCCCCCGAGCCTACCTCGCCAGCGCCCCGGATTATTTGTCACTTAATAAGTGACAAATCAGTCGGCGAACGAGGGAGGATCGGCGGGGTGCTCACGCCGGCGCTTGGGCGCACGAGCGTGCACGATACGGCTGCGCCGCGCCTCAGGTTTTCGGGCGGTGACGCAGCAGCTCGCGCGGAGCCACGCCATGCACCGCCTTGAAACAACGCGAAAAATGATACGGATCGGCGAATCCCACGCGTTGTGCGGCCTCCTTCACCAGTCCGCCCTCGACCAGAAAAGCCGCCGCGAGGTTCATCTTTCGGCGCAGCAGGTATTGATAAGGACTGGTGTCCTCATACTGACGAAAAAGCCGGCACACGCTCGACTCCTCCAGCCCCGCCGCCAGCGCGATTTCACGCAACGTCATCAGGCGTTCCGCCTCCGTGTCGATCAGCGCCTTGCAGCGTCGAAACGTTTCCTGCGCAGGGTCGCCTTGGGCGGCGACGGATGCCCCCGCATCCTCGATTTTGAGCAGGAGCAACTCGAACAGTTGCGCGCAAATCGGTCGGGCTAGAGGCCCCGCGCGTTGCCCTTCGCGCACCAGGTCGTCCATCACGCCACGGATCTCCGCATGCGCCGCCAGCGTGCGCATCGTGCCAGGGCCGACACCCGCGCGGCGCAGTCTCCGGACCGCGCCCGCGCCAGTGAAACATACGAAATACTTCAACATCGGCCGGGCTGGATCGGTGCGCATGCCACATTGCGTGGTCGGCGCATACGCAAACACGCTACCCGCCCGCAGCGGATGCTTCACGCCGTCAAACTCGACCTCTCCCGAGCCCTCGGCCACATACTCCAAGCCATGGTAGGAATACGCACGTCGCCGGATTTCGTAGTCGGGGTTGCACCGTTCCCGCCCACCCAGCGTGACCGCCAGGCCCTTCGTCCCCGCCACCGGGGCGAGGTTGAGAAAGAAATAACGAGTCCCCGAGACCTGTTTCGAGAGCAACACGTCCGCCGAGCGTAGGCCGATTTTATCCATTCTTGTTCTGCTTTTATCCATTCTCCGTGGCAGTTATCCAGAGTATAATCTGCGCCCCTGTTAAGATCCGGCCACGTGCCGATTATCTCTAGGTTCCATCAACAAACAAGCTCGCCCCACCCAACCGCTCTCACCATGGCAAAAGCTCCCAAGAACACCGTCACTCTCATCGCCAACGGCGATCTCCGCCACACGGCCAACGCCGTTTGCTGGGCCGCGCAGGCCGAAATGGAGAAAACCCTCACCGCCACGCTGGCGACGCTCGGCCACAAGCTGGTCCGCGCCCACGGCTACAAGAAGGACGTGAAGCACGGCTTCATTTCCTCCCAAAAGGAAGGCATGGAGGTGTTCGCCACCATCGATCCCGATGCGCCGATCATCGTCGCCGAAGCGGTCTGGCAGTATTCGCACCACATCCTCCACGGCCTCATCTCGCACCGCGGCCCGATCCTCACCGTGGCCAACTGGTCCGGCACCTGGCCCGGCCTCGTCGGTATGCTGAACCTCAACGGCTCCCTCACCAAGGCCGGCGTGAAATACTCCACGCTCTGGAGCGACAACTTCGATGACGCCTACTTCCTCTCCAGCCTCGCCACGTGGCTGAAGACCGGCGTGACCAAGCACAAGATCACCCACGTCAAGCCGCTCGCCAAGGCCGTCGTCCCCGCCAAGGCCAAAGCCCTTGCCAAGAAGCTCGCCGACGAGCTCCGCGTGAAGAAGTCCATCATGGGCGTGTTCGACGAAGGATGCATGGGCATGTATAACGCCATCATCCCCGACGAGCTTCTCTTCCAGACTGGCGTTTACAAAGAGCGCCTTTCCCAGTCCGCCCTCTATTACGGCGCCACCCAGGTCAGCGACGAAGACGCCCAAGCCGTGTTTGCCTGGTATAAAAAGAAGGGCCTCAAGTTCCACTTCGGCACCGACGAAGCCACCGAGCTCACCGAGGCGCAGGTTCTCTGGCAGTGCAAAACCTACATCGCCGCGGTCCGTATCGCCGACGAATTCGGTGCCGAAACGATCGGCATCCAATATCAACAGGGTTTGAAAGACCTGCTGCCCGCGTCCGACCTGGTTGAAGGCACGCTCAACAACAGCGACCGCCCGCCCGTCAAAAACGCCGCCGGCAAAGTCATTCGCGACGGCGAGCCGATTCCTCATTTCAACGAAGTGGACGAATGCGCCGGCCTCGATGGCCTCTTCACCTACCGCGTGCACAAGGCCCTCGGCCAGCCCGTCGAGAACACGCTCCACGATCTCCGTTGGGGAGCCTACGACGAGAGCGGCACCACGGACGAATACGTGTGGGTATTCCTTATCTCCGGCAGCGCTCCTCCCGCGCACCACATCGGCGGTTGGGCGGGCAGCGACTCGCTCCGCCAGCCCGGCATGTATTTCCGCCTCGGCGGCGGCACGCTGCGCGGTATCGCCAAGGTCGGCGAGATCGTCTGGAGCCGCGTGTTCGTCGAGAACGGCAAGCTCAAGATGGATCTCGGCCGCGCCAAGGTTATCGAGCTCCCGCAAGCCGAGACCGAACGCCGCTGGAAAGAAACGACCGTGCAATGGCCGATCATGCACGCCGTGACCTATGGTGTTTCCCGCGACCAGATGATGGCCCGCCACAAGAGCAACCACATCCAGGTCGTCTACGCCAACAGCGCCAAGGACGCCGACCTCGCCCTCTACACCAAGGCCCAGCTCGCCGCCAACCTTGGCCTCGAAGTCGCCCTGTGCGGCACCAAGGCCAACGGCAGCGCGTTCTAAGTAACACATCTCCCGAATCGTCCTCGACTCCGCATTAAGCCGGAGTCGAGTCGTTCGCCCCTCAGCGCGCAGGCCCCAACGCCTGCGCGCTTTTTCATGCCCACGCTTCGCGTGGCGCGAATCCGGCGTAGGGTCGCCCCTTGCGGGCGGACCGTTCCGGGACTCCCCCCCCCCCCGAGGCGGCTCCATCCGCCATCAGAGCACACCCTGCGCACGCCACCGGATATTTACCGAACCAAACCGACAGAACTCGGTCTACAACAGCTTCCAGCGACCATTCTTCTCACCACCCTCCGATCTCCGATCCCAATCCCGGACCATGAAAAGCCTTCTGATATTCCTCCTCGGCGTCGTCATCGGCGCCTTCGCTTACAGCCTCTACACATCACAGGAAACCAAACCCCTTTTCCATTCCGCCGAACCGCCACCACCGGCGAAGCACACCGACACCCGCAGCCTCGGCGAAAAGGCCGCCGACACCACCGCGGATGTCAAAAACACCTTGGCCGAAAAAGCGAAAGAGTGGCACCTCACGCCCGACGACCTCAAACGCGAGCTACAAGAAGGCGGCAAAATCGTCCGTGAAAAAGCCGGCGTCGCCGGAGGTAAGATTACCGACGCCCGCATCATCGCGGTGATCAAGTCGAAGTATGTCCTCGATCGCGACCTCTCCGCCATGGACATCAAAGTAAACGCCATCAATGGCCACGTGACGCTCACGGGCGCGGTCGCCTCCGCCGACCTCGTCTCCAAAGCAATCACCCATGCGATGGACACCGATGGCGTCGTCAGCGTGACCTCCAACCTCACGACTCCGCGTTAAAACAAACGGTGCGAGATTTCGGCCCCGTCCCCGTGAGACGAGGCCAGCCAGCAAGATCGCCGCATGCTTGATCCAACCCCATCCGTGCTTACAACGTCGGCCAATGTCCTCCGACGCCACGCCCGCCACCGTCCCTCCGATTCCGGTCCACCCCGCGGGCCCCCGCCCCGGGCTCTACCGACACTATAAAGGCAAAGACTACCTCGTCCTCGGCGTCGCCCACCACTCGGAGACCGAAGAAGAGCTGGTTGTTTACCGACTGCTTTACGGCGATTACGGCCTGTGGGTGCGCCCCCGCGCCATGTTTTTAGAAACCATTGAGATCAACGGCCAGGTGCAACCACGCTTCGCCTACGTAGGTCCGGCCTGAGCACCCGTTTCCCCGCCCCGGAACGTTCCGTATCCTTCCATATTCGGTAAAGTCTCCCCTTGCGGGCGGACCCGTCCGGCCCCCTCCACACCTCGGCACCACCAGACATTTAGAAGCGCGCCTCCGGACATCGGGTAACCTAATAGGTTACTCAGATCCGGGATTCACCGGCACAAAGTTCTCGCCCGAGAAAACGCTTCCAGCTCGACGGAGCTCCCTCCGGATTCACAGTAGGCTCCCGCATGTCCGGTCCTTCCCGCCTCTTTTTCCTGCGTCTGCTGCTCACCCTAGGCACCACCCTCACCGGACTCCCCGGCTGTCGATCCAGCTCCACCGCCAACACCGTCACGCCGATGGTCACTTTTCCGGTTCCGCCACTGGCCACCATCAGCGCCGGACCGACCCTGTCCACTCCTCCCGTTGACCGCCCCATCATGCTTGGGGTGGACATGCTTGAGTCCACCGGCTTCCGCGCCATTGCCGGGAAACGCGTCGGCCTCCTCACCCACCCCGCTGGCGTCAATCGCCGCGGCGAAAGCACCATCGACATCATCCGTCGCGCCCCCAACGCCAAGCTCGCCGCCCTCTTCGCCCCCGAGCACAGCCTCAACGGTGACGTCAAAGCCTCGATCAATTTCGAGGACTACGTCGATAAGCGCACCGGCCTCCCGGTTTACTCCCTCCACGGCAAAAACCGCAAACCCACGCCCGCCCAACTCAAGGGCCTCGATGCACTCGTCATCGACCTCCAAGACATCGGCGTGCGCTCCTACACCTTCAACGTGGTGATGCGCTACGCGATGGAAGCCTGCTTTGAGAACGGCGTGGAGGTTATCATTCTCGACCGGCCCAACCCTTTGGGCGGCTTCAAGGTCGACGGTCCGCTCCTCGACCCGGAATGGTTCAGCGGCGTAGGGGCGTTCCGGATACCCTATGTCCACGGCCTCACCATGGGCGAACTCGCCCGCCTCGCCGCCAGCGAACCCGGCGTGCTCGCCGTTCCGGAAGTCGTCCGCCGCAAAGGCCGGCTGACCATCGTGCCCATGCGCGGATGGAAACGCTCCATGCTCTGGCCCGAGACCGGCCTGACCTTCATTCCCACATCCCCCATGGTCCGTGATTTCCCGACCGTGATGGGTTACGCCATGACCGGCCTTGGCTGCGAATTCAGCGGCTTTAAGCATGGGGTCGGCGCGCTCTACCCCTTCCGCGGACTTACCTTCAAAGGCGTTCCCGCCGACCGCCTCGCCCACGATCTCACCGCCCTGAAGATCGCCGGCCTCTCCTTCCGCAAAGTCACCGTCCCCGATGCATCCGGCCAGCCCAAGGAAGGCGTCTACGTTGACGTGAGCAACTGGCAGGCCTGGCGCCCCACCGAGCTCAGCTTCGAACTCATGCGCCTGGCCTGTCGCTACGACCCGCCGAATCCCTTCACCAAGCTCGGCGGAGTCGATGCGCGCAGCTTCAACATCCACGTCGGTTCCACCGCGTGGTGGAACGCCCTCAAACGCGACGGCGCCCGCGTGGACGTCGAAGGCAACATGACCGCATGGCAGGCCCAGGCGCTCACCTACCAGCAGCTCACCCGGAAATATTGGCTCTATAATTAGGCCCGGCACCACGCGACCGCCCGACGCGTAGATTCGCGGCAATCCACCGCTCCCCTACCTTATGAATCGCAAACTTCGTTTCGGCATGATCGGCGGCGGACGCGGCGCTTTCATCGGTGCAGTCCACCGCATCGCCGCCCAGATGGATGGCAAAGCCGAGCTCGTCGCCGGCGCATTTTCCTCCGACGCCGAACGCTCCAAAGCCTCCGGTGCCGACCTCTTTCTGGACCCCGCCCGCGTCTACGGTTCCTACGCGGAGATGGCCAAACTCGAAAGCCGCCAGCCCGCCAGCGAGCGCCTCGATTTCGTGGTCATCGTCACGCCCAACCACCAGCACTTCCCGCCCGCCAAGCTCTTCCTCGAAAGCGGCTTCAACGTCGTCTGCGACAAGCCCGTTACTCTCAATCTCGCCGAAGCCAAAAAACTCCGCGCCGTCGTCAAGAAGACGAAAAAAGTCTTCGTCCTTACTCATAACTATACGGGCAATGCCATGGTGAAGCAGGCCCGCGCTCTCGTCCGCGCCGGCCACCTCGGCGAGCTTCGCAAGGTCGTTGTTGAATATCCGCAAGGCTGGCTCGCCACCGCGCTCGAAGCCACCGGGCAGAAGCAAGCCGGCTGGCGCACCGATCCCAAACGCAGCGGTGCGGCCGGCTGCATCGGCGACATCGGCACCCATGCCGAAAATCTGGCCCACTACATCACCGGACTAGAGATCGAGTCCCTTTGCGCCGATCTCACGACCTTCGTCAAAGGCCGCAAACTCGACGACGACGGCAGCATCCTCGTCCGCTACAAGGGCGGTGCGAAAGGCGTTCTCCACGCCTCGCAGATCAGCGTTGGCGAAGAGAACGCGCTCAACATCCGCGTTTACGGCACCAAGGCCGGACTCGAATGGCGGCAGGAGCACCCCAACCAACTCGTCGTCAAATACGCCGACAAGCCCACCGAAATCTGGGGCCGAGCCCAAGGCTACAACTCATCGGCAGCCAACGCCGCCACCCGCACGCCACCAGGACATCCGGAGGGTTATCTGGAAGCGTTCGCCAATATCTACGCCGAAGCGTTCCGTGCCATCGCCGCCGAAGTCTCCGAAGAACCGCGCCCCGCCGATCTCGATTTCCCGACCATCGACGACGGTGTCGCAGGCATGGCGTTCATCGAAACCGCAGTGAAGTCCTCCCGGCTCGGATCCAAGTGGGTCAAGTTCCCGAAGCTGTAACTGCCTTCACCGGCACCACGCCATCCGCAAACTCCGCTTGCAGCCGCTGCCCTCGCTGGACGGCGGCTTTTTTCTGCACCGGCTTCCCGTCCTCGTCGCGCATGATCACAAAGCCGCGGTTCAAGACCGAGGCCGGACTCGCCGCCTGCAACCGCTTCCACAGCGCCAGCAATCGGTGTGATTCGCTCTGCACGCGCCGCTCGGGCGAACGCTCGCGCAGCAACGACGCAACCTCCGTCAACCGTTGCCGCCGCACCTGCACCGCCGCCCCCAAGGATGCCGACAGCCGGTTCGCCATGTCGTCGAGCCGCAGATAACCCCGCTCAATCTGAGCCGAAGGTGCCAACAACCGCAGCCGCGAACGCGCATGATCCAACCGTTCCGTCGCCGCCTCCAGCGCCACGCCCACGTGATGGTTCAAATCCTCCGCCAGCCTCGCGGCCTTCTCCGTCGCCGCCACGAAGCAGCTTGAGATCAACTCCGCCGCCGCGCTCGGCGTCTCCGCCCGCACGTCCGCCGCAAAGTCGCACAACGTGAAGTCGATTTCATGTCCCACCGCCGAGATGATCGGCAACCGACACGCCGCCACCGCACGCACCAGAACCTCTTCGTTAAAGGCCCACAAGTCCTCCAACGAACCGCCCCCGCGCCCGACCACCAGCAGATCGAAAAACGGTTCCGCGGCCCCCGCTCCGCCGTGGGTCAACGCATCCGCATACGCCACCATCGCCGCCAACTCGGCGGCGGCCCCGTCGCCCTGCACCTTGACCGGCAGCACGATCACGCGCCCGCGCCAACCACGGCGAATAAGAATCCGCGAAAAGTCCTGCACCGCCGCCCCGGTTGATGACGTGATAAAACCCACCGTTCGCGGCATGGACGGAATCGCCACCTTGTTCTCCGCTGCGAACACGCCTTCTTCCGCCAGCCGCCGTTTGAGCGCCTCGAACTCCCGCTGGAGCCGCCCCATGCCATCTTCAAGCACGGCCCGAACGACCAACTGGTAACTTCCCCGCGCCTCATAGACGGAAATCTCCCCGTAAACGAGCACCTGCGCCCCGTCGCGCAGCTTCACGTCCTGCCGCGCCGCGTCACCGCGGAACAACACGGCCGAAAGCTGGGCACCGGCATCTTTGAGCGAAAAATAAACATGCCCACTCGCCTGTATCCGCAAGTTCGACACCTCGCCGCGCACCCAACCGGGCCGCACCTGCGACTCCAGCACGACCTTCACGCGACGCGTGAACTCGCTCACACTCTCGATCCGCGCCGCGCACCCGTCGCCGGCGGCGTTGGAGCGTGTTTCAATAGAGTCGTTGGTCATTCTGACGCCTAGCATCCGCCACCAAATCGACGAAAGTCATCAAGTAAGTTCCCCGCTCGCCTCGATTTTCACGATGTCCGGCGGCGACGACTTACGCGCCAATTTCTTCCGGAGGAACTTAACTCCCACGGTAAGCGCAACAAATAGGCTCACTCCCAACAGCACGCCCTTGCCTTTGCCATGCGCCAACGCGTCGCCGAACACGATGAATGCGCAGGCATACAACGAAGCCACCAACCACGAGATGAAGAAGTAGGTCGCAAACGGAATCTTGGCCATGCCCAGAAGATAGTTTTGCAGCGCGTGCGGAGTTCCGGGCGTAACGCGCACCAAGATTACCAAAGAGCGGTGGTCCGCCTCGGCCACCTCGGGAATGTTAAACCCCAGCCACCCACAGAGCCGCTCCATCCACGGGCGCAACAGCCACCGAGCCAGCACGTAAGTGAGCACGAGATTCACCGCAACGCTTACCAGCGCCAGTATGATGACAACGGGCAGGCCCAGCGCCGGCGCGAACAGCGGCCCCACGGTGAGCGTAAAAAGCGAAAGCGGCGCGCCGACGGCCGGCAGCAGAGCCATCAACGTGAAAAACGGCCACGGACCCAGTTTGCGCACCCACGCCAACAGCCAATCGAACGACTGATGGGCATCGTAGCCCTGGCTGCGCACCCACCACCACGCCAAGGCGCACGCGATTAACCCGCCCGCTGCGATGCCGGCCAGAACCATCCAACGTGTTGCCGCCGTGATTCGATTCATGCCCCAACCTTCCCCTCGCCCCACCCGACCGTCAAGCGCCAGACCGTTTTGCCCGGCCCCGACCCGCCATGGCAGGGATGGGTTGCTCGTAGCAACGAGCGTGAGCGAGTGGTCCCGATAACATTTTCGATGGCATGCCCTTCAATCGTAGTGAAACTCCGTGCACACGTGACGTTTCCCGCGCCCATCGCCACTCCTCCTCCGCCCGCAACCCGAGCATTACCGGCCCTCATCGCCGCCATCGCCTGCGCGCTCTTGCTGGGCTTGAGCGTATTCCCCCCGTCGTCCACCCGCATCCAAGTCTGGCCGTGGGCCGGCTTCGCCGCCGCGGGATGGCTGTTGCCCATCGTAATCGCGTTGTTTCGGATCGGGCGAAATCTCCCCCACGCTCGTCTCGGAGGGCTGCTTGATGCCGGTCTCAGCCTACTCGCCGTCACCGCCACGCTCTCCGCCTTCGTCAGCCCGCTGCGCGGCGTGGTGTTGCCTCACCTGTTGCCCGTGCTCGGCATGTGCGCGCTACCGTTCGCCCTGCTGCCCGCGATCCAGCCCTCGTGTGCCACCAAGACTTGGCGTATCAGCGGATGGCTGCTGGCGCTCATTCTCGGCATAAGTCTCCTCCTCTGGCTTGATCCTTGGCACGGCTTCGCAGGTATCAGAACGCGCAATGATCAACCGTTCGGTCACGCCAATATCACCGGCAGCGTCGCCGTGCTCGCCGCCACGTGGCTGGCCGCCGGTGCCGTCCGTGAAACCGGACGTGCCCGTGTCCTGTTCATCCTAGGCTCGGCCTTGGGTGTGGTAACGGCCGCTTCGTCCGAAAGCCGGGGTGCCGTCCTCGCTCTCGCCGCAGCCGGAGCCGTGGCCGCGGCAATCACTCTGCTCCAGCGCGGACGCTTCTGGGTCTCTGCCCTACTCTTCGTGGTCCTCGCTGCCGGCACGGTCGCCTCCAATGCCCGCCTGCGTGAACTCGTTATCCACGGACACTGGAGCATGGACGCCCGCGAAAGTAATGACCAACGCACCGCCATGCTGATCGGAGGCCTCCGCCTCGGTGCCGAGCGACCGCTGCTCGGATGGGGCGCAGGAGCCGTCCCGCATGTTTTCCCGCGCGTTCGCGCCGACCTGCCCGGCACGGCGGACAACGTCCTCCAACTGCACAACAGCCCGACGCAACTCTGGGCAACACTCGGTTCCGCCGGCCTGCTCGCCGTCCTGCTGATCGCGGCCGGACTCGTCGCGCGCCTGCGCGGCGCGCCATGGACGCCCGAGCGCACCGCACTCGCCGCCGGACTCGCCGCGACGGTGGTCGTGCTGTTGTTCGACCACCCCTTCGCCACCCCCGTTTTCGCCGTGCTTGCCGCCGCCCACCTCGCCGCTTGGGCCACATCCGCCAAGGCCGAGGCAACGAGTAACCTAATAGGTTACTCGTTGCCCCGCATGCTCGCGACGGGCGTTGGCACGCTCCTTCTTATTTTCGCCCTCACAGGCACCCTCCGCGATCTCGCTGCCCGCTCCGCTTTCGCGGACGCCCTCGACCATGCTGCCGTGAACGATCCCGATGGCTACCGCACCTCACTCCAACACGCGGCCGACATCGCACCGGACGACCCTTACTACGCACACGTCCTCGCCGCCCACTTGGTCACTGGCCACCCCTTCCCTGATGCTCGTCCGACCTCGCCCCAAGCGGCGATCCCGCTGCTCGAACGCACGCTCGTCGCCAACCCCGACCTCGAATACGCGCACTATAATCTGGGATGGCTGCTCCTCGGCTCCGATCCCGCTGCCGCCGCCCAGCACTTTCTCAGCGCTGCCCACCTCGCTCCGCAACGGGGAGGGGTTTACCTCGGACTCGGCGTCGCGCGTATTCAGCTTCACGACACAGACGGAGCCGTCCGCGCCTTTGCCGCCGAATGGCTGCTCGACCCGACGATTGCTTGGTCGCCCCTGTGGACCCAACCGCCCCTCGACGCGCTCCGCTCCCGCATCCATGCGCTGGCCAACCAAACCGCACAGGCGCATCGCACGAATGATCCGTGGGCCGAACTCGACGCACCCGCCACGCCCGACGCGCCCTATCGACGTCTCCGCACCGGTTACGGCGTGCTCATGGGTCACCCCGACGGACCACCTCCGGTTGATTTCAACATTCAACAAAAGATGCTCCTCCCGCTCGATCTACGCGCTCGTATCCCAAGCTTCGGATGGATCCCGGGACAGGAGTTGCTCCACGTCATTTCGGCGCCCTGAGTGCGTTTACTTTTGCGCTTTCTGCCCCTTTTTGCGGCCATCCCCACCTGCTCGTCCGAAGCTATTCCATGGCCGACTCCACCCGTCTGCGCAAAGTCATCCTCCCCTCCTTCCTCGTGGTAGGTGACGCCCTCGTGGCTTTTGCCGGACTGTCGCTCGGCTATTGGCTGCGCTACGCCACGCCGATCGGCAGTATCGGACTCGAAGTCCCCGACGCACGCTATCGCGACTACCTGCCACTCTTGCTGCTCGGCACGGCGTTCCTCATCGCCGCCTACGCCCAGCTCAACCTCTACGAAGAGCGCCTCCTTCTGCGAAAGTTTCAGGCAATCAATCTCATCATCAAAGGCACCACCTTCTGGCTCGTCGCCTACCTAGGCCTGTCGCTGGTGCTCAAGTTCCAGCCACCGATCTCACGCTGGTTCGTGATTCTCGCCTACCTCCTCGTGCTCACGCTGATGTTCGCGTGGCGCAGCGCAGCCTATCGCGTATTTACCCGGCCACGCCTCGTCGGACACCTGCGCCAGCGAATCGCCATCCTTGGCTGGAACGAGGAAGCGCGCGCACTCGTAGACGACCTCACCGCGCATCCATCCCACCCCTTCGCTTTCGCCGGCGTTATCACGTTACCCGGCGAACCCGCGCCCGGCGACCTGGCCGCCCTCGGCACAACTAACAACCTCCGAGCCACCCTTCGCACTCACCAGATCGACGTGCTCATCGCCGCCCGCACCGACCTGCCGCGCGACCAGCTGCACTCAGTGGTCGAGGCATGCGAGCAGGCCTTCATCGAGTGGAAGATCATCCCTTCCTCGTTTCAAATTCTGGTAAGCGGCCTGCGCCTCCAGACCATCGGACGGCTTCCCGTGCTCGGCGTCGAAGAACTCGCCATCAATCGCCTCTTCAACCGAGCCCTCAAGCGAGGTCTCGACACCTTGGGCGCACTGGTCGGCCTTATCCTATCGGTCCCGATTGTCGCCGTGCTCACGCTGCTCATCAAACGCGAGTCGCCCAACGGCCCCGTGTTTTTCGCGCAGACGCGCATGGGAGCAGGCGGACGTCATTTCACACTCTGGAAGCTCCGCAGCATGACGCCCGATGCCGCCACGACGGACCACGTCAACGTAAGCACGCCCGCTGGCGACGCGCGCCTGTTACGCATCGGTAGTTTTCTCCGCCGATGGAACCTCGACGAGTTGCCGCAGTTCTGGAACGTGCTGCGAGGCGACATGAGCCTCGTCGGCCCCCGCCCCGAACGCCCGCATCACGTCGAACGTCTTTCCTCCGAGATCCCCCATTATCTCCCCCGTCACCTCGTGAAACCCGGCATGACCGGCTGGGCGCAAATCAACGGCCTGCGTGGCGGCCACGATCTCGGCCGTCGAATCCAGCACGATATCTACTACATCGAAAACTGGTCTCCGTGGCTCGACCTGCAGATCCTCGGACTCACTCTCGCCCGCTGGCGCAGTCCGGCAGCCTAGCCGCATCAGTTCTCCCGGCCAATCAGACCACGCGCCATCCGGGAAAGCGGGCCCACATCATGCTCCGTCTGCAAACAGGGCGGCAACGCTCCCGTCATGCGTGGGTCATTCATAACACTTCGCACCGATTCGGGATTCGGGTGCGGAGTTAACAACCGTGGCTGCCCCGCAAACACCGATGCATCGCCGGAACGTTGAAACGCTTTCAACAGCCGCACTGGAGCTTCGCGATCACGCATACGGGGCAGAATGATCCGACTGAGAGCCTCGGCGGACAACGTCGTCCAGCCCACCAGTAGAAACACGACCCAAGCGGCCACCAATCCACGAGCCAACGGACGCGCATGGCTGCCCACGGCCGTAAGTAGCCGCGCTAGGCAACCCGCATTAGCGAGCGGCAGCACCACGAAGAAGTCCGCATAACGCGATGGCACGCCTTCCGTAAATTCTCCTCCTCCACCGCGTGTCCATGCCGCCGCCGCCGCCACGGCCCAGCCCCAGGCGCCGAGCGCCAGTAAAAAGTTTCCAGTCGCGGTCTCCTCCGATTTCCCCGCCAAGCACCGCCCCACCATTATCAACCAAGGTAGATTCAGTGCGATCGCCGCCCAAGGCGAACCCGTGTGAGGCCACGCCAGCGCGCCACCAAGGGCATTAAAAAATTCACCCATCGTTTTGGCCTGTAACCCGTCCGTTTCACTCGGCGCACTTCTCAAGGCGACCGCCACGAGAACCAGAGCAATGACCGGCCAGCTACGTTGAAAATCCGCCCAGCCACACACACGCAAACCCACGATCCTCAGTCCGATCAATCCAAGCAGTGCAACCGGCACCAGCAGCCCCGCTCCCATTGCCAGCAACGCGGCAAAACCCGTCGCCAACCCCAGCCAAGCATCACGCTGGCTACCGCTCACAATCGAGCGGCTCAGCCAAAACAGGGCGCAGGCCGAAAATCCCAGGGCAAAATACACCTGGGACTGAAACCCCCACAGCGCGTTGTGCCAGGCGATGAGCGGCAGAAACGCAAGCGTGAGCCCGACTGCAATCCACACCCGCGCAGCCCTGCCCGCACCCGAGCAAAGCGCCCCGACCAAAATGGCCGAACACCCCGCACGCAAAAACGAGTTCACCACCAATTGCACCAACGGGTCCCACTGCCCGTTGATCGCAAACAACAAAAGATTCAGTGCATGCGTCCAAAAAATCCGGTGCCCGTTGTGCGACCTGAATAGATCCGCCCAGTCCAATGTCCCCTGGAGCCATGCCGGATAAAGCCACCGCCCCTCCACATCCCACTGATCCATGAAAGGGACATCGGTCCCGGCACGCGCGACCAACAAAAGCTGCACGACCAGCACGACCGCAAACACGGCACAGGGGGCTAGCCATCGGCCGAACCACCCTGAACTTAAATCGCGATTACTCATAGGGGTCTTACCCGCCGATACCCGCGCCAGCGCGCACGCCAGCGCGACACACGCTTCCAAAGTCCAAACGCCACGATCCACTTCCACCGAATCCAGGATGAGTCGCGCGGATTAAAATGCTTCAGGTAAACATCCCGGTTCGCGTCAAAAATCGCTTCAGCCATCGCTGCATGATTCTTTGCCACGCTCAGCCCCTTCAGATGAGTGATCTGCTCACGTCCGTCGTAAACGATCCGCCATCCCGCCCGCGCCACGCGGATGCAAAGGTCGAGATCGTCGCCATACATGAAGAACCGTTCGTCAAAAACCTGCGCACGCTCATCCAGCCTGCGAATCGACACCGCCTCAAACACCTCCCGGCGCCCCAACATAAACGCACCGTTAACCGCGCCGACCTCATGGGTGCCGCCTTCGTCAAGGTGCGTCAGATTATAACCCGCCGCCCAGGCCTTGTGAGGAAACCGTGTCGCCAGTCCGCTGGCCCGGCAAAACCCATCCCACACCGTCGGAATGGAACGCCGGCACGCGAGGTCCATCTCGCCATCGACCATTACCAACTTGGGTGAAATCACTCCGATCTGCGCCTCCGACCGGACCCGTCGCACGCAGTGCTCAAGCGCGGCCACGTTGCTCACCGTGTCGGGATTCAAAAACAAAACACATTCCCCCTGGCTCCGGGCGTAACCCAAATTGTTGGCCCTGCCGAATCCCAGATTCTCCGCCGGCACGACATAATGAACGTGCGAATAATGCTTCCGAAGGACCTCGCCCGTGCCGTCGCGATCCAGCGAGTTATCGATCACAAAAACCTCCACGCTTCGGCCCAATAAATTGCCCGGTAACGAGCCCACAGCCGCTCCGATTTCGGAGACCGATTGGTAGGCGACAATGATGACCGATAAGATGGGCGACTCAGACATCGACACGCTCGCAAGCTGCGGAATGCTTTTTCGCAAAGCAATGCCTGCCTCTTTGCCCAGCATTAGCGTGATCGTGGTCTGCCGAAATCCCGGCCCGCTCCTGCACGCCGCGCTCGAAAGCATCTGGTCTCAGTCGTATCCCCCCGAAATCATCGTGATCGACGGCGCTTCGACTGACGGCACCCACGAATGGCTGGAAGCCCGGCGCGACCGCATCGCCACGTTCATCTCCGAACCCGACGCGGGCATTTACGAGGCTATGAACAAAGGGATCGAGGCTGCCACGGCCGACTGGGTGATCTTTCTGGGTTCTGATGATCACTTTGCGTCCTCCTCCGTTTTGGATGACGTCGCCAACCACCTTGCCAAAACCTCGGCTGCCGTCGTGGTCGGTGAAGCGCGTTTCGATGACGGTCGCCTGTATCCGTTTCGAGGCAGCCAGGCGGCGATCCGGCGTAACTTCATCCACCATCAGGCCACGTTTTATCGACGCCCGCTCTTTCAACGTCACGGAGGCTTCGATACGTCCTTACGAATACAATCCGATTACGAACACAACCTACGCCTACTCCTCTCCGGCGAAACATTCGTCCCACTGCCTGTTCGCATCGCCCACTGCGCCAGTGGGGGCCTCAGTGATTCCGGGCACTGGGCTAATTACCGCGAAGAAATCACCGTCCGCCACCGTCACTATCCTTTGTGGCGCAGCTGGATTTGGGACATTTTTTCGGTTTTCCGCTTCGTTCGTAAGAAGGTCCTGAGAATCGCCCCCCATCGACGGACATCCTTGCCATGAACGCGGAGTCCGCAGACCCACGCCACAAGGAAAACACCTCCTCCGTGCTGGCTATTTTCCTCTTCACCACCGGACTGCTATGCGCGGTGGTCAGCGGTGCCGCCTGGCTGGCGGACATCGACGCACCCGAGCTCATCCGTCAGGCGCTTCAACGAGCCCAGGGCACCGTTTCCGATGAAACCATGTTTTGGCTGCGCTCTCTTCGCCCGCTGCGCACGCTTACGCTGACTGGCGTTGCACTCCTCCTTTCCGCCGTGATCGCCCATTTCGCCCGGCGTCCGCTGCAAGCCCGGTTCGCACGCGCGCCAGAGCCGGCGGCCGCAGTCCGTGAGCGACCCTGGATACTCGCGGCATGCATTGCCCTCCTCGTCGCAACCCAGTTCCATTCGACACTAAGGTCGGGCTATTTTCGTTACGATGACTTCGAGCTCCTCGCGGTGGCCGGGGATGATTTATCGTGGAACGTGCTGTGGTCCCTTCACGGCGATCATGTTCTTCCGCTCACCCGCTTGCTGGCGTGGAGCGCGCTCCATCTGTTCGGCACCGCTCCTTGGATTTACAACCTTTTCGTCCTGGTCTGCATGGGCGGACTGCTCTTCTCCGCCTGTCGGGTGCTGGCCGCTCTGGGCGCATCTCGCGCCGCTCAAGCCGTCTTTCTCGTTCTGGTCGTCTTCTGGAGCCCTTGGGCGGAGCTGATGTCGGGCTACTATATCCTCAGCTCCTACCTGCTCATTACATGGATGAGTCTCGTAGCGTTTCACTCCCATTTGTCGTGGCGACGAACCCACCGGACGGGGCCAGTGGCAGTCTTGCTTCTGTGCCTGCTGCTCGCGCCCTTGGTGGACATCTCCGGCGCCTACGTGCCGGCCGCAGGCGCGGTATTTGTCGCGCTCGGAATCTTCCGCGAAAACCAGAAGGCCTCCCTGCACGACCGACTGGTCGCACACCGCTGGCCGATTGCCGCAGTTGTGAGTGCTACCGTAATCTCCGCAGCCTGGCTCTTCCACGTGTATGCTCACGTTCATCCGAATACCTTTCTTGGCATGGCCGCGGGCGAGGGACGTTCACTTACGCGCACCCTGCTCGATCTTCTTTACGCCTTCGACGCAGGTCTCTTGTTGTCGATGGTCGTGCCGTTTGTTTATGCGCGCATGCCCCTCATCCTGCTCGGCGTGCTCGGCGTTGGCGTGGCCATCGCAGGGTTCTGGTTCATGCGTTCCGTAACTCTCAAGGCCGATCGGGGCCGGCGATCCTCCGTGCTCGCAATCGCCCTCGTCCTGGCCGGGGTCTGCCTCATGGTCGTGCTCGGACGTCCATCCGAGCAAACAGTGGTTGTTCGCTGGGCCGCGAAGCACATCGGGCCCGCCTACGTGTGGCTCTGCCTTCTGCTCGCATTCGGCTGGGACACACTTTGGACGCATAGCCGGTCACGCGCGCGTCTGACGGAGTGCACGGTCATCGCGCTCGTTGTTTTCTCCATGACGCAAACCGCCTTTGGCATGCTCGGCATGGCGGTCGAGTTTCCGCCCTTCGGATATCCCGCCGAGATTCGTGACGCCCAGCGCCGACGCACCGCAGTCACCGAACTCGGTAGGGACATCGCGTCAAAACTCGTCGACAACACGGGGGCGCCACTGACCGCTCCGACGTTGGATGGCCGTTACATCGAACGCGCCTATCCCAGCCTGTTCAGCTACAACCTCTCTCATTATCTTTCGTTCTTCGGAGCCGTCGCCCCCCGGCTCAATCTCGTGCGCAATCCCGTCATGCAACGATGGCACACGGGGGCCGTGCGGACCGTTCCCGTGCTGCGTGACACCGTTTCACCGCTCTTTTTGGAGCGCCTTAAAACAGACGAAACCCTGCGCGGGTTTTATCTGGCGGAGGTTTCACTCAATTTCGAACCATCCGTGCCCTCAGTCACCACATCAATGATGGCGCATCCGCCCTCCGGTCCGGCCGAGCTGGCAAGCGACGGCGGCCTTGAGATTCCGATACGCGACTCCGCATGGGACCCGGAAACCGCCCCGGTTCTGCGCCTTTGGATTGAACGCAAAGCCGGTGATAACCGCCCAGTGAACTTAACCGTGGTGTTCTTTAGCGAGCTAACCGGTGCCGACTGGCACGGGCGTTTGGACTACCCGGGCACCGTCACGGGCGCACTACAGGTGGATCTTCGCCAAATTTACGCTTTTTCCCTTAGCCGCCAGGTCTCCCGCCTGCGTATTGTTCTAGCCGCCCCCGGCCACTACCGTTTACACGCGGCCGAAATCATCCCTTGAGCAAGCGAGCCCCTGCGGCTAACGCCTTTTTCCATTCCATGGCCGAGTCATTTCCCGCCCATCTCCGCCGCGCCCTCAACGGCTTGCTGCATCCGCTTGGCCTTCACCTGTCGCGCCGTGAACGCGCCTTCGAAATGGACGGGCTGCTCGCTCGCGCGGCCGCCCGTGAACCAGGCATTGCTACCTGGATTGATGTCGGCGCGTCGGACGGCTCTTGGTCCCTCAGAGCGCGCCGTCACTTCCCCGACGCAAGATTTCTCCTCTTCGAGCCTCTGGCCGAACGTCAGGAGACGCTCGAAACCCTGTGCATGCGTTACAATTTCAGCATCGAAGCGTGCGCGGCAGGTGCGGCCAAAGGAGAGGTCACCTTCGTCATCGACGATGAACTCGACGGCAGCGGCGTTGCCACCTCGACGGATGCCAAGTCCGTGCGCAAGGTCCGCGTGGATCGCGTGGACACCGTCGTCGCGAGCAGGGGATTACCCGGCCCCTACGCGCTCAAACTCGACACCCACGGCTATGAAATCCCCGTCCTCTTGGGCTCTGAGAAAATCCTCCCCAGCACACGGCTTCTCATAATCGAAGCCTACAACTTCCAACTCGGTCCCGATACGTTACGCTTTCACGAACTCTGCGCATGGATGGAAAAGCAGGGATTCCGCTGTTGCGATCTCGCCGACCCTATGCGTCGACCCGGCGATGGCATGCTCTGGCAGATGGATCTGGCCTTCGCGCCGGCCTCAAGCCCGCTCTTTTCAAACACCAGCTACAAATAGCGCGAGGTCAGCCCACACGTTCCAACAGCTCGTCGAACGACACGAAGCCATGCCGCAGAATGCGGCCGGCGTAGACCGGCAGATTGGCGACCCGAAACACCAGCCGGACCCAATGATGCCGCCATGTAAGCGGCGATGCTGGCAACCCGAGCTTCTCATCCACCCGCGCCCGTTCCGCTACCATCGCTGGTCTGTTCTTGGTTAACTGACCGCGGTGTAGTCGAAAGGCCGCCACCTCTCCGCCTACACGCACTACAGAAACCCCCCGAACGCATAACCGCGCAAGAAATTCGGAATCACCACACCAGCGAAACTCCGGATCGAAACCGCCGTGCCGTTCCCACGCCGCACGATTCACCAGCGTGCCATGCTGATAAACGGGCTCCAGCCGTTGCGCATAAAGGTCGCGATTCGAGCCCGGCCAAGCCGACACTGGAATCGCGCCCAGCCGGCGTCCGTCTCCGCCGATCAACCGCACCCGGCCGTAGGCCAGACACGGCCGCCCTGCCCGTTTCGACAGCTCCGTGACGACGGAGGCAAATTTCGGCAGCAACAGGTCGTCGTCATTGATGTAGGTAAACGCATCCCAGTCGTCCACCGCAGCCAGTCCGGCGTTGATCGCCGCATACATCCCGCCACCGGATTCGCTCACGACCGTGGTGCCTGGAAACCTCGCGGCCAGATCCGGCATGGCCCGCGGAGGGGCGACCAGCACGTGTCTCCCCGTCAGCGACAGCGCCGCCACGCTGGCGACCGTCTCAGTCAGCCACGGCGAATCACCCAGGGTAGGCGTGACGACAAGGATTCTCATTGGGTGCGACGACGACTGCTCCGGTAAATCGCAAGCATGCGTCCGGACGCCTGCCCCAGCCCCAAACGCCCGGCCAGCCACCATGGTCCTAGCTTCAGCCAAAACTGCCCCCAAAATAATCGTAACACGGCGATGTGACATCGACCGAGCGACGCCTTCCAGCCGCGGCAGGGGATCGCATAGTCCGGCCACACCTCGCGGATTTCTCGTTCGGCCACCAACAGAGCGTTCCAGTATTCGCCATAAATCTTGGAGCGCAGCCGCAGGGGCATAATGCCATATTCGAGCTGCCCCGAATCCACCCAGTCGCCCGCGATGCGACGGAACTGCGCAAAATGGAATACGATCAAAACCGCCCCATCCACCCGCACGCCTCCGTCCGCCAAATCGAAGCGGAAACGCGCCCAGTTCCACGGCGCCAGGTTCACGCCCGGGTGCGCCAGCTCGACAACGCCGGCAAAAAGCCGCGGCCATTCATCAAGGTATTTCTGATCACCATAATGAACCCCGTCCACGGTCAGCTCGCACGATTCGAGGCAACGCGAACGCCACCACTCGATACATGCACGGCCATTGTCATCGGCGCGAAACAGCAGCACACCCACGTTGAATTTCCCGTAGTGCACGGCATCGTCATGCCATGCTGGGAAACGATGCGCGACCACCAACACCGACCCCGCGCCCAAGCTCTCCCAGATCGGTGCCGGATCGGAAAAAAAACAAAGATCGGCATCAAGATAGGCGATCCGCGCAATCTCCGGATGGGTGCGCCAGATATGACGCACCAAACAGGGCGTCAGCGTGAAAATGAATTCGTTGCGAGGCCGCTCGACTTGGGCGGCGACAAGCTCCGGATCATCGGCCAGCACGTCTGCCAGAGGGATCACTCGCAGACGCGAATCTCCCAAATCACGCAACACCTCCGCCGCCCGCCCATCGAGCGCCAAAACCCATAAGACCGCCTGGGAATCTTGCCGCGTAAGTGATCTCCACAGCGCCATTCCCTGCGCCAGATAACCGCTGTCAAAATACGTGCAGTAGTGGTTCATCCCTGCTTGCGAAAAAAGTGAAACCCGCGATGGACCACGTCGAGCGCGAGGTCGTCAATGGCGGACCATTCCGCGACTAGCTCGTAGTCTGCATCCAAGGGCGCGAGCAATTCCGCACGCCCGAACAACCAGCAGGGATAACTGCCCCCTCCCAATTCCGGCGGAGTATGCTGGACGACCAATTTCGTCAGTCCTGAACACGCCAACGGCGTGCGATCGATGATTACATGCCGAAATCCGCGCCGGGCGATCTCTTCGAGCAACGCCACGGGAGACTCCAGGTAAGGCAGCACGCCGGACAAAAGGATCACCCGGGGCTCCTCATCCCCCTGCGCGCCGGCCAGCGTCTCGTGAAACGAGAGCCGGTCATCCGTGAACTCCGCGCCGACCTTCACATAATGAGGCTGTTCCACCACCTTCCAACGCACGACAGTCAGGTCCGGCAGAACATGCCGATGCTGCCACCACGTGCTGCCAAGAGATCCACCAAAATCCACGACCGTCAATGGTCCGTCGGTATCGCGCGCGGCCTCCCGCAACGCCGTCACCAACGGCGCGTTGATCTGCGGCTCGATGAAAACCACGCCGTCCCGCTCCCATCCTGCCTGTCCTGCATTCACCGCCCGCGTGGCGGCGAGCACCCGGTCCAGCACGACGGCATCGTCATAGCCCGCGGCCGCGGCACGCGCCGCACTCCATACGGGAAAATCGCCACGAAACCACCGCCAGCCCCAATGTCTCCGCCACTGACGCAACCAGGGCACAGGCACCAGCGAGCGAACCAACACACGCCATGAGGGCTTCATTTCAAGAAACCTTTCACTGAGCCGCCCCCATCGCTGCCGCCAGCCACCTGGATTCGTGGCGGCCCACAGCCTCCGGCAAGCCGGATGCTCGCACGGCTCCAGCCATTCGACCGGAACCGGCGGAGCGGACCGTAACGGAGGATTGGCCCATTCCGTGGCCGCAGCCGCGTTGGTCCCACTGGTGTCAAAGCCGATATGCTCGACCATGCTCCAGGGCGGCCGCAGACATAATCCGCCCTGCTGGAGATGATGATAGAGCCACCGGACCGCCCAGATGTTTTTCTGTTGTTCAACCGCCGCCATCGCCGGCAGGTCCATCCCATATGCGGCCGCCGGCACCCCGCGTGCAATGGCAGCCACCATCTTTTCCGTGGCGGTCTGGTCTGACATGCCGCGCCACGCACGCGCCCACGAACCCCAAACCCAACACTCCGCACGGCCGTCAAAATAAGGCCGCTCGCCCACATCTGCTGGGGTCACCCGAGGATGCGTCCAACCCGACACACTCATTACCTTTGGGTCGGCTTCGTAACGTCGCAGCGCCGCAGACATCCACGTGTAAGTCCCCGGAACGCAGATCAAATCATCCTCCCACACGATGAAGGCACCGTGTTGCGCCGCCACCTCACCCACCCCGGCCAGCACGTTGCGCCCCAACCCTAGGTTTATGTCGCGTCTCACCAGATGCAGCTCACACCACTTAACCTCCTGCAGCAACGCACGCACCTCCTCCACAGCAACGGCATCCCCCGCGCCCTTAGCTCCGTCGGCAAACGCACAGATCAACGGCACTTGATTTTCACGCAGACATGCCAGCACCCGCTTAAGATGAAGCGGCCTTGCGTAGGCAAAAAGCACGACGGGGATCACCGCAGAAGCGTTCATAGGCTAAATGACTCCATTATCAGAGATGCAACCTCATCAAGGCGCTCACTCGCGTTAAGCCTGTAAAAACTCTCATAGTCCCGCGCCTCGGCCTTCATGAAAATTTGCCTCACCGCACTCAATGCTGCCTGTGCGTCGCCGGACGGCACCACAACGCCCAGATTAAAAGCGCGGACCGCATCAGCCATCAAATGGCCTTCACTCGTGACAACAGGCCGGTGGAAATACGCGGCCTTGGTCAGCACATTACTTTTTTCGGGAGCGGGCCGGTAGGCGAGGAAAAGTGCGTCACATGCAGTCACCATCGCATTAAACTCCGCTCCCTCGGGCACCGGTCCGATCCAAGCCCGACAGTTCACGGGCAAATCGGGAAATGGTTCGCCGCTCGGCGGGGCCGCCGCCTCGGCTCCTTCGCGGATCAGATCTCCCGCGATCACGAAAACAATATCATCCCCCGACATCTCCGCCATACGTGCCATTGAGATAAAAGTGCCGACGTTCTTTTTTGCACTTAAGACGCCAAGTAAACCGACCACCTTGCGAGACCCAGCCCAAGCTTTAAGCATGACGGCAGTCGATTGTGAGTCATCCGGTTGTGCGACATCCGCAATCTCAGGTGCAACCACCACCACTTTCCCCGGCCAGCAGCCGACGCCGGCGGCCACAAACGCATCGTCCACCACGACCAATGCTCGGCAATACCTAGAGGCAAAAACGCATTCCTCCGCAGGAAAAATCCGAGGGCGACGACCGTATGCCGCCCACGGGTGGAGACGCACCCCGGCCCAAGGGCGTGCGAGTAAAAAGTCCACTGTCCACCCCGGAATCCCTCGCGCGACGAAGGACAGGTCGAGGTAGGTCAAAAACACCGCATCGATGTGAATCCCCAACCGGCGCTCCTCGAGACGTATCCTGCGCCCCACCCAGATCCAATGGCGCAGAGAATCCAACCCAGGCCAAATGCCTATTCTCGCCAAAGCAGAGCAAATCAAACGTCTCAAATTATACCTGACAGGTTTCCGTATAGTGTCGCCTCGTTCTGGCATAATCTCTACCACGCGCAGCCCTGCACGTAAAAACGTTTGCACATAATGGTTATGATAAGCGGGCACATGTCCGCGCCAGACCTGGCTGACCACGGCGATCGTCCTGATATGCGCGCCCCTCATTGCGTCCGTCTCCACACGCGCACTAGCTCCAACGGCACAAGGATCGGTGAAACCAACGCCCGCAGATTCACGATTAGAAGCGGCCGGCTGTCCCGATACATGGCAACGCCGAAGACCGTGGTGAATCCGTAGGTCGAGAGATTTGCGATCGCAGCTCCCATTGCTCCGTGCCGGGGAACCAACAGTAGGTTCAAAGCGACGCTGACCGTCGCCGTAAGCCAAGCCAACCGAAGGGAAAGCGCCTGCATCCCATGGTTGACGAGGTAAAGCGAATGCACGCACCCCATGAAAACAAACACATTGCTCCACGCGAGCACGACCAGCACACCGGCGGCAGGCTTAAAACTGGCTCCAAACAACCCGGATACCATCGGCTGGGCTCCCATCGCAAGTGCGGCAGCCAAGCCATACGCCACCAGTGTAAGCCCGCTCATTGTCCGTTGAACCAAGCACAACGCCTCGGCCGGTCCTTTCATCCGCGCGATGACCGGAGATAAGGCCTGCACCACAAGGCCGGGCACGAAAAAACCCGCCTGCGCAAGACGCTGGGCAACCGAATACACGCCTATCGCTGCGGTATCCGTCCACGCCTCCAATATCATGACATCTGCTCTTTGAAAAACCCACACCGCGATCTCGGCGATGAGCAAGGGGGAGGAAGCCAGCACGAGATTTTTGGCCAACACTGAATCATAACGTGCCGTCTGGCTGATACGATCTCGGCGCAAAGCCACCGTCAACAAGGCGGCCGAAACTACAGCCTCGGCCAGCACCAAGACTCCGATGCAGACGGGCCCCGCGCCATTTGCTGCTGCATAAAGCTTGGCAATCGCGCAGATCACGAACGCACCCAATCGGGCCTTCGTGCCACGCCGAAAATCCCCTCTAGCCTGAAACACCCAATCGATCACATCTGAGCTAAGAAATACGTTTCCAGCTACGATCAGAGTAACCAAAACCACGTTGGATTCCCCGTGCCCCGAAGTTATCCACGCCACCATAATGGCGACCAACCAGCCAACCAGGCCACCTACAAGGCGCAACAAACCCACCGTGCCCAACACCTCCCCCGCCAAGGCCCGGCCAGCGGCAAGCTCTCGCACGGCGATGCGTTCGAGTCCAAGTGTGCCGATAGGAAGCACCATCGCGGCCAAAGCCATCGCATAGGAAAGCCGGCCAAATTCTCCCGGGCCAAGGGATCGTGCCAGCATCATGTTTACTGCCAGCCCCAGTGCGATCCGGCTTAAACGATCACCCAGCAACCATGCCATGCCAGTTCCATGGATTGATCGTAGGCGAGCTATCGCGTCCCCGAATATTGCCGAGAAGGTTCTCATTCCCACCTATTGACCGCCGTCACCACCCGCTCCACCTCGCCGTCGGTCAGATGCGGTCCGATCGGCAGACTCAACACCTCCGCGTGAATCGCGTCGGTCAGCGGGAAGTGTCCGGCAAACTCCCCCGCGTAGGCCTGCTGGTGCTGCGGAGCGATCGGATAATGCACCATCGTCTGCACGCCCCGGTCCGCAAGATACGCCTGCAACCGGTCCCGTTCCACGCAACGCACCACGAAGAGGTGCCACACATGCGCGCCCGATTCCCCCGGCTCCGGGAGAACCACCCGTGGATTCCTGATCTCGCCCAGATACCGGGAGGCCACGCGCCGCCGTGCCTCGTTTTCTTCGTCCAGAACGGGCAGCCGCACGCGTAACAAAGCCGCCTGCACCTCGTCCAGCCGGCTGTTCATTCCTTGGTAGAGGTTGTGGTATTTTTTCTCGGAACCGTAATTGCGCAACGCACGCAGCATCGCCGTCAGCGTCTCGTAATCCGTGGTGATAGCCCCCGCATCGCCGAGGGCACCGAGGTTCTTCGTGGGATAA
>CBRAFO010000018.1:0-47456 GCA_967755175.1 uncultured Opitutaceae bacterium | reverse complement strand
CCAACGGCACCAACGAATTCTACGGTGAGTTCCTCATCAACGCCCAGGGCGAAGATGTCGTCGCCGGCGTTCGCACCCCCGAGCCCGTCATCAAGCTCAAGGACCAAATGCCCAAGTCCTACGCCGAACTCCTCAAGGTTCGCGCCACGCTTGAGAAGCACTTCAAGGATGTTCAGGACATCGAGTTCACCATCCAGGAAGGCAAGCTGTTCATGCTCCAGACCCGTAACGGCAAGCGCACCGCCGCCGCCGGCCTGAAGTTCGCCGCCGACATGGTTCGCGAAAAGCTCATCGACTGGGAAACCGCCATCCTGCGCAACCCGGCCGACCAGCTCGAGCAGCTCCTCGCCCCCATCTTCGATCTCTCCGAGGTCAAGAAGGCCAAGGTCATCGCCACCGGCCTCCCCGCCGGCCCCGGCGCCGCCACCGGCAAGATCTACTTCCACGCCGACCGCGCCGTGCAAGCCGCCGACAAGGGCGAAAAGGTTCTCCTCGTTCGCGTCGAGACCTCCCCCGAAGATCTCCGCGGCATGATCGCCGCCGAAGGCATTCTCACCGCTCGCGGTGGTGTGTCCTCGCACGCCGCTCTCGTTGCCCGCCAGATGGGCAAAGTCTGCGTCTGCGGCGCCGCCGCCGTCTCCATCGACTACGAGAAGAAGGTCGCGACCATCGACGGTCAGAACTTCTCCGAAGGCGAATTCCTCTCGATCGACGGCACCTCTGGCCTGGTTTATGCCGGCCAGATCAAGACCGCTCCGTCCGAGATCATCTCCGGCCTCCTCAGCGACGACAAAGAAGCTCAGAAGACCGAGAAATATAAGAACTACGTGCAGCTCATGAAGTGGTGCTCGCAGGCCACCAAGCTCTCCGTTCGCACGAACGCCGACACCCCCGAGCAGGCCCGCCAGGCGATCGCCTTCGGCGCCGTCGGCATCGGCCTCGTCCGCACCGAGCACATGTTCTTCGAAGGCGACCGTATCGACGCCATGCGCGAGATGATCCTCGCCGAGAACCTCGGTGATCGCGAAACCGCCCTCGCCAAGCTCCTCCCCTACCAGCGCGACGACTTCTTCGGAATCTTCAAGGCGCTCAAGGGCTTCCCGGCCACCATCCGCTTCCTCGATCCGCCCCTGCACGAGTTCCTCCCCCACTCCAAGGAACAGCAGATGGATCTCTCCCGGAAGCTCGGTGTTTCCGTCGAGAAGATCATGAACCGCGTGCACGAGCTGCATGAGTTCAACCCCATGCTCGGCTTCCGCGGCTGCCGTCTCGGCATCAAGTTCCCCGAGATCACCCGCATGCAGGCCCGCGCCGTGCTTGAGGCCGCTGCTGATGCGACCAAGGCCGGCTTCAAGGCCAAGCCCGAGATCATGATCCCGCTCGTCGGCTTCAAGAAGGAGCTCGATCTCCAGGTTGCCATCGTCCACGAGGTCGCTGCTCTCGTGCAGAAGGAGAAGAAGGTGAAGATCGCCTACTCCGTCGGCACCATGATCGAGATCCCGCGCGGTGCCCTCACCGCTGACGAAATCGCGCAGACCGCTGAGTTCTTCAGCTTCGGCACGAACGACCTCACGCAGACCTGCTTGGGCATGTCCCGTGACGACTCCGGCTCCTTCCTGGGCGCCTACACCGAGAACGAGATCGTGAAGAAGAACCCCTTCGCCTCGATCGACCAGACCGGTGTCGGCCAGCTCGTGAAGATCGCCTGTGAGAAGGGCAACAAGACCCGCCCTGGCATCAAGCTCGGCATCTGCGGCGAACACGGTGGCGACCCTGACTCCGTCAAGTTCTGCCATCAGGTCGGCCTGACCTACGTCTCCTGCTCGCCCTACCGCGTGCCCGTCGCCCGCCTCGCCGCCGCTCAAGCCGCGGTCGAAGAGAAGCGCGCCGCCGCCAAGGTCGTCGCCAAGAAGAAGTAAGTCGTCCGTCGTAGGAGCGAGCTTGCTCGCGATTCCGACGTCCCCCAAGCCCCGCGCCCTCACCGGCGCGGGGCTTTTTTATGCATTAACCGAGTTTGAATCCTGCTTTTGCGGTCTCGCCAAAGCGAACCCACGCCAGTTTCTTGCAAGCCAGCGTGAACCCCCTTCTTCTCCGACTCCTCGCTGGTGTTTTTCTATTCTCGGCCACACTGCACGCCGAATTCCGCACCTTTACCGATCAGTTCGGACGCACCGTCACCGCCGAAATCGTTTCGGTCGAAGGCGACCAAGTCCGCATCCGCCGTGAGGACGGTCAGATTTTCGCCCTGTCCTCTTCAAAACTGACTGAGGCCGATCAGCAGTTCATCACCAACTGGGCCGCCGCCAACCCGGCAACATCTGCAACCAAGCCGGCCGCCGAGGAGAAGTTCACTCCCGAGGCGCAGAAGATCGTGGTGAACCTCAGTCGCGGAAAATTTGGTTCTCGCACGCTCGATAAGTGGGATGGCTACGTCCACAAGCACGAGGACTGGGGTTACAGCATACAACTCACCAACCAGCACCTGCGCTCGGTAGATAACCTACGCATCGAATACAACCTCTTCGCTCGCACGTTCTCGGATACCTCCTCCCCCACTCTCATCACCGGGTCCAAGACGATCAAGACCATCGCCAGTCGAGACTCCGAGGTGTTTCGCACCGGAACCGCCGAGGTGTGCAAACGACGTGGCATAGATTACGGCAACGAAGGCGGCGAGGTGCGCGGCATCTGGTATCGCATCTATATCGACGGCAAGTTGCTCATCGAACAATCGAGTCCTGAATCTCTCATGAAGGACGAGAAGTGGACCAATCCTTCCGGCAGGAGATAAGTCGCCGGCGCTGAGCGAGCATCCCCGCCTCTCTCTCTGCAGGGCTTTCTCTGAGCGTCAACTCCGTCGGTTTCACGCGGGGCCTGATTGGTTAGCCTCGCGGTTCCGATCCGGAAGCCGGGCCGTGGACGGAACTCCCTGATACATGCCGGCTTCTTTTCCCGGCCAAGGGATTGGAGATTCACCGGTCCTGCGGACGGAGGAGCGTCCGGTTACGGAGGCATCTGCCACGTGCTAACCTAACCGCGCACAAAGGCCGATCCACCGCAGCACGCTACGCGGATATCGGGCGATTGAACCCACACCCGAATTTGATCCCCCGTTGAAATCGACTGCCTCACCTTTTTTGGCGCGCGAAGCTTGTTGCTGCCTCGCGTGGGCCTTTCTCATTACCGCACTCCACCTGGGCATCCTGTTGCAAGGCGTAGCCCCCGCCGGCAGTTATCAGGAAAGATATCACCGTCTCGTCCAACACGACGGCTACTGGTTTCTCAACATCATCGGGCGCGGTTATCAAAGCCCGGTCCCGCCGAGTCCGGTGAAGAAGATGGAGATCTCCAATGTCGCCTTCTTCCCGGGTTTTCCGCTCTGGGGCGCGGCCACCACGAAATCTCTCGGGCTCGATCCGAAAACCGGCCTAACGCTCGCCTCCCAACTAGCCACATGGGGCTTCTGGACGTATTTCTTACTCGTCGCGCGTCAGCGGCTGGAATTCTCGTGGAAGCTAAGCGCCGTGGCCGTGGCGCTGGTGCTAGCACACCCGGCAGCGTTTTTCCTGATCGCCGCCTACTCGGAATCGTTGTTCCTGCTACTGCTGCTCGGGTTTCTCTTTTGGAGTCAACGCGAGGGCCGACACGCCTTCGTCCTCGCGTCGCTGCATGGCATGGCGATGACGGGCACCCGTATCGCCGGTGCATTGGCCACCGCGTTTCCCGTGGTGTGCGCTTGGTTCCGACGCAGGAGAACCCAAGGTGCCGACGCCCCCCTCACCCATTTTCGACAGCACCTAACTTCGAGTGCGTTCGTGCGCGCGGGAACCCTCATGGTCCTCGCGCTCGCCGGCATGCTGGCATTTTTCATCTACTGTCAGGTGCGATTTCAGCACTGGGACTTTTACATGATGACCCAGGCGGCGGGCTGGGGCGTGCATGCGGATTACCTCGGGCTTTTCAAAGCCGCGTCGTATCAACGCTGGGCCCCCAATTGGAACGTCGCTTCTCAAGTCGGACAATTTTCCGTGCCGGTAACGATGATCGGTTTCCTCGCGCTGGCCGGCTGGGAAATCACCGCGGCACTCCGGCGTCCCACGCGTTGGCGTGAACGGATCGGTTTCTACTTCGTGGGTGCCGCGTTGTTCTACATCAGTGTGAGCGGTGTCTTCTCGGTGCGGCTGGAGAGCATGACACGGTATCATTTTTGCACGCACGTTTTCTTCGTGCTGGGCGCCTTGCACGCGTTTGCCGACATCGGGCCCCGGCCCGGCCTCGTCCGCAATCTGTTGGTCACGGTCACCGTCCTCCTAGCGCTCTTCGGCGCACACCTTCAACACACGTTCGCCGGCCAATTCCTGCGCGGCGAATGGGTCGCTTAACTCTTATGCCACGACGTCACATCGCTATCATTGGAGGCGGTCCGGCCGGACTGACCGCCGCATATCTTCTCACCAAGGAAAACGTTTCGGCCACCGTGATTGAGGCTGATCCCAACTACGTCGGCGGCATCTCACGGACAGTTAACTACCACGGCTATCGCTTCGACATCGGCGGACACCGGTTCTTCTCCAAATCGCCCGAGGTCGAAGCGCTTTGGGATGAAATCTTGCCCAACGACTTCCTCGTTCGCCCACGCTCATCGCGCATTTTTTATCGGGGCAAGTTCTTCGCGTATCCACTTAAGCCCTTCGAAGCGCTGGTGAAGCTCGGCCCCATCGAGTCCCTCCACTGCGTGCTCTCGTGGCTCAAGGCGCGGGTGAAGCCCGTGCGCTCCCCCACGAACTTCCAAGACTGGGTGAGCAACGAATTCGGCCACCGCCTCTTCAGCATCTTCTTTAAGAGCTACACCGAAAAAGTCTGGGGCATGGACTGTCGCGAGATTTCCGCCGATTGGGCCGCACAGCGTATCAAGGGCCTCTCGCTGGGCTCCGCGATCAAGGACGCTTTCACCCCGCGAAAGAAAGGCGGAGACCAGTCCAAAATCGCCAAGTCGCTCATCAGCTCCTTCCGCTACCCACGGCACGGCCCGGGTATGATGTGGGAAGCGTGCACCCAGCGCATTCGCGAGCAAGGCGGCTCGGTGCTGATGGGCAAGCGAGTGACCGCCTGCGCCTACGATGGCCGGCGCTGGAAGCTCACGTTGCGCGACACCGCCGGAAAGGAATCCTTCGTCAACGCCGACGAGGTGATCTCCTCCGCTCCACTTCGCGAGCTGGCGCAAAGCCTCACACCGGCACTGCCCTCGCCCACGCTCGCCGCGGCTGGCCGTCTCAGCTACCGGGATTTCCTGACCGTCGCGCTTATCCTCCCGGACACCGATCAGTTCTCCGATAACTGGATCTATATCCACGACCCCTCCGTAAAAGTCGGCCGCATTCAAAATTTCAAATCCTGGTCACCCGAGCTGATCGCCGAGCCCGGCATGTGTTGCTATGGCCTCGAATATTTCTGCTTCGAAGGCGACGGCCTTTGGGACGCAAGCGATCAAGCCCTCATCATGCTCGCGAAGATGGAACTCGAAAAGATCGGCCTCGCGAAGGTCGGCGATGTTATCGACGGCTGTGTTGTCCGACAAAAGAAGGCCTACCCGGTCTACGACGATCAATACGCCGCCAACGTCGATGCCCTGCGAGTGGAACTGGAGCGAAACTTCCCGAGCCTCCATCTCGTTGGGCGCAACGGCATGCACAAATACAACAACCAAGATCACGCCATGATGACGGCGATGTTGTGCGTCCGAAACATCCTCGCCGGACGCCGCCTTTATGACCTCTGGCAGGTCAACCAAGACGCCGAATATCACGAAGGCGCCAAGGCCGCGGAAAGTGAAGGCGCCTCGGGACTGCGCCTGGTTCCCATGCGGACGTCAACGGCCGCCCCCAACGCAAAGTCAGCGTGACTCGATATCCTCAGTCGAAAACGTGTCCTCGCGCACGCCCGAAGAAGATATCACGTCGATGAGGCGATTGCAGGATTCCTGACAATAGCGGCAGGTGTCGGCGCAGGTGGCGCAGTGTCCGTGCATGGACGTGTGAGCAGCGCATTCGTCGGCACACGCCTGACAGGCGAGCACACATACGCGTAGCTGGGCCTGGACAACAGGGCCATCCGTCTCGGTCTGACGCGTGAGCAGCCGGCCGGTGGTCGCGCAAATCTCTGCGCAATCAAGATTGGTCCGGATGCAACGCACCAAATGATTTAGGTCCTCACTTTCGCCCAAGCAGGCGTCGGCGCAGGAGGTGCAAATCTGTTCGCAAATTCCCAGCGCCGAAATCGCCTCCGCATAGGATTCACGAGAAGTGGGCACGGCACGCGGGTGCTGGTTGAGCATAAGATCGATGGTTTTCATAAGGCGGAAAATTACCACACGCCCCGCGAAACCGGCATCGGGGGCACCAACGAAGGAGCCCCCGGTCAATCGCCGCGACCAAGCGATATTCGCGCTCTCTTACGCCGCCATTACACCGCAGCACCTAAGCGGCATGCATCCGGCGCTCACTCACAAGCACCCGGCGTTTGCGACGGCCGAAGGCGAGTTGATTGAGAAACTCCGCCACCCGCTCGCTACGCTCTCCACGGTAAATCCTCCGCAGGATCGCCTCTGCCTGCGTCAGCGAACACAAGCACCCAGGGAACTCACACTCCAAGGAAGGCACCGGCACCTCACGCGGCACCGCCTCGACAAACAAGCGTTCGGGATCACCTACTCCGGCGAAACACACCCGGGACAACCCGTCCGCCGTCGTCACGCATAACTGGCCTGTTTCAAATAACGCGCGCCGAAGACGATTCGAAGCGGTGGCCGCATCCAACGGGAATGCCGTCGGAACGGAGCTGATGTCTGCCTGCACTCGAAAGGGCCGAGGATCGCTCCTGAACGCGGGGGCGATCACCGGCACGCTGCCCATCTCGGGCTCGCCCTCCCGGTTAAAAAAAATCGCGGGCAAGGTCGCCCGTGCTTTTTTGCTATTCGGTTTCGTCGTCGTCACGTGGCAGTCGTTCATGGCTTTCTCGTGTTTCATTTTAGTGCAGTGCGGATGTTCGTTTTTGAAATATCGGGAAGGAGGAAAGGGGTTCGCGGTGGCGGAGTTCATGACGAGGCGGGCCACCATCTTTGTTTGAAGGAACGGGCTTCATCCCCGCTGCCTTGCGCTTGGGCATAGAGAGCGACCGAATGGGCCATCAGCGGCAGTTCCGCACCGGCCGAATAGGTGGGCGCACCCGCGACGAACCCCGCCTCATCCGCCGTGTTGATGACGTGACACCAGCGCACGCGATCTCCGCCTTTACCCGGCAGCGTCACAGCCACGTCGGCGGAATCGGCGTTAAAATAAATGAGGAATGTGTCATCGCAGACTGCCCTGCCGTAATAGTCGCGCAGATCCAACGAGTCGCCGCACAGCATCACTCCAAAGACCTTGGAGACATCTGACTGCCATGCCTTGTCGTCCATCTCCGAGCCGTCCGCGTTGAGCCAGTTGATGTCTTTCACTCCGTTGCCACGCAGATCGTGTCCGCGAAAGAAATTCGGCTGGTGAAGAATCGGGTGCTTGAGCCGAAAGTGGATCAGCCGGCTGGTGAACTCGGTGAGTTGCTTCGCGTGCTCGTCCCGCGACCAGTCGAGCCAGCTGATCTCGTTGTCCTGGCAATAGGCGTTGTTGTTACCGCGCTGAGTGCCGCCGTATTCGTCGCCCGCACGAATCATCGGCACGCCTTGAGAAAGCAGCAGTGACGCGAAGAAATTCCGGATCATTCGACGACGCAGCACCTCGACCTCCGCGGACGCGTCCAGACCCTCGTGTCCCCAGTTGCACGAGTTGTTGTTATCGGAGCCATCCCGCCCGCACTCGCCGTTGCCCGCGTTGTGTTTTTCGTTGAAGGAAACCAGATCGCGCAACGTGAACCCGTCGTGAGCGGTGATGAAGTTGATGCTGGCGGTGGGTGTTTTTCCATTGCTCTGGTAGATGTCGGCGCTGCCGCAGAAGCGGTGGGCAAAGCGGCTCATACGGCCGTGCTCGCCCTTCCAGTAGCGGCGCAACGTGTCGCGGTAGCGTCCGTTCCACTCCGCCCAGAGCACAGGGAAGTTGCCCACTTGATAACCGCCATCGCCCAAGTCCCACGGCTCGGCGATGAGCTTCACCTGAGAGATGATCGGGTCTTGGTGAATGGCGTCGAAGAAGGAGGACAGCTTGCTGACTTCGTGCAGCTCGCGCGCAAGTGCCGGTGCCAGATCGAAACGAAAACCATCCACGTGCATCTCGGTCACCCAGTAGCGCAGACTATCCATCACCAGCTGCAGCACGCGCGGATGCGGCACGTTGAGCGTGTTACCCGTCCCGGTGTAATCCATGTAGTAACGCGGATGGCCGGTCACGAGGCGGTAGTAGCTAACGTTGTCGATCCCGCGAAAGCTCAGCGTCGGCCCCCAGTGATTGCCCTCGGCGGTGTGGTTATAGACAACATCTAGGATGACCTCGAGGCCCGCTGCATGGAGGTTATCGACCATGGTCTTGAACTCGCGGACCTGGCAGCCGTCGTGACCGCAGCTGCTCAAGTTTCCCTCGGGGGCGAAGAAGCCGAGCGTGTTGTAGCCCCAATAATCGGAGAGCCCCTTTTCGATCAGATGCCTCGACTCGGCGTGCTCGTGCACCGGCATGAGTTCCAGCGCGGTGACCCCGAGCTTTTTGAAATACTTGATGGCCGTGGCGCTACCAAGGCCGGCGTAAGTGCCCCTGAGTTTCTCGGGCAGTTCGTCCCATAACCGGGAGAACCCTTTCACGTGCAGTTCATAGATGACTGTCTCGTGAAACGGGCGACGGATGCGTTTCTTTTGATCACGCCATTTAAACTTGGTGTCCACGACCATGCCCTTGGGTGCGAAGAGAGCGTTGTCGCGATCATCGAAGGAGAGGTCCTTGTCCGGGTGGCCGATCACATAGCCGAACATTTCGTCCCAACGATCAGGGCTGCCGCAGACCGCCTTCGCATACGGATCAAGCAGGAGCTTGTTCGCGTTGAAGCGGTGGCCCTTCTCCGGTTCGTAGGGGCCTTCAACCCGGTAGCCATAAAGCAGTCCGGGGCGCGCATCGGGCAGGAATCCATGCCAGACTTGATCGGTGTATTCGGTCAGACGAACACGTGCGATTTCCGGGCGATCGGCATGGTCAAACAGGCAGAGCTCCACACCGGTGGCGTGCTGCGAGAACAAGGCGAAGTTCACCCCTTTCCCGGTCCAAGTCGCCCCGAGGGGATAGCAGTAGCCTTTCCAGAGTCTTACCGCGCGCATGACGTTTACCGATGGAGGTGGAGTTTTCTAAACGCCTGCATCTCGCGCACCGTGAAAAAGAAAAACCGACCTGGCTTCGCAGGCTGGTCCAGCCGGCGAGCACCTTCTGATCGGAACTTTTCACGAGACGACGAGCGCCTCGATTTTGGTCAAAGATTCTCCTGCTTGGGGGACCGGTCTTTCGGGCTATCCACCTTAAGCGGTTCTCCCTTGCGCGCTTCCTTATCCGCCCTCTGAGAAGCCGACTCCTTGGGCGGCTGCTGCTTTTTCTTCTCCGGCGACGAAGGCGGCTGTGAAGACGGGACTGAAGGCTTTTTACTCATGATGGTTCCGAGAATTTACCTCGTAACATCGCCCGCGTCTTGCAGGCCGCCCCCCGCACAGGGAGTGGGGGTTTTACCGGCCAAGGATTTACCGGTTTGCGCGGAGGCGGCTCTGCAAGAACGCGAGCACTGCTTTCTCCTCCACGCTGAGCCCAGAGTGCGGCGCGTGCAGATCGGCCGCCGCCCGCGCTTTCATTACTTGAATGGTTTTCCCGTCGAGGTAGCTGTCCATGACGGCGGGATGGATGTAGCACTTGCGACAGATCGCTGGCGTGTTGCCGAGTCGGCGAGCAACGTTCTCGATTGCGGAGACGAGGTTACGGCGGGCCTGCTTCACGCTTTTGGACGGGGCCAATTCACGCAGAGCCAAAGCGGCAAGCACGGTGGCGGACCACGTGCGAAAGTCCTTGGCCGAAAACTCCGCGCCAGCGATATCGCGCAGGTAAGCGTTCAAGTCGGTCGATGAGACTTTATGCTGCTCGTCGTTCTCATCGAGGTATTGAAACAGTTCCTGACCGGGCAACTCCTGCGTGCGACGAACAATTCGCGCGAGCCGCGGATCCTCCAAGTCGATCTCGTGGCGTTTGCCGCCCTTACCGCGAAAGTTGAAGTGGATAACGCCGCCTCTAATCGACACGTGACGATCACGCATCGTGCTGAGCCCCACGGAGTGGTTTTGCTTAAGATACTCCTCGTTGCCGATGCGGATGAGCGTCGTCTCCAACAGCCGCACCATGGCGGCGAGAACCTTTTCCCGCCCCAAGCCCGGACGGCGCAGGTCGCGAGCAACCCGGCGGCGTATTCGCGGCAGAGCACGCCCAAACGCGATGGTGCGATTAAACTTCACGCTGTCGCGCGTCTCGCGCCACTTGGGATGATAGCGGTGCTGTTTGCGTCCGCGCGCGTCGCGTCCCGTGGCCTGCAAATGCCCGCGGGCATTCGGACAAATCCACACGCCCACCCATGCCGGCGGAATCGCGAGGCTGCGAATGCGAGCCAGCGTTTCGTCGTTTTTGACCAATCGCCCGCCGACATCCCGATAGACGAAGCCGCCCCCGGCCGAGGGATAGCGCCTGATGCCGGGAGATTGATCCGTGACGTAGCGCAGACCCGCTTCATCCGCGACTGCCTGCGCTTCCGCTACGACTGCGGGCGGAGAAACGCGCGAGGTTGCCCGAGCGCGTGGGCGCCTGCGAAGGGAGGCGGACAGTGACATGGTCTCATCCTAACCATGCTTGTGCCTGCTCGCAATCGGACCGCGTCCTGAGAGCCCTGCGCGCGTTGCTGCATCAGCCATTGACCACCCGCCCGCCGTTCGGGTGCAGGACTTGGCCGGTCATGTAGGCGCTGTCGGCCGAGGCAAGGAACACATAACACGGGGCCACTTCATCGGGTTGACCGGCGCGCCCAAGCGGCGTGTCGGCACCAAAGGTCTCTACCTTCTCTCTTGGAAAGGTCGAAGGAATGAGTGGCGTCCAAATCGGGCCGGGCGCCACCGCGTTCACCCGGATGCCGCGCTTCGCCAGCGACAGAGCCAGCGAACGTGTGAAGGAAACAATCGCGCCCTTGGTGGACGAGTAGTCGATCAATTGAGGACTGCCGGCATACGCGGTGACCGAGGTGGTGTTAATGATGACCGATCCCGCTTTCAAGTGAGGCAGCGCCGCTTTGGTCAGATAGAACTGGGCGAAGATATTTGTGCGGAACGTGCGCTCCAACTGCGCCTCGCTGATCTCAGTGAGGTCTTCGCGCGGATACTGTTCGGCCGCGTTGTTTATGAGGATGTCGAGGCGTCCGACCTCGCTTACTGTTTGTCGCACAATCTCCCGGCACGTCTCGCCACGACCAATGTCGCCCTCGACGAGGATACAGCGCCGACCGAATTCACGGACGCGTTTTGCAGTCTCCTCGGCGTCGCCCGCCTCTTCCTCGAGATGAGCGATGGCCACATCGACGCCTTCACGTGCAAACGCGATCGCCACCGCCCGACCGATACCGCTGTCGCCACCCGTGATGAGCGCGACCTTTCCTACGAGCTTCCCGGCACCGCGCGCTCCCGGGTCTTCAGCACGCGGACGCGGATTCATCTGTGCTTCGATACCGGGCTGCCGAGGCTGCGTGGGCGCGGGACGTTGGGCTTCCGGTGAGAGCTTCGGCATAATACGTATCTTAACGCGACAGCAGCAGTGCTGCCACCGGGCCCTTCGCCAGCTGCGCAGTCGGGCTCGTGAGCGGCGGGATAGTCCGATGCACATTACCCCGCGCTGCCTGAACCCGCTTGCCTTAAAGCACCGCGAATACATTAATCCGCGCATGCCAAAAAACGTCTTACTGGTTGCAGAAGACGATGCGTCGGACGCGCTGCTTCTCGCGCGTGCGTTACGCCGGGCAAGCTCCGCTTTCCAGATGGTCCACGTTTCCAACGGAGACGATCTCATCGATTACGTTCAGGGACGCGGCGCTTATGTGGACCGCATTCAGCACCCCAAGCCAACCCTCATCCTCCTCGACTTGAAGATGCCGAAAAAAGATGGCTTCGCGGTGTTGCGTTGGCGGCAAGAAACACCGGACGGATACCGCCTGCCGGTGATCGTTTTTTCATCCTCCGCTCTTCCCCAAGATATCAATCGCGCCTATTCGCTTGGCGCCAATTCCTACGTGGTGAAATCCACCGCTCCCAACCGGCTCGAACCCATGGTCAAGGCTTTGCACGATTGGTGGACCGGTTTTAACACCACCACCGCGATCAACCTCGCTTAATGTCCTCCACCTCCTCTTCCAAACCCGCGACCCCTCGCTGGTTTGCTCAACCGTTTTTCCGCTGGAGCGTCGCTATCGGCGGTGCCGTTCTCCTTGGCGTGCTCCTCTTTGAAGCGCTAGGGATTCCGGTCTTCTCGCGCATCGGGATGCCCCATGAGTTTTGCTATCTAAGCAACCCCAAGCTCGTATGGTTGCACGTGGTCTCCGACTCGGTGATCGGACTGGCTTACGTTTCCATCTCAGTGACGCTCGGTTACCTCGTTTACAAGGCGAGCAAAGGCATTCCGTTCCATTGGGTATTTCTGGCTTTCGGAATCTTCATCATCTCGTGCGGCTTCACCCACTTCATGGAAGTGTGGGTAATCTGGAGGCCGGTTTACTGGCTCTCTGGCTACATCAAGGTGCTGACTGCCGCTGCCTCCCTCGCCACGGCGATCGCGCTATTCCCTCTCGTGCCCAAGATTTTCAGTCTGATCGACGCCGCGCGTCAGAGCGAGAAACGCCGCATCGAGATCGAACAACTCAACCAAGAACTGGAGCGGTTCAACTACTCGGTCGCTCATGATTTACGCAGCCCGTTGCGCGGCATCTCCGGCTTCAGCCAGATCCTGCTCGAGGACTGTGCCGACGAACTCTCCCCGCTGGCGATGGAGCATCTGGAGCGCATTCAGACATCCGTCGCCAAGATGGACGACCTCATCTCAGACCTCTTGAAATACGCGGTCATCGGACGGCAAAAAATGCAACTGACCGCCGTCCCTCTCGATGGAGTCTTACGCGCGACCACCGCGCTGATGAATACGGAGATCGTCGATCGAAATGCCACCATCGCAGCAACCGGTCCGCTGCCTATCGTGCTCGGCGACCCGACGATGCTACAGGTCGTTTTTCAAAACCTGATCGGTAACGGGATCAAGTTTGTCGCACCGGACGCGCAACCCCGGCTGGACATTTCCACCGAGATCACCGCCGACAGCGTAATGGTCTTCTTCACCGATAATGGCATCGGACTTCCTCCCGAGGCGCAGGGCCGCATCTTCGGACTTTTCGAGCGATTCCATCCCGAGCACTCGGGCACCGGCATCGGACTATCGATCGTCCATCGGGCTGTTGAACGCATGAACGGTAAGATCAGTGCCGGTCCCGCGCCTAAAGGCACCGGCACGCGCTTCACGGTCGTGCTATCTCACGCCAGCACCGGGCGCACGGCTCCGGTGTCTCAGCGGTAAACTCAACGATCGCCTCCACGAAAACACGTAGGCAACAGCGCGCCGCGCCAAGCCTCTCGTAACGCGTTCGCGCCGCATACGCGTGAAGACGTGAATTTACCTGTGTTGATCCAAGAACGAGACCCGATGCACGAGCCGTCTCGTAATGGTTATAGTGGCGGGTATGCCGCTCTCCTTCACGCCCAGCGAAACGTTCAGCAAGCTGAAGACGACGCGGGTTCATCACGTGCTAGTCACGGGGGCGAGCGGTCACATCGGCTCCTATTATTCCGAACATGCGCCGGCCCATCACGTGCGTCGCCTCATGGTGCGTCCGGACAGTTCTGATACGGAAAAATTAACGAGGTTCGGCGAAGTCGTTGAGGCGAATCTAAACGACCGCCCACGATTGATCGAACTCTGCCAAGGCATGGATACGGTCGTCCATTTGGCGGGCGATGCGAATCCCAATGCCCATTGGAACAGTCTGCTTCAGTCCAACATTATCGGCACCTACAACCTCATGTCGGCGGCGCGAATGGCTGGGATTCGGCGCGTGGTCTATGCCTCCTCTATCCATGCGGTTTCCGGCTACCCGGTCGACGTTCAGGTGAAGACCAGTGAGCCGGTAAACCCGGGCGATCTCTACGGCGTTTCGAAGTGCTTCGGCGAAGCGCTCGGCCGCTATTTTGCGGAGCAGGAAGGTATGTCAGTGATCGTGCTGCGCATCGGAGCGTTTCAGCCGCTCACCATTGCCGCCGACTCGGACAACGCCGGACTGTTGGATGCGTTCGTTTCCCGAAGAGACCTCACGCAATTGATCGTGCGCTGTGTTGATGATGAGACACTGCGGTTCGCGATCTTCCACGGCCTGAGTAACAATCGTTTCAAGCGGCTTGATCTGTCGGACGCCCGGGCCCTCATCGGCTATGAGCCGCGCGACGACCTCGCGGCCGAGAACCCTCAGTTCAAACACACGGCGCTCGCCCAAGAACCGGCATCCCACAAAGGCACGCCACAGAGGTAACCGGTAGCCAAAGAACAGATCTATAGACGGCGAGCCGCCTACAGTGCCGCTGCGGCCCACGAGGGCAGTTTCACGCGCCGGCCACACAAGTGATCTTCCAACAAGTGCTGAAGCCAAGGGCGAGAGCAGGAGCATGCCTGAATCTTGACGAAACGATGGGCCCCTTCGCTCTCGATACGGTAGCTCTCGATACGCACTTTTACCGGTTGATGCTCGCCGATGAGGACGCAGGTGATGTCGACGGTCTTCGCCTTGGAATCGATTTTGAGTTCACGCACCTCGCCGTAGCGTTTGATCAACCCGTTGACGTAACTGCGGGCGGCCTGGCTGGAGAGAGCGTCTTTGGCTGCGTTAAACATAAGGGGATATCGGAACTCCGACCTGGCATTGCGCACGGCCCTTTCTGCACAGTCAACCCAACCGGCTGGCTGGTTCCGGACGAGATTCGCGTCAGGAGTTACCGAGGGAGTCCTTCGCGAACCGTGAGCCTCTCAAGTTGTCGGTCTTTCCCATCCGACCAACACCGCTGGCGTATCATGAAGCTCTCCCGCAACCACCTAAAACGTTACAAAGAGATCGCATTCCTGCTTTGGAAATACGGTCGCTCTGACTTGGTGCAAAGCATGGGGTTTGATCAGCTGGATGATCCGGACGCTGAAGAGCGAAAAGTCGGGAAAAACATCACGCCCAATCAGCTCGCGGACGACCTCGAAGCAATGGGACCGACCTACATCAAGATCGGCCAGGTCCTCGCCGGTCGCCCCGACCTGTTGCCTGTTCCTTATCTGAAAGCCCTCGAACGACTCCAGGACAAGATCGCGCCGTTTCCCTACGAAGAGGTGGAAGCCATCGTGATGAATGAGCTGGGCGTGCGCATCTCGAAGGCGTTTGCCCGTTTTGATTCCACGCCTCTCGCGGCCGCATCGCTCGGCCAGGTGCACGCGGCAGCATTGCATGATGGACGCGAAGTCGTCGTGAAAGTTCAGCGTCCAGGCATCCGCGCTCAAATCGCCGACGATTTTGAAGTGCTTGCCGAGATCGCCGGCTTCCTCGACCAGCATACGACCGCTGGTCACCGCTATCGTTTCGCCACGGTTATCGAGGAGTTTCGCCTCACCATTAAGCAAGAGCTCAATTACGAAAATGAAGCGCACAACCTGACGACTGTCGGGAAAAACCTGCAGGATTTCCCGCTCATTACCGTGCCGCAACCGGTGTCGGATTACTGCACGCGCAACGTCCTCACCATGGACTACGTGCCAGGCCGTAAGATCACCTCGATCAGCCCGCTCGCGCACACCGAGATCAATGGCGCGACGTTGGTCGAAGAGCTTTTTAAGGCCTACCTGAAACAGGTGCTGGTGGACGGGATTTTCCACGCCGACCCTCACCCCGGAAACGTTTTCCTCACCAACGATAATCGTATCGCGCTTATCGACCTCGGCATGGTGGGCCACACTGCGCCCGGAATGCAGGAAAATCTGCTCAAACTCCTCATCGCCGTAAGCGAGGGGAAAGGCGAAGAGGCCGCAGATATCGTTATTCGGATGAGCGAACGGCTATCGACGTTTGATCCAGCCGAGTTTCGCCGAAAGATCAGCAGTCTGGTTGCCCGACGTCGCGACCAAGGTCTTGAGCGGATCAACACCGGCCAATCCCTCATCGATGTGAGCACCCACGCACGCGACAACGGGCTCTTCGTGCCGAGTGAACTCGCGCTCCTCGGCAAGACCTTGCTGCAGCTCGACCAGATCGGCCGCATTCTCGATCCGTCTTTCGATCCCAATGCCTCCATTCGCCGCAACGTTACCGACCTGATGACGCAGCGAATAAAGAAGGATCTCACTCAAGGAAGCCTCTTCAGCACCCTTCTTGAGCTAAAGGAGTTCGCGATCCAATTACCCGGTCGCCTCAATCGGCTCTTTGATACCGTCACCAACGCCGAGGTCGAAGTGAAGGTAAAGGCGGTCGATGCGAAGCTCATACTCGACGGCATGCAGAAGATCGCCAACCGCATCACCACGGGCCTCGTGCTCGCCGCCCTCATCGTCGGCGCCGCACTGATGATGCGGGTGGAAACGCGCTTTCGCCTCTTCGGCTATCCGGGTTTCGCGATCCTCTGCTTTCTCTCCGCCGCCGGCGGTGGATGCTGGCTCGTGATCAACATCATCATCAAAGACCGGCAGAGCCGGGGTAAAGGCTAGTAACGAAACCTCATCCCGGCCGAACGTAAGCGCGCCTCCGGCTAATTATTTTTCGGGGCATAATCGACCTGTGCAGCCCTCGGCACCGAGGCTTCGCCGGTGCTGCTGATATAGTCGCCGCCCTCGCGCCGGAAAATCTTCCGCGCAGCCATCACCTCGTCTGAGTTCTCCGTGTGAACAGAGATGAGGATGTTGCCCGCCTTGATCTTGCCCTCGTAGCGCTTGGCTTCGAACTCCGGGATACCCAGACCCACCAGCGCACCGGTGATGCCGCCAATGGTCACCCCTAGTCCAACGCCACTCAACGCGGCAACGATCGGGCCCGCGGCGATGAACGGCCCGGCACCCGGAATCGCGAGTGCGCCAATGCCGGCGATCCAGCCGAGGGCACCGCAAGCGATACCGCCGGCACTTGCACCCGCGACCGCGCCCTCGGGAGCCTTGGTGTGCTTCTCGTGCACAAAGTCGTGAGTCGTGTCTTTGTCGGGAAACAGCACCGAAATGTCGCTGTTGGAGAAATCGGCGGCACGCAGACTGTCGATGATACGTTCAGCCTGAATGCGCGAAGTGGAGATGCAGAATACGGATTTTTTGGACATGGTAATTCCTTCGTTCAGTTAATGGCGCGGATTGAAAAGGAGGCACCGGTTCACCTTTAGGCAGGACCGGGGAGGCCTCGCGTCGTTCCGACCGCCGCACGTAAAACGGGCGCACCTCCGGAGTATCGGTGCAGGTATTATCCGACACGCTTGCCATCAGCCGATCAGGCCAACTCGTCAGACAGAGTCGGCATGAACCGCCCCAGCTATCAGCGCCACGCCCTCCCGTCGGATCTTTACTTGGAATCAATTTCCGATGGCCATCGCAGAGCGCTCCCCGATGGAGCTTTCGGGCGTTCGCAAGTCCCTTGTGTATTGCGAGACGGATACCGGACCGGAAGTGTGTTTGAATCCCCTGACCGGGGATAACCAACAAACAAATCCAATGAACAAAACAAAACTGATCCTCGCGGTCTCTTCGTTATTCATCGCCTCGGCTTTCACGGCTCACGCGGAATATCGGACCAGCACCGCCCCTCGATACGACGGCTTCGGCGCCCAAATGGGCGAGTGGGAGCTTACGCTGGGCGGCAGTGGGTCCAGCAACAAGGACTTCGACAACTCGCTCGGTGGCGTGAACGTTTCGGTAGGTTATTTTCTGAGCGACCAGCTCGAAGTCGTCGGACGCCAATCCGTGAACTACACAAACCGTTCGGGAACTGGCAACGACTCCGAATTCGACGGCTCGACGTTTGCCGCTGTCGATTATCACTTCGGCACTACCAATCTTCGGCCTTTCATCGGCCTGAATTTTGGCGGTCTCTATGGAGATAACACCAGTGACACTTTTGCAGCCGGCATTGAAGGCGGTCTCAAGTTTTACGTGAAGCCGAAGACCTTCGTCTTCGCCCTCGTAAACTACGAATGGACCTTCACCAATTCACACGGTGCGAAAGAGAACTTCGATAATGGCGCCTTCCTCTGGAACCTAGGCGTAGGTTTTAATCTGTGACTCAAAACCCACGTAGTCGCTAAGCTCGGCACTCTACACGCCCCGCAGCCTTTCTGCGGGGCGTTTTTATTTCCTGATTTGGACGATCACCCACCCACTGCTCGGATTGCAAAATGACCGGCTACTCACGGCGTTCGTGCAATCTGATTTGCAGCCAATTGAGCTCCGAATTCGCATGAATTTGGCTCTTCGCTGATTGGATCATCAAAAGACATTGGCACAGCGCATGCCCCTCCAGAGGTAGCGCAAATGGCGACGACCGCCTTGGCGCAACAACCTCAATTCCCCCCTATCATGTTACGCTACACGATTATTTTTCTCGTCGTTGCCCTGATCGCGGCTGCCCTCGGCTTTGGCGGCATCTCCGGTATCGCCGCCTCCATTGCCAAGATCATGTTCGTGATCTTCCTCGTGCTTTTCATCGCTTCGCTGGTCATGGGACGCGGCGGACGCCGTGGGCCGACGGTATGACCGATCCCAAGCATTCCCATGAAGAAATCCGCCGTTCAACGCGACATAGCTTCTCCTGCATCTCAGGAAAACATTTCGCAACGTGCGCGGGAATTGTGGGAAGGCTACGGTCGCCCCGTCGGCCGCGATGAGGAAATCTGGCTTGAGGCCGAACGACAGCTTCTGGGTGTCGATCCCGAGGTTGAAGGCATGGGAGGGATCTCCGTTTCCGCCCCTATCTTCGATGAGACCATAAGTCAGGAAAAGCCTGTCACGCGGCTGGAACGGCCAGATCCCAAAAAGGCGGCGGCATCTTAACCGCTCCATCGACTTCCCCTCATCCCCTCGATGTCGACGCCTCTGTGACGTTCGAGGGGTTTGATTTTACCGCATGCGCTACGCAGTCCCGAACTCCATCTGTTCGTTACCGCACCAAGTCTTGGACTGCTTCCCTTCTGCGACAGGAAAAGCCTCGATCGAGCCGGGCAGCCGTTTGCGCTTACGGTAAAGCGTAGCTTGGTTGATACCGAGGATGTGGGCAGCGTAGCCCAGTGTTTGCGTGCGCGCCACGACCTCTCGGATATGCGCCTCCTCCAACTCTGCGAGGCTGACAAGGTCACCCACTTGAGGAAGCCCCAGCTGTGCAGCCGTGCTGAACACCGGGAAGTCAGACACGTCGATTTTATCCCGGTCCGACAAGATCGCGGCGCGTTCGACGACGTTGCGTAGCTCGCGCAAATTCCCCGGCCAAGAATGCGCCATCAGCGCCTGTCTCGCCGCCGGAGTGAAGGCACGGTTTCCCCGCAAACCCGCCCCTTGCGTCACCTCGCGAAGGAACTCTTCCGCGAGCGAAAGAATATCCTCGGGCCGGCGTCGGAGGAGCGGCATCTCCACCGTGATCACGTTGAGACGATAGAACAGATCCTCACGAAAACGCCCGGCCTTCACTTCTTCTCGCAGATCTCGGTTCGTCGCGGCGAGAACACGGATGTTGGCATTCCGTGTTCTTGTTTCGCCCAAACGCTCATATTGTCGGTCTTGCAGGAGACGCAGCAGTTTCGGCTGAATCTCCAACGGGAGTTCGCCGATTTCGTCGAGAAAGAGTGTCCCGCCCTCGGCAGCTGCCACTTTGCCGACAGTGTCATTAACCGCCCCCGTGAACGAACCGCGCACATGGCCGAACAGCTCGCTTTCCAATAACTGAGCCTGGAGGCAGGGACAGTTGACCGTCACGAACGGCATCCGTTTGCGCAAGCTGCGTTCATGGACGCCCCGGGCAAGCGCGGTCTTCCCGGTTCCATTCTCTCCCAAGATAAGGATATTCGCTGAGGTGGGCGCGACCCGCAAAGCGACCTGCAGCACCTGGCGCATCCGCTGGCTTTGGGAGCCAAACGCGACGGGCGAGGTGACCTGCTCCTCTTCCGAAGAGACCAAGTCGTTCTCCGCATGCGCCTCCAAATCCTGAGTCTGCGGAGCACGGGCGCATTTGGCCAAAAGGTCCTTCAGCTCCTGCGTCGAAAACGGCTTGGTGATGCAATGGTGAACGCCTTGCTGCCGAGCCGTGCGGGCCGTGAGTTCGTCCGATACCGTAGCGATCACCGGAATGTCGGTATCAAGTTGCCGGAGACGTTGCAGCAGAAGCGGCCCGGATGCGGCCTTCATCTCCCAATCAAGGAGAACCACGCCAAACCCTTTCAGTGAAGGCAGCGCGTCGAGCGCAACCAGAGAACCGACACACGTCACAGCATCGTCTTCCCCCGCCAAGCCAAAGGCGAGAAGACGGCGACTGCGCGCCTCATCGCCGATCATTAAAACGGTAAGCGTGGGATCAGGAGATTTACCTTCGTCCGCTGAGGCCACGATAGATGATTTTTGCACGGATTTCATGGTTCTAACGTGCATTTTAAACGATTCCCCGGGGCTAAAGAATCCGGCTACCTTCGTTCCACAGGCCGGCAAATCCACCGCCGCAAGGATGGGGGATTTTCGAAGTGCACGACACCGACCGAGCGTCGCCGATTCCGATAGCAGCGCATTGGGCAGCAACGCCCGCTACGGAACTCCCACCGTTAAGACGCAGCCATGCCCACGGGCATTCGACTACGCATTAAAGCCACGCAATGCCGCTCAGGCACTGCGTGAGGTCAGACGATATTCTCGCTCTTCACCCACTGGATCGCATGCCGCACAAGGTCCGCTCCTTTTTCGATGTGGAGCTTGAGCTTCAAGTGCTCGCGGTAGGAATCGATGGTCTTCACGCTCAGATTGAGCTTCGTGGCGATCTGCCTCGTGCTGAAACCATTGCCGATCAGCTGGAAAACTTCCATCTCGCGATCGCTCAGAGTGTCGATCGAGAACACCACCTCGTCCTTACGATTGTGCACGAGGCGATGCAGCATTTTCTCCTTCATCTTATCGCTCAGATAGAGCTCTCCATCGAGGATGCGGCGGATGGCGATGAGGATGTTGTCACTAGCCTCCTGCTTCATCACGTAACCCTTCGCCCCGGCACGAAGCGCGCGCTCGGCGTAAAGGCTTTCGTCGTGCATCGACATGATGAGCACGGGAAGGTCCGGCAACAGCACCTTGAGGTTCTTCGTCAGCTCGATGCCGCTGGTCGTTTTGAGCGAGATATCGACGACGGCCAAGTCGGCCTTGCTCTTTTGCAAGAGGTCGAAGGCCTTGGGCGCGCTATCCGCCTCTCCGCACACTTCGAGGTCGGGCTCTTGGTTGATGAGAACAACCACGCCTTGTCTCGTGATGGGATGGTCATCCACGAGGAAGATGCGGCGCTTGGCCGCGACTGGAGTGACTTGGGCAATCGGATGCCCCGGAGCGGTCGAAGTGGATTTCATTTAGAAATGGAGAAAGGGAAGACGCACTCGACCCGCGTTCCGCCTTGCGGTTGCGACTCGATAGTAAGATTTCCGCCGATCATGGCGGCGCGGTATTGCATAAGACGCAAGCCGACGCCGGAACCGGTGGGCTTTTGCAGAGGATCAAAACCCTGGCCGTTGTCCTCGATCGCGAGGCGGCGGCCCTTGGGACTGGAGTCGAGCACCACTTCGATGCGGCGTGCCTTGCCGTGGCGTGCTGCGTTGTGCAATGCCTCTTGGGTGATTCGATAAAGATGCAGCGCGCTGTCGTGCTCACACTCGAACGGCTCCTCGTCGGATCGGAAATGGCATTCGATCCCGTGGACGAGTTCTACCTGGTAAGCCAGATGCTCAAGCGCCGCCTGTAACCCGGACTGATCCAGTTGCACGGGGCACAACCCTCGCGCCAGCGCCCGGGTGTGCGCAGTGGCTTCGTTGACCAAACGGGCAATATCGTCGGCCTGTTTCGTCTCAGGCCGATCGGCCGCCTTCAATCGATCACGCAACGCCGCCGCCATGCAGGCGATACCCGTGAGGTGCTGGCCCAATCCATCGTGGAGATCGGCTCCGATGCGAAGCTGTTCCGTGTCGCTAATGAGGAGAACCTTTCGCTCAAGCCAACGCCGTTCGGTGATGTCGATCGAGAAGCCTACCGCGTTACGACCCTGCGTGCGGGTTTGATGGAAGAAGGTGTCGAACGCGTGTTCGCGTCCCTCGTGGGTGATAGGGAGAATGAAATTTGAATCGCCGGTCTGGAAGGTCTTCGCGATCTCAGCCGCCGCATTGGGAGAGAAATCAGCGAGGGAACGACCCACGAGTTCTTCGCCATTGAGCCCTACCCCCTCCAATCCGCTTCCCCGCGCCTCAAGAATCGTCCCCTCGTCATTCACGTTCCATGCGATGACCGGAAGACTTTTAAGAATGCCGTTCAAGAGACCGGTGGCCTTGAGCAGCATCTCCTCGGCCTTGATGCGTTCGGTAATCTCGATCGCCGCGAGACCTTGCAGGCGTCCACTGCGCCCCTCGTCCATCGGGAATGAACTCACCAACCAATAATGCTCTCCATCGGTAAATGACCGCGGTTCCTCAGAAGGCGTAGGCTCCCAAATCGAACTGACCGGCGCGTTTTCAAAATGGGTCTTAAAGCGTTCGTTCTGGAACACGTAACGTCCGTCCTCACCCCGAATGCAGATAGCACAGGGGACGTTACGCATGAAAAGTTCCAACTGGTGCTGGCTCTTTTTCACCGACGCGAGCATCAGCGCCTGCCGCAAGGAATAGCGGATCGCGCGCTCGAGCTGCGTGATATTAAGCCCGTTTTTGCAGAGATAATCCGCCGCACCCGCACCCAGAGCCTCGCGGTCCACCTCGGGGCTATCGTGACCGGTCAGTAAGATGACCGGCTGCTCGCAACCCATGGCGAGGGCCTCGCGCAGAAGATCGAGGCCCGTGCCCGAACCCAAGTTATAGTCAAAAAGCGCCACATCATGCCGCTTGGCCGCCAGCGCCTCCAAGCCCGCCTCATACGTCGCACACCAAACAAGCTCGTAGCGTGCAAACACCGCTTTCCTCAGAATGCGTTCAAGATACACATAATCATCCTCCTGGTCTTCGACGACCAGCACATGGATAGTTCGTGAGGTCTCCGAAACCGTGAGGATGCGAGAAGCGAGGGATGCTGAGATCACAAGACTACGGTGTTTTTACGTTAAAAGCAGTTCCCGTGCAGAATATAATAATTTATCGGCGGTCGCCATCAGGCGGTTTCCCCATTCGCGGATTTTCGTGCGTTTTTTAGGGTAAAAAATCCGGTGCGGTGCGCTGCGTTCGGCTCGGTAGTGCCAGACCCGTTACGTCGATATGATGACGCGCGTAACCCCCACAAAATAATTAGCACCATGAAAACCTACCTCCGTATTATGAGCAGCTCCGTCGCTATTTTGATCGGCACGGGCGCCATCGCTTTCAGCACAGGCTGCTCGGGAACCTCCACCCGGGAAAGCACCGGCGAATACATCGATAACTCCGCCATCACCGCCAAGGTCAAAGCCGCGCTGGCCAAGGACGAGGTCGTCAAGGCCCGTCAGGTCAACGTCGACAGCTTTCGTGGCGTGGTCCAGCTGAGCGGCTTCGTCGATAATGCCACCGAAAAAGAACGCGCCGGTCAAATTGCCGCAGGTGTTCAAGGCGTCAAAGAAGTCCGGAACAATATTACGGTCAAGTAACAGAATTCCCTTTCTTACTTCCCCTCCAAAACTCCGCCGTCGGCACCGCAAGGGCCGACGGTTTTTCGTCCTAACGCACGGAGACGAAAGGACGTCTTACATCCCCGGATAGAGTCACTTCGCGCCCCCCCACACCCGGTTGGGGCCATTGCCCGATATATTCAGCACGAACCCGCGACTATACTCCTTTTTAACCCCTTTTCCCTTACCCCACCCCTTGAGCGTTTCCACCCAATGAATTCCCATGATCCCAATTTCGGAAAAACCCTTCTGCACGGCGCAGAAGTCGGAGAAATCACTCCTTCAATGATCGAAGATCGGGCCCTAGAAATCGCGCAAATTGAAGGGCGCGACACCATCACAGACCAAGACCGACGCGCTGCGCGCCATGAGCTCCAAGGACGAGACCTTCCTGAGACTACTTCGGACGACAGTCCAGCGATAGCTCGCTCTTTGAGCCGGGACCCCAGTGAACCCATTTCCGTGCCCGGCCAGCAGGCTCCGAACCACAACGAGGCCGATGATGACGACATCGCAGAACGCCTCGCAATCGAGGGCATCGAAGAAGCCCAGCATGAACAGATGCTCGCGGCCCGCCGCCGGAAAACCACCTGACTTTCCGCCGCCATGTATGCCCATGTCTCGTCCACGCCGCTTTCCTTTCCACCTTCCCCGAGTGACCGCCCCCAGCCGGACGCTTGGAAGCACCGCAATCACCAGCATCAGACCGATCCGTTTGTCTGCTTAGTTCGCAATCACCACCGTTCCGTTTTCCACCTCGCCCACGCACTGCTCCGTGATGAAGTCGCCGCGGAAAAAATCACTCAACAGGTCTTTTCCCGCGCACGCCGCCGACTAGGTCACAACGCGTTTTCATCGGTGGCCGAGTGGCTCTACTACGCGAGCCTCCGGTTTGTCCGCATGTATCACTGGAAATCAGTCGGACCGCGGGTCCGCCGTCGCATGACTGGAAATGCCCCGGGCAATCGGTCCACCTTGGATTTGAAACTGTTCGTGCAGGTCATCGCCAACCAGCCCGGGAAAATCGATCCGCATGACTGCGAGTTGCTCGCCCTGCGGCATGTTCTTGGCATGCCGCTCGCAAACATTGCCCAACTGTTACGCATGCATCCTTACGAGGTCTCCAACCGTCTTGCATGGGCGCTGGAACGAGTTCGCAAGCTCAGCCACCAAACGCCGACTGAAACAGAGAAGCCTGCGGACTTCGCGCTGAGTGCCTAAATACGACCTTTACACCAACGCTCCACGCGATCCCGGGAAATCCCCCACATCCACATGGGGGATTGTGCGGTTTCCATACTCCAGCCGGGCGACGCTCTCGACAGCAGAGAGCGTGACGTGCGTTTTTGAAACGCGAGAACCGACAGAGAGCATTCCTTACCTCGGTTCAATTTCATGAAAGCGCTATCGAGCCCTCCCACCCCTTTCGTCTTCGACATCGCGAGCCCGCGACCCGTGCTGCTCGTCGATGATGACGATGATGCCATCCTGCTGATTCAGCTGCTCCTCAAGCGCGCCCATGTCACCAGTCCCATCAACATTGCGACCGATGGAGAACAAGCCATCGCCTATTTCCAATCGCGATTGCAGAACCCCGATCAGCTTCGTCCACACATCGTTTTTCTAGATCTCAAGCTGCCGCGGCGAGACGGCTTCGAGGTGCTCAAATGGATTCGTGCGCAGCCCGGATTCGACAACCTTCCGATCGTAATCATGAGCTCGTCCAACCGCCCTCTCGACATGGAAAACGCGCGTGCACTCGGCGCTGACTTCTACTGCGAGAAATACCCCGCGCTCGAAGACCTCGTCGCTCTTTTCAATGGGAAAACCTTCTTCCCGCCCCTGCCGACGCTCGATTTCGGCTGAGCCAGTAAACAGGGTGCCCGCGAGAGACGTGCTCCCCGCGTATCCAGCGAGTCACGTCGGCAGCCGGGCGGCGGCGCAAACATGCGAAAGTCGCTCGGCCAGCTCGATGAACTGAGCCCCGGAGTTCGGCTTGAGCAGATAATCACTAGCGCCCAGTTGCTCCGCTCTTTGGCGATCTTCCAGCCGGCCGGAAGATGAAAAGACCACCACGGGTAATGTCCGGAAGTGCGGTTGGCTACGCAGCCACTCCAACACCGCGAATCCAGAACGGACCGGCAGGTTCAAATCCAGCAGCACCATGCTCGGTATCGGATGAAGCTCGCGGTCATCGTAAGGTGGCAGACCCGCGAGATAGGAGATGGCTTGATCACCATCACTCACCGCATGGAAATACCCCGCGATGCCCAGCCGATTGAAGGCGTTGCGCATAAAAAAGACGTCGTCGTCCTCATTCTCAACGTAGAGTAAGCGTGTGGTGGAATTCATCGTGTAGAATCGGCAGCCCTGAGTTCTATCCAAAAACGGGATCCGTTGGCGGGTTCGGACTCGAGGCCGACGGCACCGCCCATGCGTTCGACGACTTTTTTGACCAATGTCAGGCCAATACCCGTGCCCTCGTAATCTTTGCTCAGGCGCTGAAACATGACGAATACCCGGGACTGCAAATCTTTCGGAATGCCGATGCCGTTGTCCTCGCACCAGACCCTCACCCGGCCGTCCGACAACAACTCTCCCCTGACGCGCACGACCGGAACCTTCCCGCGCGCCACGAACTTCACCGCGTTGCCCAACAGATTGGAGAAGCACTGGGTCAGCCCCGCCTCGTTTCCAAGAACCAGAGGCAAGTCCGCAGCGATCTCGATATGCGCGTTCGGTTCTTGGAAATTCGGGTAGGAATCCACCATGCCCCGCAAGAGCCGTCCCAGGTCGACGGACTCCATTGGCATTTCATTGCGCACCACCTTGCTGTAGCTGAGCGCATCCGTGATCAGGCGGTCCATGCGACTCGCCGCCGTAGTGATGCGCGCCAGGTATTCACGGCTTTGCTGATTGAGCACCGACATGCATTCCTCCGACAACAATCCGGCAAACCCATGCATGGCGCGCAACGGCGCACGCAGGTCGTGGGTAATCGTATAGGAGAAGTGCTCCAGCTCGTTGACCAAATCCTGCAACTCGGCGGTGCGCTCCTTCACGAGGCGGTCGAGATCGGCGTTGGCTCGCTGGAGCTCAACCTGCAGTCGCCGCGAGTCCATGAGCATCGAACATTGGGCCGACATCCACTCGATGATCTGAAACTGCTCCTGCGTCCACTCGTGTTCGTGCGTCGAAAAGACTTTCACTACGCCGGCCGGCTTTCCACCGAGCCGCAGTGGTGTTGCCAAGACCGAAAGAAACATACGAGACCCGGACTGCGCGCCTTCCAGATCCGGACGAAGGCGCAGGTCAGGAACACACGCTGTCCGATCGTGCGTCATCACCACCGAGGCGAACGACTTGTCGTAGGCCCAACGCTGCCTCGACAGACCGACCGGCCCGGCCTGGGCGAGCACGACCATTTCATCGCCCTCCTTCTCCAAAACCACCGCGGCCGAAACGGGCTCGCCAAGCAGCGACATCAAAAGATGGCAGATGCGCCCCGGCAGATCTCGGGAGTCGTCCGCTTTCAGTGAATCAAGCAAGGCCTGAAGGATTGCTTGGCGCTTGGTGGATTCGCTGTTGGCCAGATGCAACGCTTCCGCCTGAGCCTGCAGCTCATCCGCCTGTTGATGGACTTCTTCGTTTTGCTGGGCGAGTTCTTCGGACTGGCTTTGCAACTCCTCGTTTTGATGAGAAATTTCTTCCTCACGCACGAGCAGTTCGTGATTGGCGCCTTCCAGTTCCGCTTTTTGACGACGGAGCTTATTCGTCAAATAAATCACCAGGTGAACAGCCATGGCGATCATGACCATGTTGAACATCTGCACGCTCCATATCACGAACCGATTATCGCCCACCCAAGCAGAGGGTGACACGAACAGCTTATACGCGGCCATCAGCGCAAAGGTTGCCACCAGACTCCACAGCAACCGCCTTTCGGGATACCATAGACAGACCAACAAGGGGATTCCGTAATCGATATTAATTACGTGGTTCCCCGATGGCCCGATCCGCAGCCAAGCCATGATGGCCGTGCAAACCACATAGATAGCCACGGTGCACGCCGGCACCGGCCTGCGCTGTAATTTGGAGAGAAGTTCCGAGAGCATCACACGAGACCGTTTTTCCGGTAAATGGACGGAGCCACACGCGTGAGCGGCAGAAACCCGGGAGGCTTCTCGGCTTTGCCAGTAACGAAGAAGCCACCGGGAGCAAGCTGCCCGCAAAGACGTCTCCAAGCCTCCACCACATGCGTGTCATTGAAGTAAATGGCCACGTTGCGAAACAAGATCAGATCCCATGATTGGGGCTCGTCCAGCTCCAGCAAATCCTGAACCCGCCAACGTATCCGATTTTTGATCACCGAAGATATTGCCCAGCATCCATTGTCCGTCGGCTGGAAAAAACGCTCACGGCGGTCCTCTTCTACTCCGGCCATGTCCCTGGGTCCAAAAATCCCCGCATGCGCACTCCTAACCGCATCAGCCCGACAATCGACGCCCAGCAGCATGGATCGCTCAATCACACCGGCCTCCGCCAGCAAGATCGCGATTGAATAGATCTCCTGACCACCGGAAGCACCCACACTACACACCCGCAAACACCGGCGCTTTTCCAACAACTCAGGCAGCACGTTTTTCTCCAACTGAGCAAACACCGGCCGGTCCCGAAAAAACTCGCTCACCCCAATCAGCGCGATGTTCAAAACCAACGGCAACAACTCAGGCCTCCGCTCCACAAGATCGCGCGCCGAATCCGGCGACGTGACCCTGAGCTGGCGCAAGCAGGCCTGCACCCGGCGATGCATCGCGGAAGGGCGATAAGCCGCAGGCCGCAAGCCGGCCCTGCTCAGTATCCAATCAATGAATGGATGCAGCGGCTTTTCAGATTCTCTTCGGCTAGGGGGCGTGCTGCACCCTTTTGGTCGATCTGGAGAACGATACGTTGACGTTTTCGGACGACTGGGCGCCGGGGTAACTCCGGTGAAAAAGATGTGGTCGAGATTATCCAAGGCGTAGCGTGAGCGAAGGCCGGACTAACTCACAGCAATCTTGCCCGGGGTAAATTGAATCAGTCCCACCGCATTGGATTTGGGGGAATCTCCGTAAACCGGCACCGATGAATCCCCCACGGGAATTCCAAACTATAAAGCATTCAACTGATCGCCCCTCTTCCAACTCCCTCGCCGACTAGGTCTTGTCGCCCCGAAGGATTCCCAAGCCGCCTACGACAATACCAATGATACCGCCGATAATGAGCCACATGCTTTTGTTCGTGGGTGTGCCGGTGACGGTTTCCTTCACGTTAGAGGCAAAGGAGTTTCCTGCGTTTATCCCATAGATGAGCAGAACAATGCCAACGAGCAGGATAGCGACGGAGAGAGCCTTGTTCATGGTGGCGGTAGTTTTCTCAACGGTAGTCCAATCGCGCCAAGGGTTCCCCTCATGGGACAAAAACAACAACTCCGCCTCCCCCAGTCACTCAAACTGTCCTCGCCGTAAAAGTGCCGTTACCAACGTAATTTAGCCGGGTCACAACGTCGAAGTCGCCGCCCCGCTTGTGCGCGGTGGCTGATAACGTATGCGCGCCTTTCGTGCCTATATTTTGAACCGGCGGTGGCTGAGTGGGATGCTCGGTGCAGTCCTGATTTCGACCGCTTTAGGATGGCTGATAACCACTGACTTCGAGTGGCAATCGATTCCTCGCGCGATGGATCGGCTCAATACCCCGCTTGTGCTCGCTCTCACTATGGGTCTACCGCTGGCGGGCCTTCCGATCAGCATGGTTTACCTCCTGATCGGCGCTCGCTTCGGCCCCATGATCGGCCTCGGAATCGTTTTCGTCATCACCGCATTACACCTGCTTGGCACACACTGGATCACGCGCAGCTTCCTGCGCCGACCGCTTCTCCGTTTCATCGCGCGGTGCAACCACCGGGTGCCCGAGGTTCCGCCCGGAGAAAACGGCGCGATCACGCTGATGGTGCTGCTCGCCCCGGCCATTCCGTATTTTGTGCGTAACTACGTGTTGGCGCTTTCGGGCATTCCGATTCGGATCTACTTCGCGATTGCGCTTCCCGTTCATGTAGTGCGCTCGTATGTGGCGCTCTTCATTGGAGGATTCAGCAGCGCACCTTCGCATGACGGCATGATTTTTATAGGCGTTTTCTACACCGCCCAACTTGCGGTTTTCGCCGGCATCGCCTGGTGGCTGCGGAAGCGTCATCACCGCCTCTCAACCAAGCGCAATTAGAAACATTGACCACCCACACTCGTGATCGGCTCAGCGTAAGTGCCGGCGGCAGGATACCGATGTGATCGCATGGCCAGTGCTTGAGCATGGGTTAAGACCGAGACCCGATGGGCGGCGATCATTCCAGACATTAGACTATTGCTCATGGCCTCCCCCTCACCCCGCCCGCGACGCACCGGTTCCACCGCAATCGCCCAACGTAAAGGTCTCGTCCCGTCCAAAAGCGTCGTTTCCGGCCACAAAGGCGTAAAAGTCCTTCGCAAGGCCGTCATTCATAAACCGGCGCATCAACTCTACGCATTCTGTCGCAACCTCGAAAACCTTGCCCGAGTGATCGAACATCCGGTCGCCATCACCGCCCGATCCCGCGTCGAAACACACTGGTCAGTGAGCGCTCCGCCCGGCGAACGCCCGCTCGAATGGGACGCGCTCATCATCAACGATACCCCTGACAATTTAATCGCATGGCGCTCAAGCGACGCATCGCTGATCGCCAACGCCGGCACCATGCGTTTCGAACCCGCTCCCGACAACGAAAGCACCGAGGTCACCGTGCAACTGGAATATCTGCCAGCGGACGAAGCTGTCGTCAGGATGTCGGCGAAAGGCTCCGGTGAGGAGCAAGTCGGTCACGAGATCGAAGAGGCACTACGCCGTTTGGAAGTCCTTATGGAAGCAGACTCCGCTCCCGACTTGGGGCGTTAATAATTATATTTCACGCCCATAAACCGGCCACTCGACGAGATCGACTTCGCGGACACTTCCCGGCGAAGGCAACTCGACCGGCTCGGGCCCAAGCCCGAGGCGGTGAGACAAGCTCATCGCATCAAACGGCGCCCGCACTTTTACGTCGTTGTCGAAATACGCGAAGACATCGCGCCCCATTTTCCGAACCGGGAGCGCAGGAGCCAAAGTCTTCACGTCATCGGCTTGGGTTCCGTTTTTCCACGCGTCGATTTTACGCGCCCAAATCTCCAAGGCCTCTTCGGTGTAGCCGGAGGTGTAGAGGACTTCGTCGCCGTGCAGCCTCAGATAGACGAAATCAGCCGTGAGATCCTCCATGAGCGGCCATCGACCGGCCGTGTCCGCCACGACCAGGGCGATGTGATGCCGGCGTAATTGCTCAACGAATTCAGGTGTCTCGAACGACCGATGGCGGATTTCAATGGCGTGTCGCAGCGGACGCGAACGGTCGATCGTCAGCCATGCTTCCGAGCGCAAGTGCTCATCGTGATGCTGGGCTACTCTGACCGCATCCGCCGTCGTGTGCGGCAAGCGGTCGAAGAACGCTTCCATCAAATCCACGTCGTAGCGAAACGAAGGAGGAAATTGCCACAAGATCGGCCCCAGTTTGTCGGCAAGTCTGAGCGCTCCGGAGGCAAAAAAATTAGCCACCGGAACATCCACGTCACGGAGCCGTTTGATATGCGTAATGAAACGCGGCGCCTTGACCGAGAACTGGAAATGCGGGGGCGTCGCCTCCGCCCATGCACCGTAGCTCGATGGCCGCTGGAGGGAGTAAAACGAGCCGTTGATCTCGATCGTCGGGAAAATGCTCGCAGCGTAAGCCAGCTCGTTTCGTTGAGGCAACCCCTCGGGGAAGAACACGCCACGCCACGGTGGATAGCGCCAACCGGAAATGCCTATGCGCACCGTGGCCATGGCGTGCATCACCTCTTGTCGGCCAACGCCATTTCGGCGGCGGCTTCGACTTCACCGGGTTCCCGTTTGCGATGGGTCGGATCGGTCTCCTGATATAACACCTCGTTCATTTTTGCTTGGGCGGCTTCGGGCAGAATCCGCCGACCGAACACCATGATCTTATTAAGCGCGCCGGGCACGATCATCCGCTCGCCCTCCATTAACGCGTTGTAGGCGGTAGCGGCAATTTCCTGCGGAGCCATGACCGGGCCTTCTTGGAAGACGCGGGTATCCACCATATCTGCTTGTTCGAAGAACTCCGTGTCCACCGGTCCGGGACAAAGCACGGTGAGCGTCAGTCCGGTATCCGCCAGCTCCGTGGCGAGTGCCTCCGACCAGGAAAGGATGAAGGCCTTGCTCGCATGGTAAATGGCCATCATCGGACCGGGCTCAAAGCCAGCGACGGATGCGGTGTTAAGAATGCGTCCTCGATGATTGGAAATCATCGCAGGGAGAAAGCGCTTGGTAAGACGCACACCTGCCTCGACGTTCAACCGGATCATTGAGATGTCGTCCGCCAAGGGAATCTCCCAGAACCGACCACGTCGCCCTATGCCGGCGTTATTGACGAGTATCTCCACCGATAAGCCGCTGGCCGCGACCTGAGCAAAAATATCATCTGCGGCCGCCTCACGACGAAGATCCTCGGTGATGGGCTTCACATTGACGCCATATTCAGCGGTCAGGCGCCGCGCGGCATCCAGCAGCTCCGGCTCGATGGACGCGACGATTACGAGATCATGTCCATGCTGCGCGAATTCACGCGCGAGTTCATAACCGATACCGCTGGAGGCTCCGGTGATTAAAACGGTTTCTTTTGGGTTTGGGTTCATGACAGTTTTGAATTGCTGACTTCATGCCAGCCCGACCGCCCCCATTAAGACGTTGAGGCATAAACAATCCGAATCGACCGCCGAAAGCTGAGTCGATTTCCCGCTCGCATTATGCAATGCGGCTACGGCCTTCAGCTCAAATCGCACGAGCGGCACGCATGGGGGGCAATCCACCTCGCCGCTCCGGCCATCTCCTTGTCACGAACACGGGACACTTGTATTTATTCTTTTCATACGGCGAAAGAGTCACCGGTTCGCTACCCATACCACATGGATTCCAAGCGTCACTCGATGCCCGCCCGGAAAGCTGCATTAAGCGTTAACTATAAACTAAAAGCGAATACCTCGACAGCAGCCCAGCAGGACCACGTCCTTTCAATGCGCCGCAATTGCGTTCACTAATAGGACGTTAGCACATTATTGATACGGTAAACCCCCCGATATTACTGCACGCTCTTTTATAGGTATAAATGCGTTGTGTCGCATTCCTTACATTTGCTTTCACCTTTCCCGGAAAAACCGGTGCGGTCACTCAACGCATTCGGATCACGAGTCATTGTTTTCTCAACCAGACATGACTCGATTCAGGCGGGCACATCTGGAGTTTAGCGTAACCAATGCCGCCTATCATGTCGAAAGATCTGCTGAGCACCCGGGTGGTGATGGTGCATCCCGAGCAGCGCCTGTGCGATGTCACGCGGCTGTTGCGTAAAACACGGGCCCAATATTGCGCCGTCGTAACCAAAAAAACGCATCTATTTGAAGGAATTGTCCGCCTCGGCGATGCCGCCGCGTTCAGCGATCCGGAGCTGCGCACGTTTGCAAATATGACAGGTGACGCGTCGTGGAGCCAGGTGGGCGAAGATACCCCGACAGCGGAGATTCTCGCCAAGCTGAGCGCCGACATGGACGCCATTCTCGCCGTGCTCGCGCCAGATGGCCGTTACGTCGGGATTATCACGAAGGAGAGCGCCTGGGGCTGGCTGGTGGAGTGGCAGGCCTCGCAACAACGCTGGCTGGAGGCAGTCTTCGACGAGCAACGGTTGCTCGCAGACTTTCTGGAAAAAAAGGTCGAGCAACGCACCGACAGCCTTCGGCTCGCTCTGGAGGAGTTCAGATCCTCCTCGGCCCAATTATCACACGACGTGGGCGGACCGCTGCGCACGATCAAATCGTTTGTCGAAATGCTTTCGAACGGAGAGTGCGGCGTGCTCAACGACGAGGGTCGGACTTATGTTGATCGCATCTTTCGCGCCGCATCCAAAGTGGAGACGCTGGCCATCGAGATTCTCGGACGCGCTCGCGAGGCCGGCAAAGCCGCGCCGGCTCCCTTGCACACCGTCGATTTGAACGAGGTGATGGCCGATGCGATCGAGTTGTCCCACGCGCTGCTGCGAGAACGGGACGCGCTGGTAGTGCAACGCGACACGCTGCACGCCGTTTCAGGGCGCTACGTCCCCTTGCTACAGATCGTATCCAACCTGCTGGTCAACGCGGTTAAATATGTGCCGACGGGTCGCCGGCCCGAGGTGGAGATATGGACGGAAGAATCGGAAGGCCGCGTGTTATTATGCGTCAAAGACAATGGCCGAGGCATCGGCGCCGCGCATGCCGAGGCAGTTTTCAAGCCATTCGTGCGGCTGGGTGATGATCGCACCACAGGAGCGGGACTGGGGCTGTCGATCACCCGCGATGCCGTGCAGGAATTGGGAGGAAACATCCGCCTGCAATCGGAAGAAGGGATCGGCAGCGTATTCACGGTCGTCTTACAGACGGCGGCCCCATGATGGGCCGGCAGGACCGACACACCTAGTCGAACATCTTCGCCAATTCTTGGGCGCGAGCGAGGTGTTCGCGGAGGGTCGGCAGGTATTGGACGGCAAGGGCAGCCACGTCGGGGTCCTTGGACCGGGATGCCTTTTCGAGGACATCAATGGCGTCTTCATGAGAATCCACCATCTCGTCGATGTAGGCACTGTCGTAACTCGCGCCGGTTTTCTTGGACAAGCCGTTCAGGTCATGCTCATACCTTCGACCATCTTGGATCACCACTCCACGCCGAGAGGAGAGGGTCGCAAGCTCGCGATTCATACGCTCATGGTCCCGCACCATCATCTCGGCATAAGCACGCACTTGGGAGTTCGACGCCTGACCGACGGCCTGACGGGATAGTGCGATTTCATACTCGTTGGTGGTCGCCGTCTTTTTGATGATCCGGCGGTCAGAATGAGTCAGATCGGATGGCGTGTGATTCGCCGTGGAGTCGAGCGGCTGGATCGTCCGCGTGTCGTGAGGCGGGAGCGGTTTGTTATCACGATCGATCGGCTGGTCGGAGTTATAAGTCGGTCCTGGCTGGGTATTGGTCGGAGTAGCAGTGCCTGAGGCATCTACGGTCGGAGCCGGTGGAGGGACCGCACCAACCGGTTTATTGTTATCACGAGTGACCGGGGTTTCCTGCGTAGTTTCGGCTGACAGCGGCAATGCCAAGGAGGCCAGACAACCAAGTGCAGCGAGGGATAAACGACGGGGGATATTGGATTTCATAGAGGGATAAAAATAAGCCCCCTGCATCCGTTTCTCTATGGGGTGCGAACGCGTTGTTTAAATCAGGCTGCACGCCGTTGGGAATTCCCCAAATGGTGATCGAAGAATCGCCCATTAAAACCGTCGGTGCCGCTCCAGCCCGCGGCTCCTGCTCATCCCCAAAAGCTACTTCTCAATACTGACCGGAGGGACTTGATTGAGCTGAAGCCAGAACGCGCGGATCGTGCGCACCATTTCGTTGCGCTGCACGGTCGAGGTCGGCTTGACGAGATACGCATTGGCCCCGAGCCGGTAAGCTTGCTCGACATCACGAGGGTGATTGGACGACGAAAAAACGATGATCGGAATGGAGCGATACAACCGAGTCTCACGCAGGCGCTCCAACACCTCCAATCCATTGCAACGCGGCATGTTGATATCGAGCAGGAACAAGACCGGCACGGGTGCGCTGGAATCGAGATTGATACTCGCGAGATAGCTCAGGGCATCTTGGCCATCACGCACCACTTGAATCGGGTGCTCAACACCGGCTGCGAGGAAGGCCCGTTTGAGAAGAATCACGTCAATCTCCTCGTCTTCGGCAATTAGAATGGGGGGCTCGTTCATGTTGCTAGCGGGGGCACGATTCTGAAAATTAGCCTCAATAGCTGCGACCAAAACAACAGCGTTTTGCGAAACATGTTTTTTTTACTAATTAGTAAAGAACATCAGTAGTAACATCGGCCTATTCATCCGCGACCGTGCTCGCCTCAATGTTTATGCCCATGGCGGCCTCGGTAAGCAGCTTGTCGGTGGTGCCTTCTTCATCGAGCGTCTCCTGAAGGGTGTCCGCGAGTTCACTTTCACCAATGAGATCAGCCAAGGTCCGCGCGCAACCATAGCCGGCGATTTCGTAATGCTCGACCTTCTGCGCTGCGGCGATCAGGGCGAGATCCTTGATGGCTGGCGAGGTGTTGCTTTCAATCACTTCCCGGCCCTCCTCGATCAGTCCCTCCATCGCCTTGCACTTCCTGCCCCGGGGACTCTCGTCGAGCTTTGTCATGATCTCTTCGATACGCTGGGTATGCCGCTTGGTTTCATCCAGATGCCGCATGAATGTGTTCTTGAGTTCCTCATTACCGGCGGCCTTGGCCATCCGGGGCAACGCCTTGATCAGCTGACTTTCAGCGCTGTAGAGTTCTTTGATCTCTTGAACGAGGAGATCGCGTGGAGTGGTAAGTTTGGACATGGAAGGGACCTCGATTTTGGAAGCGGATGATTGTCTGGCCACGTAGATTACCACCCCTTCGTGACACAGAAAATCAGGCGTGCCCCTTCCTCCGTTGCTCGTGTTTCCGGGCCGATATGTGGGGGAAACTCAGCGGGTAATTTGAACGCCGTCCCTACCGCCCCCAACGACACGAATGGGCACTAAATCCCGCCCCAAAACCCACCAAAAGCCAGTCGCCGTTTCCGTCGGGCGCAGGCCCTTCACACAGAGCGTGTTCGGCGGCAAACAACACCGACGGACTGCTCAGGTTGCCAAAATCGTGCAGCACCTTCCGGCTGGCATCCAACGGATACCCGGGGCACGCCTCCTCGATCGCATCGAGCACATCCCGGCCTCCGGTATGAGTGATTAACCGTGTAACCGATCGCCCGCCCTCGCGTGCGCGATCCTCGTCGAACAATTGCTTCACCGCCGCCGCCGCCAGCGCCGGGACTTCGGGGCGCAGCAGATTGCGCAAGCGCCCATTGCGCGTCTCAAATCGAATAAAATCACGATAGGCTGGTTGGTGCAGCGTATTGAACCCATGGCAACGCAGGCCCGAAGGCCCCGGGGTTGTCCGCCAAATCGTCGCGGCTGCGCCGTCACCGAAGAGGCAAGCGCTCACCAACACGCCTGGATCATCATCGATGTAAAATGCCGCCGAACACACCTCCACGGCGACGCAAGCCACCACCGCGTCCGGTTGCACAGCGAGCACCGCTTGGGCGGCACGCAACAACGGGATCGCCGCACCGCACCCAAGGCCAACCAAGTCCTGCAGCCACGCGTTCGGACGCAGGCCGAATTGCTCCGCCACGTAACTCGTTAAGCCGGGACAGAGGTAGCCGGTGCAGGTGCAGATCAACAACGCGTCCACCTCCCCCGCCATGATGCCTGCCTGCGCCAGAGCCGCCTGCAACGCGCGTCCCGCCAGCTTGGGCGCTTCCGTGCGAAACCCCTGGTTGAGTTCGTCCGCACTGCGTTGCCAGACGGCTTCCACGGCCGGCATTGCGAAATACCTCCGCCCGACCCCACTGTCGCCGCGCAGGATCGCCTGCATCATCAGCATGGATCGCCGGTTCAGGTTCAGACGCGCGCGCACCTCCGGTTGTTGGAGAATCTGCCAGCTCTCCAACTGCGTCAGAGAGAATTCGGGAACGGCGGTGGCGAGAGCATGTAAGAACATGGGGTAAAAAGTTCGGCGTGTTCAGTGCAACCAGTGGTAGAGCGTCCTCATCGGCAAAAGCCCGGCGCGAGCAAGTCCACCGAGAAAAGCCTGTCCGGCCCGCCCCAGTAACAGCGGATGCAACCACGCCGCACTCCGGAGGCGGACACGAAACTCACGGTGCAATGCCGCATGGACGCGCGCCGAAGTCCCTTCCCACGAAACCTCACCCGTAGACCAATCCACCAGCGGCCCGAGCGCGAGAGCCGCCCCGATAAATGCCATCGCCATGCCGTGCCCGGTAAACGGCGGGATCATCGCAACGCCGTCGCCAAGCTCGATGCCCGATGTCCGCCTGACCTCATGATCGAAGACAAAACCTGCCACGGCACTCGTCGATCCCCGTCGAAATTCCGCCGTGCCAATCCGCGTCGCCAGCGCAGTGAGCCCACGGCCTCGCAACGTTTCGGCGAATCCATCAGAAGAATCGCATTTGAGGACACCGTGCCGACGGAAAAGGCCGCACACGTTGATCCACCCCTCCTCCACCCGAGCCAGCCCGACATAAGCACCTTCGCCCAAGTGAAGCTCCAGATCGCCAGCTAGGGACAGATTACGCACGTGGACCTTCAGGCCGACCCAGCGAGAATCGACTGACCTCCGACGACCTGCCGCTTGCACCCGGCCAACGCCCTCGGTTTTCCCCGTGACTCGCTCACTCGTGATGAGCTTCCCGCCTTGGGCGGTGAACAAAGCCGCCAAGCGCGCATCGAGCACATAGCGGCTGATCCCGATCGCCGGCGTAGGCAGGCGCATCTTGGCCGCCGCTCGATCACGCGTGAACCAATGAACATCCGTATGCCGTAGCGCTCCTTCGAATACGCTTTCGATTCCCAATCGCTCGATGAACTCCGCCGGCAAGCCCGTGATAAATTCGCCGCACACCCGGTGTCTTGGGTAGTCGCCTGCCTCGAAAATCGTCACCGGCACACCCGCTCGCCGCAAACCGATCCCGAGGGCCAGCCCAGCTAGGCCGCCCCCGACGATCTCAACCGGTTGCGGATCGCGCGTCATGGCCGTCTTTCCGCCACCAACCGGTAAGCGCCCCGCCAAACTTGATCGATACGCCAGGACCACGCCTTCGGGTCGAGCCCGAGTAGCGAGGGCAATTCGTCTCCTCGAAACCCCGCCTGGATGCTCACACGTCCATCGTGTCGCGTCACCGGGTCCGCCCGAATCAAGGGACATAACGCCGAGAACACTTGCACTGCCCGACGTATTCGCGGCGGCTCACTCGCCACAATCAAGCGTGCATGACGGTTCAGGTGTGTGCCGATGATCGCCAACTCGTCGTCTTTGAAATGATGGAAGACCAGGTTGCCGATAACCACGGGATAGTCGGCCCAATCCGTGAACTGGAATACCGAGTTCTGGAGCCAGGGTGCCCGCTCCGGCCACAGCGGCGGACGGCCCGCCAGGTCGATCCCGGCCACGACGCCGAGACCTTTGTCCATAAGACTCCGGCCGAGCGTGCCATCACCTGCTCCGATTTCGAGCAACCGCTCCCCTGATCGCAAGCGCGGCGCCAACGCGCGCCGGAACCAGCCCGCGTTGCCCATCAGTCGATTGATCATCCGCAAGTCCCGTCGCGAGCGACAGGCAGATGGCGCGTCATCGGGCAGGCTGTCGAGAAGTTCGGGTTGAACGAGGCGATTCATGGCATTGGAAGCGGCCCTTAGTCGGACGGTTTCTGTCCCGCGAATCCTTCGCGCAGGGCCTGCACGAAAGCATTGCGCAAGAGGTTCCTTATCGTCGTCCAGATGTCCACGTCATTGTCGGCAAAGTTCCCTTGGATCGAAATTTGCGTGGCCACTTTCCCCTTGTCGCTTTTGAGGGCCGAAGTCACCGCGCTGGCCACCGCCGTCGCAGCGCGCTTCAAGACGTTTTTCTCCTCTGGCACCGCTTTGAAATGCAAGCCCTCGAAGAAGGGCTTGAGGTAACCTTGGTAGTAGCCGCCCCGCGCATTCACCGCGATGAACACCGTGAAACGCCCGCTCTGCACATCCGCCTTGCCGTAGAAGCGCGTGAAGTCGTTCAGCGGAGGCAACTCGAGCCCGTCCACCTTGAGATGAGCCTCGAACCGCGGCTTGTCCGCGACCGGGTTAATCTGCGCCCCCACGAACACATGCCCACCGGTTTTGACCATGCCATCCAGCGTCAACGTGGCCGGCAGCTCCTCCTTGTTTTCAGGCCGATTGGTGAGTCCAGTCACGACGAGCCCAACGTGCTCCAGCACGACTTCGGGAGGCGGGTTCATCGTGCGATCCACGAAACGAACCCGCCCGTCACGCATTTCGAAACGACTTAGGTTAAGTGGGAACGCCTCTCGCAAGACCTGCTGCCATTCTTCCACTTTTTTCACCGTCTCAACCCGCTCCTTCGTCTCTTCATGCTTCTCCTCTTTTTGGGATACTTTTTCCTCTTGAATGGCCTCGTCGTTGAACACCACCAGCTCGGCATTTTCGATCACGGCCTGTCCCCCGAGCTTGCCGTGAAACAACGGACGCCACGCGACCGCCAGACGCGTTCCCGGAATAGCGACCACTCCGTCCGCCGGAGTTTTTCGAGTCTCCAGTTTAAAGTTCTTCACATGAATCACCCCGCGCCAGATCTCCAGATCCACGTCGCTCACACTGCCCCGGTATTCCGGCAAGGCGCCCAGTTTTCGGTTCAACGCGTGGGTAACCACGCTCGGCAGCGCCACACGCAAGATCAGTAAAAGCCCTGCGATCACCACAACAACGACCAGGACCACGCGTGGCCAACCGCGCCCGAACACCTTGCGAGCCGTGCCATCCGAGCCATCCGTAGCGTCCGTTTTCATGGAGAAAACGGCGGATAAGCGCGGTCCAGCAACGCATCGTTCATCGCGAGCGCAGCCTCCACTCCCTCTGCCGCTGCGGTGATCGCCAGATGGATACCGCCACGCACATTCCCGGCGATGTAGAGACCCGGGACATTGGTCGCCGCATGCAGGTTGCAGAGCACCGCATTATCCTCGCCAAAGCGGCAGCCCAACTGCTCGGGGAGCGACGAGCGCTGCAGGCACTCGCCATCGAAAAACAGCGCCTCGCAGGGCATTGGTTCACCGGCATCAAAACAGACCGAGTGCAAACCCGTCGAAGTCCCCTCCAGCCTCAGCACCTTTTTGGTGATTACACGGATGCCCAGTTCGTCGGCATAGGCCCGCCCGCCCGGCCATGTCGGCGGACCGTCACAGCAGATCGCCACGCGGTCGCTCCAGACGAGTAGCTCTCGGGCGATGGCGAAGGCGCGGGCACCGTTGCCATGCACGGCCAGTCGCTGGTCCCGGTGCTCCCAACCATCGCAGACCGGGCAGTGATAAACCCCGCGGCCGTAGTATTCATGGAAGCCAGGAATCTCCGGCAGCGCATCCACACGACCCGTCGCCAGCAGCAATAGTCGCGACCGTTCTTTCCGTCCGCCTTCGGCAATGACCTCGAAGGCAGTTTCCGTTTTGCGCGCATCGACGACCTTGGCCTTGTGAAACGACACGCCCGGATAACGCGCCACGTCGCCGCGGCCCAATTCGCGCAGGTCATCGGGAGACACTCCGTCTCGCGTGAGATAGCCGTGCAGGCCGCGTGACACCGAGTTCCTCGGCTCGTCGGCATCAAAAATGAAAACCGTGCGCCGGCACCTCGCCAGCAGGAGCGCGGCGCTCAGGCCCGCCGGCCCCCCACCGATGATGATCACGTCGTGCACGACAGCGCGGGTTTGCAGGTTCAGCGCGGAGCCGGGAACTGCTCGCGAATGATCGCGAGACCTTCCCGATGCAGCCCGGTGGAGCTCCAGCACAGGTTTTCTTTCACGTGGCAGACGATCCCCGCATCAAACAGCGAAAACATCACGGCGAGGACACAAGCGTCCGTATCGATCCCGCAGACGATGGCTCGCTCCACGCCCGCCGATTTCAGTCGGCGAATGTGTCCTGCGGCCAAGCCGTAGCCGGCCTTTTGGATGACCATGTCGCCCGGTTCAGGAGTCACCAGCAGACGTATATCATCGGAGCCCGGCGCGCAGGATTGCTGATCCAGCTTTCGTCGAAAGAGCGAACCGGGCGGGTTGATGAATTGCGTGAAGATCCGGCGCTCGAACCGACGCGAATACCGCCGGATGCCCTCCACGATTTTCGGCGGAACCGAAAACGCCTGCTGCACATCAACAATCACGAGAGCGGGTTTCGCCCGGTCGGTCTTCTCCTTCATGAACGAGATCTCAGCCAAATCGGCCGGCTACTCGGTGAGCGCCGCCTCGTTTACTGCACCGGCGGCGGCGGTGAGTTTTTTATCCTGCTCACCTTCCTCATCCAGCGTTGCCTGGAGAATTTCGGCGACTTCGTCTTCGCCCAAGGTTTCGGCCAACGTGCGAACGGTGCCGTAGGAAGCCATCTCGTAGTGCTCGATGCGCTGGGCGGAGCCGATGAGCTGCGCGTCGCGGACGGCCGACGCTTCTTTTTCCTCCAAGGCTTCCGAGCCTTCCTCGATGAGGCCTTTCATCGCGGGACAGGTTTTGCCCTTGGCGGGTTCGTCGAGGAGTTTGAAGACGCGCTCAAGTCGGGCGACATGCTCTTTAGTTTCTTCGAGATGCGCGGTAAAGCCGGCCTTCAACTCCTCGTCGAACGAGGCCTTGGCCATCTTGGGCAAGGCCTTCACGAGTTGCTTTTCGGCGTCGTAGATATCTTTGAGTTCTTCGATCAAAAGTTCCTTCAGGGATTCGGTGGACATGGGATATAGTTTTTTGAGGTGGTGAGGGATCATCATCTCCCGTGAAGGGACGATGACAGGTAACGCCGAAGCGACCTATGCCGGCCCGTGCCGTTCCGCTTTGTCGGAGCGCCGCAGTGGTTTCGTCCCGGCACCCGATGACGCCGGTGGATAACCCTCCGACACGGCGTGCGGACCCGCGGAAACACGATAACGAAACGTCCGAGCCACGCCGAGCTCCACGACCAAGAGTTCCTTTTGCCGCAAGGCTCCGGCCAGCCCCTCGCACCACGCACCCAATGCACCGCGATCAGAGGTGCAGATAAGAATCTGCCGCGCCGCTTCCTCCACAAACGCCTGTCGCTCCGGATCGAACCAACCTCCGTCGGCGTTCAAAATCGTGAAGCCATCCGGGAAATGTCGCGCGGTGATTTCACGGATCAGTTCATCGTCTGCCTTGGAGAAACGGCGACCTGCTGCCGGCGTGTTGCGCGCGCCCAAGATCAAGGAGAAGCAGTGCATGATGGCGCGCAGACCCGGCGCTCGTCCGTGGGTTCATCAGACGAAGAAAGAGCCCGATCACACGACCGGGCTCTGGATGTAAAGCGCGACTCGTCGCGCGTGAGAGCGTGACGTTAAACGCGGCGGCGCGGCAGCTCTTCGATCGTGTTTCCGCTGGCACCGACCTTGCCGCCCAACGAAGCGACGACCGCGCCGAGCAGGAATGCCGCAAACGACCACACGGCGGCGTGGGAGGTAACCTTCGAGGCGGTCTGCGCGGTCTCGCGAGCCTGCCTTTCCATGTTGTCCTTCGTAGACTGGAGGTCGGCCTTCATGCGTTGGTAAGACGCGGTCCACTCGGTCAGCATGCGATTCGCGTCCTGTTCACTCACGCCCGCGTCGGTCATGGCCCGGATGACGGCACCACGTTTCTCCTGCGAGTTTACATCGCTGCCGGGCGCAAAGAGCCGGGTGAGTGCGTAACCGATCTCGCGTTTGGCTCGCACCGCGGCACCGGGATTTGCGTTCTGCCCCCGAGACTGAAGCGTCTCATCGACATAGCTGCCGATTGCATCGGTGTTTTGCTTGATGGCGTCCTTGGCCAGGTCAGCCGTGCCCGAAGCGGCAGCCGCGACGGGCTTGGAGGCAAACCCGATGACCTTGGCCGCGCCACTCATCGCCATGCCTACGCCCGACGTGGCCAAAACCACCATCGCGATCATGGCGACACTCCAAACAAGAAAGCCGTGCAAGGCACCACTTCGCCTGAACGTCGCGGGCACGAACCGCCCGGCAACCCAGCCACCGCTCCACAATGCGATCAAGGCGCTCACGCCCCAAGCGATGGCCGCGCCCAAGCCAAGCTTCGTGGCGGGGTTTTCGTCGGTAATGGGCTCCAGCGAACCGATGCCCAAACCGAGTCCGAGCAAGGTCAGGAGGAGATGGATAGCCAGGCCCGCCACGGTGCCAGCGATGATGGCACGCCATGAGAGGCTCCGGTAAGAGGCGGGCACCTCGGCGGCAGCGGTCACGGCGAGGCCTGTCGTATTATTTTCAGTAGTCATGGTGAAGGAATTTTCGAGCGCTCGGGGAGCCCGTTTCGGGGCGTCGCAATGCGAGCACGGCAAACTTAGCAAACAGTGCATTAAACGAACATCAGGGGCTTCCTGCTTCGGCTCGTCGGACGGACGCAGCGTGAACAGTCCGGCTTTTCGAGCCGTAGCCGTGCAGGCTCAGCCGTGACGGATTGCCACAGGGTAAACACGGATATTTCACCACGAGAAACTGGGAACATCCGCCAATGGCGGGGCATCCCCCTCATGAGTAATGTCCAGCATGGGATACTTATTGGTCGGATTGATGGCTCTCGTGCTCGTGGGGTTGCTGGTGATCGCGCTTTCGCGCTCCCGGCCACGCGGCACTTTGACCAATAAACCCACGGTGCGCGACAAGCCGTCGACGGAAGAAGCGACACCCGACGCCTCGACCACGGCTTCGCAGCAACAGATCGATAAAGCGCGCCGCCACACGCCTCCGGACTGAGCCACTCACGCCCATGCGCTCCATCTGGAAAGGCTCGATCACCTTCGGACTCGTGAGCATCCCCGTGGCTTTGCAGAACGCCACGCGCTCGGAGGAACTCAAGTTCCACCTGCTGCGTGGCAGCGACCTCAGCCCGGTGAACTACAAACGCGTGGCCGAGGTGGACGGCAAAGAGGTTCCGTGGGACCAGATCGTCAAGGGCTACGAATACGAGAAGGGCAAATTCGTGGTCCTCAAGGATGAGGACTTCCAACGCGTTGACCTCGAAGCCACCGATACCATCGACATCGTGGACTTCGTCGAGCTGACGCAGATCAACCCGATTTACTTTCACCGTCCTTATTATCTCGAACCGCAAAAAGGCGGTGGCGTTGCCTATCACCTCTTGAGGCAAGTGCTCGCCGACACCAACAAAGCGGGCATCTCGAAGGTAGTCATCCGCACGCGGCAACACCTCGCTGCCGTAAAGGCCAACGGCGATTTGCTCGTGCTGGAACTGATGCACTTCGCCGACGAAATCGTAGATCCATCGGCCATCAAAATCCCCGAGGAAAAGAGCCCGGGAAAACGCGAGCTTACCATGGCGACGACCTTGGTTGACCAACTCACCGAGGCCTGGGACCCCGCTCGCTACACCGACGATTATCGGTCGGCGCTGATGAAGCTCATCGACGAAAAAGTGAAGAGCGGCGGCAAGGAACTGCCGGTCAGCGGCCGCGCTCCGAAGCCGGCGACCAACGTGATCGATCTCGCCTCCGTGCTTCAGCAAAGCCTCAAGGAAGCGACCGGCGGCAAGGGCAAACCGCCCACCAAGCCACCGGCGAAATCCGCCGCGAAATCGACCACAAAGCCAACGAAACCGAAGCCACGCAAAGCCGCCTAAGGCACAACGCGGCAACGACGCGGCACGACGATCCCCTGCCTCTTTTCTGTCATGCCGGCGCGCGCTCAAGCTCCCGAGGTTAAGTTCACGAATCTCGATAAAGTTTTCTTCCCAAAAACCGGTTTCACCAAGGGGCAGATGATCCAATACTACGTGGACGTCGCGCCATTTATCCTGCCGCACCTGAAGCAACGACCGGTCACTCTCATTCGTTTTCCCGACGGCGTGACGGGCGAAAAGTTTTATGAGAAAAACGTCCCGCGATTCGCGCCGGCGTGGATCAAGACCCATGCGGTGGACCGACGACATCATCCCGGGCAGACGAACTACATCGTGATCAACGACGCCACGACGCTGGCGTGGTGCGCGAATCTCGCGGCGGTGGAGCTTCACCCGTTTCTCCATCGCGTGCCGAAGCTCGATCAGCCCACGCACGTCGTCTTCGACCTCGATCCAGGAGAAGGCGCCGACCTGGTCACCTGCGCACGCGTGGCCTTCCTCGTTAAAGAGGTCACCGACGGCCTCGACTTAACGGCTTTCGCCAAGGTGTCCGGCTCGAAGGGCCTGCAGGTTTACGTGCCCCTGAATACGACGACCACCTATCACGCGACTTCCAGCTTCGCCAAAGCGATGGCCGAGCTTTTGCAGCAGCAACATCCCGAGTTGATCGTGCGCAAGATGGCCAAGGAGCAACGGCTCGGCCGGGTGTTCATCGACTGGAGCCAGAACAACACGTCCAAGACCACGGTGTCGGTTTACTCGATGCGCGGAAAACGCGAAGAGCCGTTCATTTCCATGCCCGTCACCTGGGACGAATTGAAACGCCTCAAACGACCCGAAACCCTGTTCTTCACGCCCGACGCCGCGCTCAAGCGTTTGGAAAAACTCGGCGACCTCTTCGCACCCGTGCTCACGCTCAAGCAAAAGTTGCCGAAGGCATTCAGCCCCAAATCAGCTCCGGCCGCCGCGATCAATAGTGGAGGCCGCGTTGGCGGAAAGGCACTGAAGTCATACGAAGCGAAACGCGACTTCTCAAAAACGAAGGAGCCTCCGCCCGCGCCATCAACTGGAGACGCGGACGCGGGAAACCGCTTCGTTATTCAGAAACACGCGGCGTCTCACCTGCATTACGACTTCCGGCTGGAGATGGACGGGACGTTGAAGTCGTGGGCGATTCCCAAAGGCGTGCCGACGGAACTGGGCGTTAAACGGTCGGCCTTCGCCGTCGAGGATCACCCCCTCGATTACCTAAAATTCGAGGGCACCATCCCCAAAGGCCAATATGGCGGCGGCACAGTCATGGTGTGGGATATCGGCACCTATGAGCTGCTCGGGGGCGACTACGCCTCGGGCACCCTCAAACTGCGACTCGCCGGCAAGAAGCTCAAAGGCGAGTGGCACCTGTTCAAAATCCGCAGCGACGATGGAAAGGACGTGTGGTTAATCGCCAAATCGGGCGAGGCCGCCAAACCGATTTCTGCCCGCCAAGACGATAGCTCAGCGCTCACCCGCCGCTCGATGGTGCGCATCGCCAAAGACAACGATGCGCAATGGCAGAGCAGTTAGCCGACGTTTTGGCGATGTTCCATTGGCCCGTGCGAGCAGTGGTATTTCCCGCTTGTCCGTCCATGGGGCGGGCGGCACAACCAACCCTCGTGCCCGCACCGAAAAGCCTTCCCGTCGCCGAGATCCACGCCGCCATTGAGCGGCTCGCCCATGCCATTGGCGAACGCCACGCGCACACCGCACCGCTCGTCCTCTTGGGCATCGCCAACGGCGGCATCGAACTCACCCGGCGGCTGGCCCAGTGCCTTTCGGTCCTCGTCCCTGCCCTCCGCGTCAGCGTGGGAACGCTCGACATCTCCTTTCATCGCGACGACATCGACCGGAATCCCATTCCCAAAGAGTTCGCCCCCACGCGCATCCCGGTCGATGTGACCGGTGCGACCGTCATCCTCATCGACGATGTCCTTTTCTCTGGCCGCACAGTTAAAGCCTCCCTCGACGAACTGTTCGACCACGGGCGTCCCGCCAAAGTCGAACTCGCCATCCTCATCGA
>CBRAFO010000017.1:0-49039 GCA_967755175.1 uncultured Opitutaceae bacterium | reverse complement strand
CCGGTTATGCCGGTTTTTGCCGGCAGATCCGGCGATTGGCAGCGCGTTTTGACGACGATGGGATTGCTGCGTTTCTTAACCGATTTGGGAGCGGACCATCATGACCACGGAAGCAAATAATTCCGCCACCATTCTGCTGGTGGATGACACACCGGGGAGCATCGGTGTCGCGCTTACGGCGCTGGAGGAGGCGGGCTACCGCGTCGCCATTGCGATGAGCGGCGAGAAAGCGCTGCAACGCGCCGCGCTCGTGATGCCGGACCTCATTTTGCTCGATGTCATCATGCCGGGACTGGACGGCTATGAAACATGCCGGCGGCTCAAAGCACAGGAAGCCACGCGCGACATTCCCGTCATTTTTCTATCCGCCCTGATCGAGACCTTCGACAAGGTTAAGGGCTTCGGCTTGGGCGCGGTGGACTACCTCATCAAGCCGGTCGCGACGGAGGAGTTGCTGGCGCGCGTCCGCACGCATGTCACCATCAGCCGACTGGAACGGGAACTTCGGGCGGCCAACCGATCCTTGGAGGAACGCGTGGCGGCTCGCACTGTGGAGCTGAGGGACACCAACGCCCGGTTGCTGGCGGAGATCGAGGAGCACAGACGGACGGTGGAAGCGTTGCGGGAGAGTGAAACCTCGTTACGGACACTCACGGAATCAATGCCGCAACTGGTCTGGATGTGCCGGACTGATGGCTGGAACATTTACTTCAACCAGCGCTGGGTGGATTACACCGGCCTCACGCTCGATGAAAGCTATGGCCACGGTTGGAACAAGCCCTTCCACCCGGACGACCAGCAGCGCGCGTGGGACGCGTGGCAGCAAGCGACCCGAACTGGCGGGAGGTATGACTTGGAGTGCCGTCTGAGGCAGGCCGATGGCAGCTACCACTGGTTCCTCATCCGGGGATTACCTTTGCGCAATGCCACCGGCGACATCACCAAATGGTTCGGCACCTGCACAAATATTGACGACCAGAAGCGGGCCCAAGAGGAGGTCCGCAAACTGAACGAGGAGCTGGAAGAGCGGGTCCGACAGCGCACGGCCGATTTGCAGCAGAAGACGGACGAATTGAGAGACAACCAGACTTCGCTCATGAAGCTCGTCGGGGATCTAAACGAAAAAACCATGGCGCTCGAAGGGGCCAACAAGGAGCTGGAATCCTTCAGCTATTCGGTCTCGCACGACTTGCGGGCGCCGCTGCGAAGCATTGACGGGTTCAGCAAGGCCCTCCTGGAAGATTATGGCGACAGGCTCGACGCCGAAGGGAAAGAATTCCTGCGAATTGTCCGCGCAGCCAGCCAGCGAATGGCCCAGTTAATTGATGACATGTTGATGCTGGCCAGAGTCACGCGCTCCGAAGTTCGCCGTGGCTCGGTGGACCTGAGCGCGCTGGCGAGATTGATTACGAATGAACTCCAAGCACAAGATCCTGGGCGACGTGTGGAGTTTGTCATTGCGCCGGAATTGGTCGCGCAAGCCGATGCTCATCTCATGCGGATCGCCTTGGAAAACCTGCTTGGCAACGCTTGGAAATTCACCGGTAAACAAGCCGCCGCCCGGATCGAGTTTGGCCAGACGACCCACGAAGGCACTCCGGCTTTTTTCGTTCGCGACAATGGAGCCGGGTTTGACATGGCTTACGCGCAAAAGCTCTTCGGCGCCTTCCAGCGCCTGCACGACACAGCCGAGTTTCCCGGCACCGGCATTGGTCTGGCCACGGTCCACCGGATCATTCGCCGACATGGCGGACGCGTCTGGGCTGAGAGCACGCCTAACCGGGGCGCCACATTTTACTTCACGCTTTCCAACTAACAAAAAATTCCGATGAAAGAGAAAATAATTCTCCTCGTGGAAGACAACCCGGATGACGTGCGGCTCACCCGCCGGGCGTTGACCAAAAACAATATCGCCAACGAAATGGTGGTGGCGAACGACGGTGTTGCGGCAATGGATTACCTGCTCAACGCCTGCGCGCCCGGCCAAGGTTCCAACACACTGCCAGCGATGATCCTGCTGGATTTGAAGCTGCCGAAGATGGACGGGCTGGAGGTGCTGAGGCGGATTCGCGCGGACGAGCGGTTGAAGCGATTGCCGACGATCATCCTCACTTCGTCCAAGGAAGAACGGGATATCCAGAAGAGTTATGACCTGGGAGCGAACAGTTACATCCGCAAGCCGGTGGATTTCGACCAATTTGTCGAAGCGGTTCGTCAACTGGAACGCTACTGGCTGTTGCTGAACGAAACTCCGCCGCCGGCGGGTGAAACGAAATGAATCAAACAGCGAAAAGGCCAAGCCAAGCCCACTACTTGGCTTGAGCGTGATGGGAAGGCTCGGAGACTTCCTTCAAGACCTCGCCACCCAGACTGGTGCTGGCGTTCACCGCGAGATCGCCGACCGAGACGATGCCCACGAGTCGTTTCGCCCGGTTCAACACCGGAAGGCGCCGGATCTTCTTCGCCTCAAACAAGCGCGAGGCTTCTTCGACATCTTGGTCTTCGAAGATATAGACCACCTCGTGAGTCATCGCTTCTCGCACCGTTGTCTTCTGCGGATCGGCTCCCGAGGCGACGGCCCGCACGGTGATATCGCGGTCGGTGATCATGCCGATCAGACGATCGTTTTCACAGATAGGAAACGAGCCTACGTCGAGGTCGCCCATGAGTTTAGCCGCCTCGGCGAGTGAGGTGTCCGAAGGGACGCAGTGTGCGTCGGAGGTCATGATGTCGCGAACGGTTTTCATAGCGCAACGTAGCCCACCCCTCGCCCTTCCGCCATCGGGACACTCCCCCTCCTAAGTCATCGGGCGCCGGGCCGGACGGTGTGCCTTAAAATTTTCCGTGTCTTCCGCCGGTTCCGCGGACAACACTCTGCCTTTTTCATCTCCATGCGCTTCCATAAATACCACGCCCTTGGCAACGACTACATCGTCTGCGATCCCGTTGATTTTCCCCAGTGGAAAAACGGCCCCTCGGTGGACGAGATCCGCGTGATCTGCCATCGCAACTTTGGCGTCGGCTCCGACGGCATCCTCTGGGGTCCGCTTCCCTCCACTAAGAGCGAGTTCGGCCTGCGCATCTTCAATCCCGATGGTTCCGAAGCCGAAAAATCCGGCAACGGCCTGCGCATCTTCTCGCGTTATCTGTGGGACCAGAAGCTCGCCAAAAACGCGACCTTCACCATCGAGACGCCCGGCGGCCACGTGCAGTCCGTCATCAAAGACGACGGCAAACTCATTACCGTGGACATGGGTTCCGTGAGCTTCACGAGCACCAAGATCCCGCACACCGGTCCCGAGCGCGAAGTCATCAACGAGCAGATCACCGTCCTCGATCGCACGTTCACCTATTGCTCCGCCACCATTGGTAACCCGCACTGCGTGCTGCCGCTGCCAGAGATCTCCGCCGACCTCGCGCACAAATACGGCCCGCACCTCGAAACGCATGCCAATTTCCCGCGCAAGACCAACGTGCAGTTCCTGCAGGTGCTCGATCGCAAAAACATCCGCATCGAAATCTGGGAGCGCGGCGCCGGCTACACCCTCGCTTCGGGCAGCAGCTCCAGCGCCGCCGCCTCGGTCGCGCACAAGCTCGGCCTCGTTGACGCCAACGTGACCGTCCACATGCCCGGTGGCACCATCGGCATCGAAATCGGCGCCGGCTTCTCCATCCGCATGACCGGCACCGTCAACAAAGTCGCCGAAGGCGTGATGCACGCGCAGCTGTTCGACGTGAAAGTCTAACGGGTCTCGCAGCCGGGGGCTGATGTAGTCGAGGTCGCCGCCCCCGGCTCATCAGCCCGCCGAGCGAAATCCCATGGTTGCTGAAACGAAATCCGCCCCGCTACGCTGCACGCACATGGGATGGATTTCCGATTTCTTCCGCCTCGCGTGGGGCTTCCTCTACTGGAACACGCGCAAGACGGTTTATCGCCTTCGCCAGACGCGCGGCACCTGTCCCTGCCAACATCCCAGCGATTCCGGGCGCGCAGGCGAAACCGGCTGCGCCGCCGTTGCCCACTGGAAAAGTCCCGCGCGGTTTCAACGCCTTTGTCCGCTCCTTCGCCAAAACCAAACCGGAGCCTGGCGCTGCTCGGTCGATCGCCGTGAAGCGAAACCTTTCTGGGGGCGTGCGGGTCGGTTTTACGGAAGCGCCCTGCTCATCGTTTATCTCACAACCACCCTCACGGCGTTCGTCTTCCTACGGCAAATCGGCTACCGCGTGACCTACCCCGGTGTGCTCTGGCCACCCGCCTGGACAAAGCTTCCGGAGATTCGCAGCGAATTTTTCTTTCAAAAATACCAGGCGGCATCCGCGGCCGGTGACATGCACCTCGCGCTCATGGCGCTCTCGACTGCTTATAATCTGGCCCCCCAAAACTACGCCGCCGGCCGCCAGCTCGCGCAGCTTTGGCAGACCGGCCAGCCTGACTTCGCCAACCAGATTTACCGTCGCCTGCTCAACGAACATCCCGCCGAGGCCGAGGCGACCGCGCAGGCTTGGTTCCGTGCGTTGCTGGCGCGCGGTGATTTCGCGGGCGTCGAAGCCCTCGCCAGTGAACGCATCACCACCGCCAGCGACCATGCGGACGCATGGCTGAACGCTTTCCTTTTTGCCAATCGCCACACCCGTGACGTAGCCGCGCGCCAGCGCCTTGAAGCCGCACCCACGCTGACGCCCGCCGCACGGTTTCTTCTGGCGCTCGAAGACGAGTTAAACGGCCGCCAGTCGCCCTTGCGCTCCGGCGCTCCTACCGGCGATTCCTCCATCGCCCGTGCTCGCCTTTTGAAAGCGGCGGCAAGCTCGAGCGATGCGCTGTCGTTTTTCCACGTTTGCCAGGAACTGATCGCGCGCGGTTTCGCCTCAGACGCGTTGCACGAGATCGACCACCGTCCCGGGCTGCTCGGTCCCCGCGATTTGACCTCGCTGCGCCTCGACGCGTTCGCCGCGCTCGGCTGGGACGCAACGCTTCGCAGCGAAGTCGAAGCGCTCCTCATGGCACCGCCCAATCCCGCGACCATCGAGCTGTTGAGCGCACATCTCATCCGCCACCCCGACGCCAGCGTGCGGGAGCTGGTCTTTGCCCGCCTCGACCAGAAGCCGTTGCCCGCCACCGCGGAGAGTTATCCGTCCTATCTCTCGTTGCTCGGCGCGACGGCGGTGGGTCACGACGCGGCCCGGCTTCACTGGACCGTTGCCCGCATCAAGGAGATCGTCGGCGATCATTTCCACGGGCTGGATGCGCTGGGCGAAACCCTCCTCGACGACAAGCGAAGAGGGCCGATCGAGAATTATCTGCCGGCATTGCAACCGCTGTCGCTGGAGGTCAGTTACGCGTTGCTCGATCATTACGCCCCCATTCCTCGATGACCCCCGCCCCCGTTGCCCCGCCCCTTGCCGCCTCTAGCCGGATTGTGATCGCGCTGGCCGGTCTGCTCACTGCGGGGCTCTGTGTGCAACTGTGGCCGGAGTGGATGCACAATCCCGATCTCTCTCACGGGCTTTTCGCCCCCGTATTGTTTTTGTTGTTACTGAACGAAAGCCGTCGGCGCGGCCCGTGGCGCTATCTCCCCGAGACCGCCGGCCTGCGCGTGCTGCGCGGCGTGGTTCTCACGGCGGGCATCGCCTTCACCTGCCTCGCGGGACTCTATGCGGTGGCGGTCGAGTGGACGCACCCGCTGGTGGGTATGTCGCTCACCCTCGCCCTCTCGGGGTTGCTGTTGGGAGCGCTGCTCTGGCTATCGACCTCACGCGTGCGCGCCCTGTCGTTTAACTGGACGTCACTCGTCGCGATCGGCTTCTGGCCGCTGTGCGCGCCGATCCCGCCCGGCACCTATTCACGGATCACGTTGCAGCTCCAATTTTGGGTCACCGACATTGTGCTCAACTCGCTGCACCTGCTCGGCATCGCGGCAACCACCTCGGGCAACATCATCATCCTCGCCCACACCAGCGTCGGCGTGGAGGAAGCGTGTAGCGGGGTGCGCAGCCTCTTGTCGTGCTTGGTCGCGGCGGTGTTTTTCTCGGCTACCTTGGTGCGTCGTCCGTGGGCCCGACTCCTCCTGATCGCCGTCGCCCCGCCCCTGGCGTTTGCGATGAACATCGTTCGCTCGCTCGGCCTCACCTTGATGGCCAACGCCGGCGTGGACATCGGCGGAAAATGGCACGATCTCACCGGCTTCTCCGTCCTCGGCGTGACCGCCCTGCTCTTGGGCGGGCTGGCGCTCTGGTTGGAGGAGCCCGAGCCCATCCATGCTGCGCCCGCGAAAACCACCAACGCCTCCTCCGCCTCCGCGACGCAGTCCCCATCCGAGACCGCGCCCGCACCAACCGTGCACCCATGGGGCGTGTTGTCCGCCTACGCGTTCACCTCGGTGTTGATCGCGTTCTTTCTATTCAACACCCACGGCCCTTCGCGCAAGATCGCCACGCCTCCCGATCTTCAGGCCATTCTCCCGCCCGCGCCCGTCGGGTGGGATAGTGTGCGCACCGAGGATCTGTTTCAGTTCGCGCCGATTCTCGAAACCAACCACCTCCTCGAGCGGACCTATGTGCGCCACCGGGGCGCAATCCCGGGTGCAACCGAGCCGCTGCAAATCACCATTTACGTGGCGTATTGGTCGCCGGGTCAGACGCCGGTGAGTCGAGTGGCCGCTCACACGCCCGACGCCTGCTGGCCCGGTAGTGGATGGACCGCGCAACCCGTTGTCCCCGCGCCGGCACCGTTCATATCGAACGGCCATCCGTTGCCCGCCCCCGAATTCCGCACGTTCACCCACTCTGGTTTTCTACAACGAGTTTGGTTTTGGCACCTCTACGACGGCCGCTCTATCACGCAGAGCGATCCGCGCTCACCCGTTGCGTTGCTGAAACTCGCCTGGATCTACGGCTTCCGCACCGCCGGCGAACAGATGTTCGTGCGCGTCTCCAGCAACCGCCCGTGGGACGAAATCAAAGATGATCCGCTCCTAGCCGACGTCCTCGCCCACCTCGCTCCCTTCGGACTCTAATCCACCATGCTCTTCCGCCTCACCGCCAACGAACGGTTCGCCCTCGGCATCGTCGTCCTGCTGCTCGGCCTGGGGATTTTAGGACTCGCGGTGCTTTAAGCGTCCTTAGCGTCCCTCCCAGTTTTTCGTTGCCGCCCCTCCACCGCCGCCAAGCATCCCCCGACCGTGGTTCCCGACGCCGATTATCGCATCAAGCTCCCTGTCTTCGAGGGGCCTCTCGATCTCCTGCTTTTTCTGATCAAGAAAAACGAGATCGATATCTACGACATCCCGATCGTCTCCGTCACGCGTCAGTATATCGATGTGCTGCACTCGATGCGGGAGCTCGACCTCGATATCGCCGGCGAGTTTTTCGTGATGGCCGCCACGTTGATGGAAATTAAGAGCCGCATGCTGCTCCCCCGCGGACAGGCCGCGATCGACCCGAACGCCACCGAGGAGGAGATGGACCCGCGCTGGGAGCTCGTTCACCAGCTCCTCCAATACAAGAAGTTCAAGGAAGCCGCCGCCAAGCTCGACGAACTGGCCGTTTTCCAACGCGACCTCCTCGCCCGTCACGTCTCCGAACTCGCCCTCCCCGAGTCCGACCGTCCACTCAAAAACGTGGACCGCATCGAGCTCTGGAACGCCTTCAACATCGTTCTCCGCCGCCTCGCCGAGAAACTCGTGGTCGGCCAGATCCAGGACGAGCAGATCACCGTGTCCGACAAGATGGAGGAGATTCTTGAGTTCATTCGCACACGGCGGACCTTCGTTTTTACCGAACTTTTCGGCGACCAGCCCGTGACCGTGCGCCTGCTCGTCGCCACGTTTATCGCCGTGCTGGAACTCACCCGTCTCGGCAAACTGCGCGTGCGCCAAAACGAAGCGTTCACCGACATCGAATGCAGCGTGCGTGAGGATTCCCCGCCGTCCCCGCCCGAGGAACCCGCCCCCGAAACGCCGGTTCCGGTTGCTGCTACAGATCTGCTTCTTAGCCCTGCGGAAACGCCCGCGAGCAATCTCGAAAAGCCGCTTGAAACACATGCGGAAGCAAGCACGGTAACCGCGTGAGCCAAAAGCCGTCACGCCCCACCCGCAAAACACCGGTCAAACCCACCGGATTGCTGGGCGTTGGCTTGGACAACCAGGACGGACACAAACGCATCACCCAAGGCGACCAATTCGTGCTGGTCGGAGGCTCCGAAGAAACCCACGGCCGCATGACCGAGACCGTCCTCAAAACGTTCGAGGAACTGAAACGCCGCGACAAACGTCTGGTGAATGTTGATCCCCGCGAACTCGCCGAGATCGTTCACAAGTCCACCCCCCGCTGATTTCCCTTACCCCACATGAACCCGAATCCCGACAACTCCGACCCGATCCCCACCCCTGAAGCGTCCGTCCCTGAAGCCCCCGCATTCGCTGCCGAAGCTCCCGCGCCCGCTTCCGCCGCTCCGTCGCTTCGACCTGCCGCGGCCCTGCGCCCCGCCACGGTTCCGGCCCCCATTGCCGCCTCCACGCTGAAGATCCCGGAGTCTCGGAAGTTCGCGTCGCCCATGCCGGGGATTGAGTCATCCGATGACGCCGTCCCGGTTTACATCACCATTCTTGCAGGCCTCGCGGCCGCAGCCTCCATTGCTATGGCCGTCCTGCTCTACCTGAAACACTGATCTCTTCACCATGTCCGACAAAATCGCCCACCTGACCGCTGATAATTTCAAGGCCGCCATCGCCTCGCCCGCCCCCGTCCTCGTGGACTTCTGGGCGCCTTGGTGCGGGCCTTGCAAAGCCATCGCTCCGATCCTCGCCGAGCTCGCCACCGAACTCGACGGCAAGGTGACGATCACCAAGGTCAACGTGGACGAGAACGACGCCATCTCCGCCGAATACGGCGTGCGCGCCATCCCCACGATGCTGCTCTTCAAGAACGGCGTTCTGGTGGACACCCTCGTCGGCATGATGCCCAAGGCCACGCTCAAGGAAAAGCTCCTCGCCAAGATCTAAACGCCTCCCAACCGGACCGGGAGCCACCCGCTCCCCTGCAAACCGCCGCCTCCTCGCGGCGGTTTTTTTGCGCCATCGCGAGACGCCTCGGATGGCCCGGGCCGCCCATCCGAAATGTAGGAGCCTGCTTGCAGGCGATGAGCACCCCCACGAAGGCGAAATCCAGCCCGCCCCTCCCCACGGGCCCCGATCAACCCCAGATCAGTCCCACCGCCAAGATCACGGCGTAAACCGCCAGATACATCCCCGTCTGGCCGAGCAGGCGAATCAACTCGGCCGGAGTTCTCGCCCGTGCCAAACGCCGTGTTTGTATCCAGCCAGCGGTGGCGCACACCGCCGCACCCGCGATCACCATCGCCGGATGCCAGTCCCCCGCCCCAACAACCACCAAAGCGGCCAGCGCCAGCACGTGACTCACGACGAACTGCACCCGGGCAAACGTGCGGCCAAACCGCACCACCAACGTGCGTTTACCCGCACGCGCATCGGTCTCCACGTCACGATAATTGTTAACGACCAAAATATTCGCCGCCAGCGCACCAATGCCAACCCCGATGATCCACGCGTCCGACGTCACCACGCCGGTTTGCACAAAATACGTCGCCCCCACCGCCACGAGGCCGAAAAAGATAAACACAAACACATCGCCCAGTCCGTTATATCCCAGCGGATACGGCCCGCCGGTGTAAGCGACCCCGCACACAATACTGGCGACGCCGATGACCAAGAGCGGCCACCCACCGTAGCACAGCAGCGTCAGCCCCAAGACAAAGGCCAACGCAAACACCGCGATCATCGCCCGCTTCATCACCACCGGCGTGACCCAGCCCGAGGCAACCGCACGGCGCGGGCCTACGCGCTCAGCGGTGTCCGCGCCCTTCACAAAATCGTAATAGTCGTTGGCAAAGTTCGTCCCAATCTGGACCAACAAGGCGAAGCCCAGACAGGCCAACGCGGCGGGCGCTACAAAATCGCCGTCTCGCCACGCCAATGCGGACGCCGCCAGCACCGGAGCCACCGCGGCGGGCAATGTGCGAGGGCGCGCCGCGCTCAGCCAAACCAACCAAGCCCGAGGTGTGCGTGTAGTGGCCACCATCTACCCGTTACATGGGTTTCGTCTGCGACTTGTGCAGCCAGGCAATGGGGCGTTTCAGCACCCCACTCAACACGACAGGAATGATCGTCAGGATGACGGACATAAGGATCATTCTGAAGGAAGCCCCTCGTAAAAGGACACCAAAGCCAGCCTCCAAGGCCGCGAAGACAAAAAGAGAAATGCCAGGACCGGGCAGCATTCGCGTGAGGAGCAATCCAGGAACGCACGCGAATAGAGCCGCCTTCCAGCCAATCAAACCAAAGCTAAGGCCGAAGAAAAAGAACACCGGGGCAACCAATGTTAAACCATCATGGCCAACTCGGATGGTCTGGATGAGCACCGCGACGAGAAAGACCGCGGCCTGAATCAGAAAAATCTGAGCTCCCACAAATTTCCCCGCATCAGGCGCCTCATCGAAGCACAGGTAGACAACCGCCAAGCCCCCGATTAACGCCCGGGCAAAATCCACCACATTACGCAGCTTTAAAAGCTGTTTCAGCGCATGCAGCGGGGTATCGCGAGCCGCGGTAGTCGGCCGCTTCGACCGACGTGCACGCGAGGCCGGGATTACATCGCCGCCCATCCGCAGCCATTGGCGCGGAAACCAAAGCACCAGCAACGAGGTGAGCAGCAGCCAGAGGTGGACAATCACTGGGAGTGGACGATGTTCGCCCCGACAAGCGGGGCAATTCCTTTACTCAAAGAATCATGCCGGCGGCGACGGTCGCGTTGGTGAATTCGTCGACGAGGATGAAGCTGCCGGTATTGCGGTTGCGCTGATAAGCGTCGGCGATGAGCGGCACCGCGGTGCGCAGCTGGATGCGACCGATGTCGTTCATCCCGATTTCGGCATCACCCTCGAGCTTATGAAGCGTGTTAATGTTCACCTTGTAGCGCACGGCTTTGATCACGGTCTTCGCCTCACGCGTGGTGTGACGGATCACGTATTTGCCGTTCGGCACGAGCTTCTTCTCGGAGAACCAGCAAATCATCGCCTCGATGTCCTGTGTGACGTGCGGCGGGTTGTTAGCCTTGGTGATCGTGTCACCGCGGGAAACGTCGATCTCGTCTTCCAACGTCATCACGACCGACATGGGCGCGAAGGCTTCAGTAAGATCGCCGGCCGGGCCGTGAATGGACTTGATGCGTGAGGTGAGGCCCGAGGGCTGGGAGACGATTTCGTCGCCGGGTTTGAATACGCCGCCGGCCACGCGACCCGCGAAGCCGCGGAAATCGTGGTGTTCGTCGTTGTTGGGGCGGATCACGGTCTGCACCGGGAAACGCGCGTCGATGTGGTTCACGTCACTGCCGATGTAAACCGTCTCCAGCGTGTAGAGCAGCGGGCTGCCCTGATACCACGGAGTCTTCGCGGAACGATCGACGACGTTGTCGCCGTGGAGGGCGGAGATGGGGATGAACTTAATGTCCGGGATCTCCAGGCGAGAGGCGAACTCGGTGTAGGTCGCAACGATCTCGTTGAAACGGGCCTCGGAGAACTCAACGAGGTCCATCTTGTTCACGCAGACGACGACGTGCGGGATGCGCAGGAGTGACGCGATGAACGAGTGGCGGCAGGTCTGCTCGATAACGCCCTTGCGCGCGTCGATGAGGATGATGGCGAGGTTAGCCGTGGAGGCGCCCGTCACCATGTTGCGCGTGTATTGGATGTGGCCGGGCGTATCAGCGACGATGAACTTGCGGCGGGGCGTGGCGAAGTAGCGGTAAGCCACGTCGATGGTGATGCCCTGCTCGCGCTCGGCACGGAGACCGTCCGTGAGGAGAGAGAGGTTCAGATGGTCCTCGCCGCGCTGTTCGGTGGCGCGCTCGATGGCTTCGAGCTGATCCTCGAAGATGGCCTTGGAGTCGTAGAGCAGACGGCCGATGAGGGTCGATTTACCATCGTCAACGCTGCCCGCCGTGGTGAAACGGAGCAGGTCCATGGCGAGGTAATGCTGATCGGTGTGCTGGTGGGCGGGAGCGGTCATTTTACGTGAATGAAAGGGAGTGAATCGGAGACGGCGGGAAGGATCGGAGGATCGAAATGTAGGAGCCTGCTTGCAGGCGATGGTTTGATGTGGGAGCGAGCTTGCTCGCGAGGATCGAGCCATCGCGAGCCAGCTCGCTCCCACTCTCGAAATCGCCTGCAAGCAGGCTCCCACATTTTCGGAGGGATCAGAAATAGCCCGCCTTTTTGCGGTCTTCCATGGCGGTTTCGGAGCGCTTGTCGTCGGCGCGGGTGCCGCGCTCGGTCTGGCGGGCAGAGGCGACTTCTTGGATGATCGCGCCGAGGTCGGCGGCGTCGGACTCGACCGCACCGGTGCAGGTGCTATCGCCCACCGTGCGGTAACGCACCGTGCGGGTCTCATACTTCTCGCCGTCGAGAAGCGTGATGTAAGGCGACTTGGCGAGGAGCACGCCGTTGCGATTCACGATCTCGCGCTGGTGGGTGAAATAGATCGAAGGGATGTCGAGCTTCTCGCGGGCGATGTATTGCCACACGTCCATCTCGGTCCAGTTGGAGAGCGGGAATACGCGGAAGTGTTCGCCTACGTTTTTGCGGCCGTTGAAGAGATTCCAGAGCTCGGGGCGCTGGTTCTTCGGGTCCCACTGACCGAACTCGTCGCGGTGCGAGAAGAAGCGTTCTTTGGCTCGGGCTTTTTCTTCGTCACGGCGGGCGCCGCCGAGGCAGGCGTCGTAGCGGAACTCCTCGATGGTATCGAGCAGCGTGATCGTCTGGAGACCGTTGCGCGAAGGATTCGGGCCCTTCTCTTCCTGCGCACGGCCGGCCTTGATGGAGTCTTCAACGTAGCGCACCACGAGGCGGCTGCCGGTGTCCTTGGCGAGCCAGTCGCGAAAGGTGATCGTCTCCTCGAAATTGTGGCCGGTATCGATGTGGACGAGCGGGAACGGAATCTTGGCGGGCGCGAAGGCCTTTTGGGCGAGGCGCACCATCACGATGGAGTCTTTACCACCGGAGAACAGCAGCGCGGGCCGCTCGAATTGGGCGGCGACTTCGCGCATGATGAAGATGGCCTCGTGTTCGAGCTGGGCGAGATGCGTGAGATTATAGGAACTCATTACGATTTACTGGAAAGTGATGCGGGGAAGGACGGCGGAGTGTAGCTGCGCGAGCGAAGCGTCGGCCGGGCCGGCTTCGGTATCGATGACGAGCACGTCCCTGTCTTCGGTGGAGGGCGGCTCGAAGGACGAATCGCGGCCGGTGAATTGCTGGACGCCGCCCGCGCGCGCCTTGGCGTAAAGCCCCTTGGGATCACGGACGGCGCAGGTGTCGAACGAAGCCGACACGTAAACCTCAAGGAAGTCGTCGGTGCCGATGATCGAACGGGCGAGCTGGCGATGAGCACGCTGGGGCGTGATGAACGCCGCGATCACAACCACGCCCGCTTGGACGAACAGTTTGGCGACTTCGGAGATGCGGCGGATGTTCTCCGAACGGTCCGCGTCGGTGAACCCGAGGTCGCGGTTGAGCCCCGTGCGAACGTTGTCGCCATCGAGCAGATGCGTAGTGACGCCCTCAGCATGCAAACGGCGCTCCAAAGCAATGGCCAAGGTGCTCTTCCCCGAGCCGGATAAACCGTAAAGCCAGATCACCCGGCCGCGCTGCTTCAATTTAGCCTCTTTTTCCGACCGACCCAGCACGCGGTCGAAGATGGGATGAAGGTTGTCGGGCGTAGAAGCGGCCATAAGTTAAGTAAGCTGATGACCTTTTAGAGGTAACCCGCATCCCGCAAGATAAATTCCGGCGACCACTTCAAAATCAAGGCCTAAACGATTCGAGTGCAGGGACATTCAATTCCCCCTCCAGCTCGCGAATACGCTCAAGCACCACGGGAGCCATGGCCGCCTCGACTTCGTATTCGGTAATCCCTTTCGCCAGATCGACGGTTTTCGGCAAGGTCGGATAAAGCTGCTTTAACCACGCATAGGCCTCGGCTTTCCGCCCCATTTTCCGCAACAACTCCGCGTGAATACGGGCAGCATAATAAGGCGCCCCCGGCTGCAACGCCGCCTGGCGGTAAGCCTCGGCGGCCGCAGCGGTGTCCTTCAGGCGATTCAGGTAAACGTTGGCGATTTCAACGTAGATCAACGCCGAGTTCGGATGGTGGCCAAACGCCTCGCGGAGGTATTTCAGCGCCACGGCGGATTGCTCTTCGTCGATGCGGCGTTGCTCGGTTTTCGACACCACGTCGTAACCACCCGCCTCCATGATGCGCCAGTTCGGCATGTCGTAGGCGATCATGCGCGATCCGTTTTGCCAGAAATAGAGCGGACGCGGATCGATCGCCGTGACGAGTTTGATGAACGTCTGCGTGGCCGGCAGGTCGTTATCCTCCCACACCGAGTTGGTCTTGATCCAAAAAAAATCCGCCGCGATGGCGCGAAATCCGCCGAGCAGGCCGACGGTCACGCCCTGCCCCAGCGCGCCTTGCAACGAGTCGAGTTTCAACGCCGGTTGTTGCGCCCGGACCGCTTGCCAGGCCGGCTCCTCAAACGGACGAATGGCGGCTCCCGTGATGGCCAGCGCGCCCACAACCAAGAGGCTCGTCCACACCGGACGGAAAGCGGCGAGGTCAAATTTCACGATTGCGGAAGCTATAAACCGCGAGGCCGCCAATCACCGTGATATAGATAAGCGCATAGCCGGCCACCCGCAGGAAAACCGACAGGTCAATGCCCCCGCCGATGCCAATCTGGTCGGCCAGATTAAACACCTGAAAATTCGGAAACACATAGCCGAGCAGACGCACCAGCAAGCGAAGCGGCAGCGCCGAGACCGAGCTGTAAGCATCGCGCGCCAAGTATTGCAGGTGGCAAATCACCAGCACGAAAAACCCCATGACCACCGTGTAGAGATTGGTGTTGGAGAAGCTCGCGATGAGCAGCGTGATCGCCGCCAACACGCCGAACTTCAGCCACTGCAAGACGCCGAGGAGAACGAGATCGCCATAGTGGATAAGACGACCGCTCTCGAAGGCATCGGGGTTGATCGTCATCAGCACCGTCTCGCGGTGATAGAGCAGCCCGATGAGCAGCAACGTCGTGAGCGCACAAAACACGCCGACCACCGCGAACACGCCGAAGAACTTACCGAAGATAAACTCGGTTCGCCAAATCGGCTTCGCGAGAATCGTCAGCGCCGTGCGATTCTCGATCTCGCTAAAGAAGAGCTGCGCAGTCGCTGCGATCGTCAGCGTGGAGCCGAAAAATACCATGGCGCCAAAGCCGAAGTCCGAGATGAACTTCAGCTCCGACGAGCCAAAGTTGAACTCGCGGAAAAACTGCGCGCTCGCCACCAGCGCGACGGCCAGCAGCAGGAGAAAGTTGAACAGCTTCTGGCGCACCGCTTCGAGAAACGTGTTACCCGCCACGATACCGAGCCGCCCAAGGGAAAACGGAACTGTCCGCGGAAAAACTGCGCTGGAGTTCGATACGCTGGAAGGCGTGTTCATTTGACCGCTCCTCCCTTTTGCGGGCGGGACACTTTGCTTAGGAACAACTGGTCAAGGCGCGTGCGCGGCTGCTCGACGGCGTTGAGCGCGTGACCGCGAGCGGCCAGCCAACCGCGCAATTCTTCGAGCTCCGCCGGCGGCAGGGAATCGACGATGAGCGACTGCCGATTGCTCAAGCCCACGAGTTCGTTGACCGCGCCTTCCAAGATGAGTTTGCCGCGATCCAAGATGGCCACGCGGTCGCAGATATCCTCGATCTGCGCGAGCAGGTGCGACGTGATCAGCACGGTTTTCCCTTGGTTCTTAAGCTTGAGAATCAGCTCGGAAATCTCCGCCGAGCCCACCGGGTCCACGCCCGCCGTCGGTTCGTCCAAAATGATGAGTCGCGGATCATGCACGAGCGCCTGCGCGAGCCCGATGCGCTGCAACATGCCCTTTGAATACGTGCCCACGCGCCGGTGCGCCGCGCCGCTCAACCCCACCCAGTCGATGACCTCGCGCACGCGCTCATCCAGGCGCTTGCGCGGCACACCACAGATGCGTCCGTAGAACCGCACGAGCTCCGTGCCGCTCAGGTAACGATAAAAATAAGGAGCCTCGGGAAGGTAACCGACATTGAGGCGCGAATCGACGCGCCCGCTCGGCACTCCGAAGACCTTGCACTCGCCTACCGTGGGTTCGAGCAAGCCGAGGATGATCTTAATCGTCGTGCTTTTTCCCGAGCCATTCGGCCCGAGCAACCCAAAGACCTGCCCTTCGGGAATCGCGAGGGTGAGGTTGTCCACCGCACGCAACTTGGTGCTGCGCAGATTAAGCGAAAAATCCTTCGTCAGACCGGTGATCTCGATCGCCAAGGCGGGGGTGGGCGGAGTCATTGAATACTAAAATCGTGATACTGGGCGGGGCCACGGGTGGAACTGCGCTCCACACGGCGGATGTAGCCATGCATGCGCTCCTCCACCGCCGCAATGAAGGCGTTTACCTGTTGCGGGCTGCCCTCGACATCAAGCTGCACGCGACCATCGGCGAGGTTTTGCACGCGGCCAGTGACCTCGAACTCCTTGGCCACTTGCAAGGTGGTGTAGCGAAACCCCACGCCCTGCACATGGCCTGTGAAATAAACCGTCTCGTGATGCACGTCTGCCATGAATAAAACCGGAACTTAGCGGGCCGCGAGCCGGTGATTCAATCCGCAAAGTCAACCGCGCTAAATTCCTGTGTAAGCGCCACCGAACCCGGGATTCTTCGACGCACCCCACCGGCGCTTTCCCGCTGTCATTAGCTGGCGGAAAGCACCCACGGGAAACGCGGAATTTAAATTGCATTTTATGACCCCCAGAGCACCTTGCAGCCAAGGTCTCCGGACCCAAACCCAAATGAGCAACTTTGAAACTGACGGCCCCTCGGACAACGAGTGGGAAGATCGTGGAGAACTCGCTTGGAATGAATTTGATTGGGAGAAGTATCTACGAGAACAAGACGACGTAATTCACCGTTATCTGGCCTATTACGAACAGCTAAAAGGCCACGAAGACCGCATCGACGAAGCCGCCCACCTGATGGGTTGGGATGAGGATTCGTGGAGCGTGGATCCGTCCGACACCACGGTGCGCGAAGCCTCCGAGGATGCGGAACCCGAGCCCGCGCCCGGCTGTGACGACGGCAAGGACGAGCCTTACACGCTTCACAAAAACCCGATTTTCATCTCTACCAAAGCGATCTACCTGAGCGTTAAACGCGCGTGGGAAAACATCGCGACCAACGGAGCCAAGGTCCCGCAGGCGCTCGCCCTGCAGATTCACGGCTCCATCTACCGGGGCGAAGAACAGGCGATGCTCGCCATTCAGGCGCTCGATTTCGGCGACTACGCGATGGCGATCAGCCTGTTCAAACGCGCTTTGGGTGAACTCAACCGCACCTTCGCACTCTTGAACGGCACCGGCGTGGCCAAGCTGCCCTCCGTCGTTAGCTATCGGCAGGATGCCCAACCGCGCTTGTTTGACCTGCGTGAGATCTGGCTTCGCGTGATGAACGAGTGTCGCGACGAGCTTGAGCGCCCGGTCGACGACGATGATGACGAGTGAGCGCGCCTAGTGGCGCTCAATGAAGGGAAAGCACGAGCGGCTTGGCGGCGTCATCTCGCAATGACGCGGCATGAATCTGTTCCCAACTGAAAGCTTGCATTGCGCACCTGCGCCTAGGTTCCTAGGCGCTCACGGCTCACCGACATCCCCGCCTGTCCCTGTGCGGAACGGCACCGCGAACGACAGATGTGAAAAGGGGCGAGAAAAGGCCTTGCACTTTACGTCCCGCGCCATTGCTTCTTCGCTTCTGTTTTCGTTACGGAGAGGTGGCTGAGTGGTCGAAAGCAGCGCTTTGCTAAAGCGCCGTAGGTGTAACAGCCTACCGGGGGTTCGAATCCCCCCCTCTCCGCCAGTTTTCACCTCTGAAGAGGTAAAAACCGCTGGCTAGGTTGCCCAAATGACATGGCAACCTTACACGTCACAGTTCGCATCCATCGTCATCAAGTTCACCCACCGCAACGTGTTCAGGGGAGTTTCAGGCGGTGATGACGAGCGATAGCTGACCTATTCTCATTTCGGACTATTTTGCACGACGTGGGCTGGTCCGATGTTAATACACGCGAAACTCCCAGAGCCCGGGCTCGCCGCCGAGAATCGTGAGCCTCAGGTAGCGCACGTGCGCCGGCTTTTGATCCACGTGCGGGGAACGTCGAATCACGTCCGCGTGACCGCCGTAGGGAGTCCAGGTTTTGCCGTCGAGGGACGACTCGAGCTTGTAGGCGTGGCCGGCGGCCGGCTTTACGAAATAAGCCTCGGTGCCGACGATGTCGCGCGCCGCGCCAAGGTCGATCTGCCACCAAGGCGTCGCGTCGCCGGCGGCGGCCATCCAGCGGCTGCCGTTGGAATCGTCGGTCGCGAGATCGGAAGCAAAGCTCTCGGTGCGATCGGGCGCTTGGGCCGTGACGAGCTTGACCTTAAAATCCGGGCGGACAGAGGACGCCGTGGCAGTGCCGGTGAGCGCGAGATTGGGGCGACGCGAGGAGACTGGGCGAAGTGCGCCGACGCCTTGGTTGGTCAATGTGACCGGCTTGATCGTGCCGTCCGCATTGAATGTCATTTTCTGGGCGTAGGTCTGGCGATTGGTGCTGCCGCGCCCGTATTCTAGGTGAATAAAATACCAGTCGTCGGTGCCGGTCGGGTTCAAGAAACAGCCGTGGCCGGGGCCGTAGATACCGACCGAGGCGTCGGTCTTGGCGATGATTTTTTCCGCCGGCTGTATCCAGGGGCCAAGCACGGTGGTGCGGCTTATCAGGTAGGCGTAGGCATAGCTTTCACCTCCTCCGAGGGTGTAGAGGTAGTAGTAGATGCCCTTGCGTTTGAAAATCGCGGGGCCTTCGGAATAAGCGGTTTCGCCCGTGTTCAAGGTGATGACCGGCCCGTCGGGGCCGGTCAGGTCGGGCTTGAGCTTCACCATGCGCCGGCGCGAATAGAACATGTAGGATTGGCCGTCGTCGTCGCGGAAGATTTCGGCGTCGATCGCGGACTTTTGGTCGATGGGGAACGGGCTCCAGCCCGAGCCGGGGAAGTAGTCCTTGCCGTCCAACGTGTGAAAGGGGCCGGTCAGGCTGTTGGAAACGGCGGCGGTGATTTTTCCGTCCAGCGTCGGGAAAAGGTAGTAGCGACCGTCCCGCTTCGCCGGAGCGCTGGGCGCCCAGTATTTGGCGTTGAAGTTATCGGGGAAGATCGAGCCTTCGAAGCTCCAATTGACGAAGTCGCGCGAGGTCCAGACCACGGGCGTGCCCGACGTGTCGAGGTGCCGGCCCCAGCCGTCGGTCGTCGCGTAGCAATAAAAGACGCCGTCGATATCGACGATGCTGGCGTCAGGCACCATGTCGGGGATGAGCGGACGCCCGAACGGATGGGGCGTGGTCGCGGCGAGGGCTGAACCGCAGGAGGCCAGCAGGCTGGTGGTAAAAAGAACAAGAAGGCGGAGGGACATGGGGGTTTAGCGAGTAAGGGCTGAATCGTAACGATAGGTGAAGGAGCCGAAGTCCGCATGGCCGGCGTCGCCTGCATTGTTATAGGTGAACAGACCAACACGTTCGCCGCGGTAGTCGGCCCAGCCGAATCGGTAGGGCTCGCCGAGTGACGCGAAGGTTTTTCCGTCGGTGCTGTAAGAGAAACGACAGAGGCCGTCCAAGTCCCACTCGGAGCGCAGCCACAGCGGTTTCGCTGCGACCGCAGGGCCACGCAGGATCGTCTGGTTGCGGGCGGCCTCGATCACGAGCGCGCCCTGTTCGCGGCGCACCGCGATGGTGGCGTAGTTGCGATTGTAGTGGCAGAGACCGGCGACCTGGCCATCGGCCATGCCGGAGGGATCAAGCTCGGCGGTGACCACGTTGCGGGCGGCGCGTATGACGCGTTGCGTGAGCGTGTTTCCGGCGGCTTTGAGGTCGTCGGGACGCAGCGGCTTCCACGCGTGCAAGCGCAGCCAGCCGGAGCGCTCGGAGAGTGACCATTTATCGGCACGCGGCTGGTAGTTCCATTCCCACTGCACCCCGAGGCGGGGACCGGAGAAATCGTCGTCACTCTGCGGAACGAGCAACGGACCGCCTTGGATGGGTTTGCGCGCGTTCCACATCATCGTGCCGATGCCGTCGGCGCCGACCTTGCCTATCACCGGCCAACCGTCCGTCCAGGTTACGGGCAGGACGCTGGCGGGGCGACCTTCCCAGTCGCCGTGGCCGTGGTGCGTCATAAAATACCAGTCACCCTTTTCCGTCTGGACGATGCCTCCTTGGTTCGGCTCGTGGAACTCGCCCTGCACGTGGCTGAGTTTCCGTTTTTCGGTGTAGGGGCCGGTGATTTTTTTGGATCGCTGCATCATGACACAGCGCCCGTCGCGACCAGACTCACTGTAAAAGTGATAGTAGGTGCCGTTGATCTTGTAGAGCTTGTTGGCCTCGCGACCGGAACCTTCGTTGATGAGCACGCGGGATTCGGGGATGAGGTCGCGCCCGTCCGGGGTAAGCTTGTAGAGCCAGGTCTTGTAGCCGCCCTTGAAATGGGTGCTGACGAAGTAGCCTTGCCCATCGTCATCCCAGAACGGACAGCAATCATCCCAACCGCCCTCCTTGGTCATCTGGTGGAGAGGTTCCCAGGGGCCGGCCGGGTTGGTGGCCGTGGTCATGAAATAGCCTTCCTCCGGTGTGCCGAAGTAGATCCAGAATTTTCCGTTATGGTGGCGAATGGCCCCGGCCCAGACGCCCCGGCCGTAACGGTTCATGCGGTCCCAGTTGAGGTCGGGGCCGATCTCGGTGACGTCATTAATCGCGTGGCCGATGAACGACCAATTGACCAGATCCTTGGAGTGAAGGATCACCATGCCCGGCGAATACTGGAACGTGGACGCGATGGCGTAGTAGTCCGAGCCGACGCGGATGCAATCGAGGTCGCTGTAGTCGGCGGGCAGGACGGGATTGCGATACGTGCCGTCCTTTTGGTCGCCCCACGAAGGCCAGTCACCCCAACGGGCCGGAGGCTGATCGGCGGCGGGCAGGCTGACCAAAGCGGATGAGAGGGCGACTGCTCCAAGCAGTGCAATACGCTTAAGGTTCATGGGCTATTAAAATAGGGAGTTTCTTAATGACTGCGTTCGCCGGTGCTTGCGATCATGGGGCAGTGCGCAGGACCTCAAGACGGAAAAAGCGCTTGGTCGCGCTATTGAAGGCCGGATCGTCGTAAACGGTCACCTTGCGAGGCGTCACCGAGGTGTCCTCGGCCACGGTCGCCAGGCCGCTCCACGAATCAGAGCCGTAAGGCAAGGTGGCGATGCCGGTCCAGTCGAAGAGGTCAGACGAAGCCTGAACCGAAAATGCCGCACGCGCAGGGCTGAGGCGGGTGAAGGAAATGCCTTTCGACGGCGCCGCCACCGGAGTGGTGGGCGCGTTGATGGCCGTGCCCGGAGCGGAACCGAGGGCATATTTGAGCAGCACAGGCACACCGTCCGAGCTGGGGGTGGCCGTATCGGCAATGCCAACGACCAGCCCGGAGGAGATTTTCCATTGCTGGTAGTCGCTGTAGAGGACGGCCGAAGCCGCCGAGGAAGTCGCTCCTTCACCGCCGGAATTCGTCCCGGCGACCGTGTAATAATAGGTAGTGCCGTCCGCCGTCGGAGAATCCGAGTAACTCGTCGTCGTAACGCCCGAGGCGATGGTCGTGAACGTTCCGGTGGGTGACGTGGAGCGCTTGATCGTGTAGCTCGTTGCCCCGGGCACGCCCGTCCAGGAGAGTTGAATGCCCGTGCCGCTGACCGAGGCATTAAGGCCGCTGGGCGCCGGGGGCGGCGTGACCAGTTGATCCGGGCCGAGCGACTGTGTCGCCGCAACGTCGCTCGAACTAAACGCGCCGCTGTAGATACGAAATTCGCTGAGGTTGAAGTCGAAATACGGATCGCCGCTGTAAAGCGAACGCCCGATGTAGCTGAAGACATTGTTGATGGCGCTCAACGGGGTTGAAACCAAAACGTTTTGCGCAGCCAGCACGCCGTTGGTGTAGAGCGCCATCCGGCCCTGCCGGGGATTGAACACCGCCGTGACGTGCAGATTCGTCCGACTGCTCCAGTTCCCCGAAGGACTGGGCGTCGTGCCCTGTTCGCTGGAAAAATTCGAGGGCGTGATGGCGAGGCGGCCCGTTTTGGGCTGACAGAAAATGTAGCTGGAACCGGAGGTGCCGCTGGTATTTCCGAAGCCGAAGAAAAAGCAGTTGTTGGGCAGCGTCGTCGGAAACGTCACCCATGCTTCGATGGTCACCGCCGTGTAATTGCTCAAGATCCCGGCCGGCAACCGGACATATTGCGAACCGGTCGCCCGCAATTGTGCCTGCCCGCCGCCGAGTGTCCCGCCGTTCGGCAGCGTGCCGTTCCACGCTGAACCGCCAACGGTATCAGCGACGGTTGTGCCACTCGTTTCACTGAAGCTGTAGCGATGAACCAGAGCCGCCGTGTTCGAAACCATCAAAGCGGAAACCGTAGGCGAATCGGAACTTTCGGTTCCGCCGCGGTTCATCGAAACCACGTAGTAATATGTCGCGCCGTAAGCCACGTTTGAATCGATGAAGGTCGTCCCCGTGACATTGGCGATGAGTGTATAGGACCCGCCGCTGGTGAGTGATCGTTTCACGTTGTAGGAAGCAGCGCCGCCAAACGCATTCCATTGCAACGCCACGGTCCCACTGTCCGGGATGGCGCTGAGTCCAAACGGCGGAAGATTGAAATTATCCTCTCTAATGATGGTTCCGTGCTTAATAGCTCCCGCATTAGGCAGAGCGATGAGCGACGACCAGTTGGTTAAATCGGAACTGGTCGCGTATTTGGCCATATCATACATCGGGTCCACATACATCACCCACGAGCCGTCGGTCAGTTGCACCGCGCTCGGCCCCTCCATATTCGCCCAATCCGAACGATCCGGCAGCCAGGTCCACGGCCCGGTGAGGGACGGCGCGGTCGCGTGCTGCAGCAAGCTGCTTTTGGTAAAGCAGTGCCAGGTGTCGCCCACCTTGAGCACCTGAGTGTCGAGGTGCATCGCCCCGATGCCAATGTCCACCGGCCCGCTCCACGCGGTCAAATCACTGTTGGTCGCGGTATAAAGGTAGGGCCGCAAATCACTGTTCATTGACGAGCAATTGACGATGAACTTGGGGACGCCGCTGCCATCCACCACCCACTCAGGCGCCCAGCTCACTTTCACTCCAGGGATGCCACTTGTGGAGATGTTGGGCAGGGTGTGCCACGTCTGCAGATCGGTGCTCCAGGCCAGGCCGACAAAATTCTGGTAGTCGTAAGGCTTGTTGTAAGGCGGCGCGGTGAACACGAGGTAATACCGGCCGTCCGTGTGTTTCATGATGCTGGGATCGCGCAGCGAGCCGGTCGGTCCGCCATAACCGGTGTCCGCGTAGAGCGTGTAATTGACCGCGTCCGGCGAAGTGAAAAGCCGCAACTTCATGTCCTCCGCACCGTCACCCATGAACGTGGCAAAAACATAAACGGGAGGCGCGGCGGCGAAGGTCAGTTGTGCCGCTTGAAACGCCAGCAGGGCAACGACACAGTGCCGCAAATATTTGAGCGCCATCATAAGCTTGGGGAGGCGCAGAGGCTGAGCAAAAGCAGGAGATGCGTTGTTTGCGGGATCGTTGTAGGTGTGCTGAGTGGTGTCTTTTGGCGGCTTCATGAAAGTGAGAGGTCAGAGCGTCTCCAGTGGACGAGATCACCCGGCATTTCGCCGTAGGGTCGCCCCTTGTGGGCGGACCGGGTTGGGCGTGCGTCCGGTGAACGGGGTCCGCCCGCAAGGGGCGACCCTACGGGATTAAAGCCTGGCTTGTAGTCCTTGGATTTCGGCCAGGGCCCGGGTTTTCAGTCTGTCGTCCCGAAAGGAATCGGCCCAGGCCTTGGCTGTCTCGGGATCTCGCAGCGCCCACTGGTGCAGGACGGAGATCATTGCTTCGTCGCGAGCCGGGCCCGGGGAGATTTCGGCCACCGCAAGGCGTGCGGCCGCGAGCGGATCGGTTTGCGCGCGCAGATAGGCGAGACGGGCGAGCATGTCGTTTCGCCAGTCGCCGATTTCCTGGGTTTTTATCCATGCGTGGGCTCCGTCGAAATCGTGCAGCGCCCATTGACCGACGAGGCTCGTGAGCAAGCCGGAATCGACCTTTTGAAGCTGGTTGGCGAGGGCCATTTCCATCGCGGCGAGCGGGTCGCGCTCGCCGAGGGCGAGGCAGCGGCGTGCGAGCAGGATGCCCTGATCGGCGGCCTTGTCGGGCGACGATAATGGCGCGGCGGACTCGACAGGGCGCGCGGGTGCGTGGGTGGGGATGGATGCAGTTGGGGAGGCGGCGGGCGACGCGAGCGGACGAGGCGCGGAGACGCGGTGCGCAACGAGGCCCAGCACGCAGGCGAGAACGACTCCGAGGGCAACGTGGTGGGCGGGACGCATGTTTGGGAAAAAAGAGAGCCGCCCCGCGCTCCGTTGATCGGAGCGCGGGGCGGCGGTTCGGATGGGATGGTTGGGATTACGGAGCGATGGATATCCGCCACTGCTGATTATCGCCGCCGCCGTAGGGCCATTGGAGGACGTTGGCCCCGTCGGCGGTGCTGCCGCCGCTCACGTCAACGGCTTTGCCGCTGTTCACGTTCAGGAGTTTGTAGTTTCCGTTGCCCGCCGGTATGACGGTCCACTTCTGGCAATTGTTATTGTTCGATGGCCAGATCTGGACGTTCGCACCATTGGCGGTGGAAGCGCCCGCGACCTCGAGCAACTTGCCGCTGGCAACACCCACGGCCTGATATTGGCCGTTGCCCAGGTGGGTGAGTGTCCACTTCTGGTTGTTACCGCCGCTCCAGCCCCACTGATCGACGTTCGCGCCATCGCCGGTGCCGCCGTTATAGACGTCGAGGACCTTGTTGCTCTTCTTATTGACGATGACGTAGGTGCCGTCCGGAAGCGTCCGGCCGGTGTCGGACCAGAGGCCGAACTCGGCGACGGTCACGGAACCGTCCCCATTATTGGCGGTGATGTTGAGCCGGTAGTAGCGGTAAGCGGTGGTGTTTCCGATATTGTAGAGGTTCTGCCGGAGCCGATCGACGAAGGACTGGTTGCTCTGTGTATCGAGCGTCGTCCAGGCCGAACCGTCGTTCGAGCCTTGGAATTGCCAGTCCTTCGGATCGCGCGCCGCCACGTCGGCGCTGTTGATCGTGTAGCGCTTGACGACCAGCGCGTTGCCCGCGCCGAAGTCATACTGAAGCGCGCCCGTCGGCACCCAACCAAGCCACTTGGTATTTGGATTTCGGTCGAAAGCCTTGACGGGGGCTTCTGTGCCGCCGTTGTCAGCGATATTCGCCGTCGCCGTGCCGCCGAAGGCGACGTTCACCATCGGGCTGACTGGCTTCGCGCTATCCTCGGGCGAATTGCCGCTCGTGCCGGCGGAGTTGGTCGCCGTGACGACGTAGTAATAGGTCGTGCCGCTCGCCACCGTCGTGTCCGTGTAGCTGCTGGCGGTGATGCCCGACGCGACGGTGGTCGAGTAAGGGCCACCGCTGGCGGTGCCGCGCTTGACCGTGTAGCTGGCGGCTCCGAAGGACGGCTGCCAGCGCAGGGGAACGGCATTCTCGCCCGGCGAGGCCAAGAGGGCGGCAGGCGCGGCGGGAGTGACGATGGGCGCGCCGCCGTTGCCGGTGGTGATCTGGACGTTGCTGAAGGTGGAGGTGTTCAGCGTGCCGTTGGCGACCGAGCAAACGACCAGGCCGACATACCACGTGGCCGGGACGGGCGCATCGACGCGGCCGACATCGGTGGCCGCCCAGTTGGTGCCGTCGGGAGAAACATAGCCGGTGATGATGTTTCCGAGGCGCTCGACCTTTACCCAATACGAGGCAGTGGGAGTTCCGATGTCGTAGGCCTTATTGCCGTAGTTGGCGCCGCCATACACGGCGATGCCCTTGAGATTTTGCTCGAACTGGATCCTGGGCGTGACGGCCATCCACACGCGAGGAGCGCCCGGGCTGAGAGTCGAGCGGATCATCACGCCGGCTTTGGCAGAAAGGCTGGTGTTCTGAACCGAATTGACCTTCGCGATGATGGCGCAGTCGCCAGTGACCGCTTTATAGGTGAAGTGGCAACTGTCGTTGTCGCCCCACATTTCCGCGCCGCCGCCCTGCACCGTCCAAGTCCCGCCGGAGTAAGACGCCACACCGGTGGGGGTGGCGCCCCCGATTTCGACATCGGTGAATCCCGAGGTGATCGAGGTCGTGGTGGGGATCGCCAGCGCTGCCGCCGGCGTGGCCGTGGAGGGGTCGGCCTCCTTGAGGAACATGAAGCTGTCAGCACTTACCTCCGTCCCCTGGAGTCTCCGAACCATATAGGGAGCCGGGAGACCCTTGCGGACGACATAGGCGCCCTGGAGGATATTAAACGCCGTGTTTCCGCCCCCCCAGCCGAGAGTCCCCCAGTCGCTGATGTAATACTGATCGGTGGTGCCGAAGGGAAGAAACGGCGTGGTGACGAAGTCGTTCTGCCGCGCGAAATACTCGCCGTCGGCCAGCAGGCGGTTGTTGTATTCGGAATAGACGTCGATGCCCTGCTTCCAGAGCGCTTCGGAGAGCATGGCCAGCGAGAAAAGCTGCCCGTGGGCATGGCCTTGGTCGCGGTGAGAGTCGCCGATCACGCCGATGTCGTTGGAACTGCGCAGGCCAATATGGGCAAGCGTGCGAACCTGATACACGATCGAGTCGAGCCTGGCGGTGTCGTCATTGAAGATCGCGATCAGCCCGCCGGCGACGAGGCCCAGCGCGCCTTTGTTCGCGGCGCCGAACATGCTGTCGCCATTCGTGCTGGTGACGGGCAGAACGACATTGCCGAAATAAGCCTTCACCGTGGTCGTGTCGGCATCCGTCCAGCCCGGCCAGGTGCCACGCAGGATGTCCGCGCCGCCCACGAACCTCCAGGCGTAGTCTCCCACATCGAGCCCCGCTTCGTTGCCCGAAAAGGCAGTATGCGTGTTCGCATAAGCGAGCAGGATGTCGTGCGCCTTCTGCGCGTAGGCGGTGTTGCCGGTGAAATACCACATGCGCGCGAGATTCCCGATCGCGATCATGTCTTGGCGCCACCCGTTCAAGTTCACGTCGGGGGCGCGGCCCACGGTCGCGTAAGGCCCCCACATGCCGTAGGTCGGCGACGAGTGGTAGTCGGCGGCGAGGGCGTCGTAGCCGGATTTCCACGGTTGTCTGCCCTGATCGACGTTGGCCTTCAGGACTTGGAGATCCGAGAGGGTAAGCGGGGCGCCGGGATGGGTGTAGGCGAGGGCTTGGGCGGAAAGGCCGACGAGGGCCGCGAGCAGCAATGCTCCCTTTGTTAGGAGCGATTTCATTGGTTTCATGTTTTTGGGGGGAAAGCAGGTCGAACGGGAAGGCACTAGGGGGTTGCCAGGATGTAGATTCCTTGGGGTGGCAAGTTGACGAAGCGAAATTTGTCGGGGGTGGTCGGCTGTCCGTTCAGGCGGATTTTGGCCGCATTGAAGTCGGTCAGGTTACTCCTCCCAAAATTCGAGTTCGGCGACGTTGCCGCCGCCGCCCTTGAACGAGGGGGGGCCGAAACTGCAGGAATGCCGTTGCTCGTTGGCAGCTCTATCACGAGATCACCGGTCCACCCGGTTGGGGCGCTGGGGTGCCCGAGATCATTTCGAATTGTGAGGAGTCTCGGCCGCCAACAACTCCGGGAGGGTGAAACTTTGCAAGGGAGACACCGCAACCATTCCATTCGGAGTTTGAACTTTGAATATATCGGAATCGCTACTGACTATAAAAATTGTCTGACGTATATCATTATCCGTAGCGAATACATTACCCCCTCCGCGCACCCAGCGGCCCTGCTTCTGATAAGCCATCTGCACCACTACTTGGGGAGGAGCTAACGACACGATTTTTTGCTGATCAGGCGAAAGGACCAAGGCATCTTCGTTACACTTAACCGCGACCGGTATGGGGGTTGCATTATATAGACGGGCGAAACCGCGTGGCATTGTTTCCGGAGTGTCATCAAGCGCCTGCACTTTGGCGGTGCCATCGGCTTGGGGACTGAAGACGAACAATACCCGGGAGGTTTTTTCAGGCAGGGCAACTTCAGCGACTTTGATTTTCTCCTTCTTACCGTCCTTTTCGATCGTGGTATAAAAATCCATCTGCGGGCCGCCGCTATAGCTTTTCATTTCCGAGCGACTAAAAGCGGGGACGGTGAGTTTCTCGGACCTCGACCCGCTTTTATATTCGATATCGGATAAGGGTGCGCCCAAGGAAACGGCGGTGAATTTCACGCCCTCGGCGGGGAGCGCTACGGCCAATCCTCCATAAAGTATGCTGTGAATAAATAGGCGGAGTTTCATAAGGTGGGGATCTCGGGGGTTAAAACCAATAAAGAGGCGTGTGACTACGGGTTCGGCTCTGTGCTGAACCTCGCAATCAAATATCATTGGGTGTTAACCAACGCAGTGAAACGACCCGAAAGCGGCGGCCGTAATTCCTGTTGGCCGCACTGAGATTCCCCGGCGTATCACTGGGCAGATTGGTCGAATCCACATAGTCGGGACAACGCTGCACCGTGGCTTCGCACCAAGCGCGGGCAATCGGCGCCGTAGTGGGTGACGAGTCGAGCGGGTCGCGCACTTCACCATATACACGGATGCAAAAGGTATCAGAGCGGGCTGAAATAACGGGCCCCAATGCTTGCAGGATGTCGGCTTGGCTGAGCCATCCGGGCAGGCCGGTCAGGCGACTGAGCGCCACACTGCGGTTTTGGGCGGGGGTGGTCGGATAAACATATCCAGAGCCCGTATACACGTCTGCTGCTGATTCGGAAGGTCTGTTAAAAGTCGGCGTATCGGCATCAATGACTGCTTGAAGGAGGCCGGAGAGGCAGGCCGAATCCGTGTCGTGCAGACTGCGGTTTATAAAATGGGCGAGGGAGAGAAACGGTCCACGGATCCTGACCTGACGAACAATCTTCTCGGCCAGAATCTGAAGTTGAGGATCCGTGAGATTCCTAAACCCCGCATAATCTTCAGCTTTTTGCCCGACTTCCGCACTGGTCTCACCAGGAAGGTTGCTTTCCTTAGCCCAAGGATAAACGGCCCGCGGGAAGGGGGCATTTAGGCCCGAAGCTGTCCATGCCGTCGAATGTGCGGGATTCTTGAGCGATGTCGCCCGTAAGCTGGCCAAGAGCGATTTCCACGCCTGAATGGAAGTGGAGTTTATATTAAACGCGCCTTCGATCATTTGATAACGGGCAGGCGTGAATTCCCCGGGCAGTGTCCGTCCGCTGGAGGTGGAATAGTCGGTGCCGGTCCCTCCATTTAAGCCCAAGTCGTTTTTGGTGGGCATATAGCCGGCGGTAAATGTCAGCCGGGAATTAGGCAGGTCGGCAGAGCCGGGGCTGAAGCCCACGGTCGAGGCTGCGCTTTGGGGAAGGGTTGAAAAGTAATATGAATCCCACAGCGCAGAATTGAGCAGATAGCTCATGTCGAAGAAGCGCGTCTTGGCGGTCGGGGCCGCCATCGCGATGTTGGCCGACGGATCGCTTTGTAATACGAAGGCGTCGTAAACATTATTTTTAATGCTATCGCTAGCCCCGCCCGTTATGACTTCGCGCTGTCGCACATAGGGATTGAAGCGCGAATTGCCAAAAGCGGCACCCGGCTCGTGACCAACGTTGAGATTTTCGTCGTCGGCCGTCAGATTTGCGTGTTGTAAGAAGCCCAGCGAAAGAAGGGTGCCTCCATCATTGGCGGGATCGCGGCGGGGAACATCGAAAAGGACAACCTCTTGGATACCCGCACCCGAAGGCGAAGTAGTGTAATTATAGCCCCAAAAAGGCATAGGAGTGATCTCGGATGCGAACGAGGTGCCGGCGACGCGCGGCGCAGCGAAGTAAGGGGCGCGGGTATGGAATCCGTCTCCGTAGGCGCCGTTGGCACCCGATTGGCGCGGCATGGAGCTCTTGGGCATCACCATGTTGGCGGCACGCAGGTTATAATCCGCGAAGAGCTGCACGCCTTTTGATGGGCCCGAAGTGGCTTGGCCTGGCCAAATGGGATAATACGCAAACCCACCCAGCACTTGGTATCCAGTGCTGGTCTCGTCGCGGGCAGACCAACTCCTTGAACCTATTGCTGCCGATCCGCCGACTATATCAACATGTTGATGCTTCGTAACCACAGCATCGCTTGAATCCAATAAACTAACGCTGAAGTTACCACTATCCGTCAGTTGAATCTTGTATGTCCTTGCAGACGGGGCGGGTGGTGCAGGCAAATCAGTCGTTGAAATCGCCTCCCAACCGTTCACCCCGCTGGGGACAACTGTTTCCATGTAGGCGATATTGGCAATGTCACCTTCGGATAAGGTGATGTCGGTGACGCCGGACGGACCTATGCTTCCAGTCTGATTTGAAGATATACTGTAAATTTTCTGTTTTCCGGGAGGCAGATTTATGGAGGAGATGGTGAAGTTGATCTGGCCGAGGAGGGATCTGGTGGATTGAGTTATGCCCGTAACCGAAGCATTATGGGCAGCCGGGAAAAGCGGAAACTTGGGGACAGTGGCTTGACCGTCGAAGGTAAGCCGGGAGCCGTCTTTATATAAAAGGATACCGCAGACCGAATCCTGCTTGCTGGCAACGGCACTGGTATCATAATAATAATCATCGGCGGTGAATTTCACTTTGAGATTATTGCCCTTGAGACTGACTGGGTAGGGATTGCCAAGGATCACCGCCAGCCGTGTGTGAAACTTCACGTCATTGCCAACAATGTTAGCATCAACAGACATGCGAACGAAGGTTATAACCGGGGCCACCCCCATTTGATTGGCAGTGACCGGCTGGATAGTGACAAATGCATTGGTGCCGGACTTATTATAGTCGAGATTACCCGTATCCTCCTTAGGGAGATTCCTAAAAGACTTCAGCCAATCAAAAGTCGGACAATAGGTGGTCACACCTCCAATCACCTGCCTGGGACTGTAGTCTATCGGAATGATAGGTTGGCCAGATAATGAAAAGGTCGGTGCCGATAACAGATAAGTGAGGTCCCTACGAAGGCCGCCGTTCTGAGAGTCGGCGAGCACACCGCGGGCGGTCGTTGTGTAATCGTGGAAGTGACTTTGCGCGTCGGGTAAGGAAAGCTGTGTATCAGCCAGTCGCACTTGCGGGGCTGAGATCACATTGGTCAAGGCTGCGTCATTTGCCGGGTATCTTTCAAAGCCGCCCATGGCCTCCAAGGCGCTGCGCTGGGCGGTGGCGACTCGATAGTGTGCGGTGCGGTCAGTATAGGGATTGCTGTTTTCGCTATAGGGGTCCTTTAAATTATATTTAGCCTTCACGCCCTCGTCGCCAACCCAGTAGGCATAGCGGCCGATGACGGGAGTAGCGTTCGAGTCCAAGCCGGGAACGGAGCCTGCGATGGCTTTGATATCGACCAGCGGTGCCACGACATAGCGATCTATCGCATTTTCGGGAACGGTATTAGCAGGCGCTCCGTGATATCGGAGGTTCGTGCCCGCGGTATTGGGACCGACCAGCAAAACTGCCGGCGTGTTGGCAGTGCCTATGGTTAACGCGGTCGTTGCGTTAGTTGTCTCGGGAACATTCGTGAGAGCCGGACTGGTGGTAAGGCTCGGTAGAAACAAAGCATTGGTTCCGTCTGATGCGGTAATTTTCCCCGTGGGGCTGCCTCCCGTCACGTCTGCGGTAAAGGTGCGGCCTTCATTACCACTCACGAGCCAGTTAAGAAAAACCGGGCGGGGAGTCGCTTGATAAATATCGGAGGGCGCATCGAAGTTGCCCCATACCCCCGTCCAATAACGAGTGCCCGCCTGAACCTTACCCAAGCCCTTGGGCTTTTTCTGCTTGTCGCTGACGGTGCTGGTCGAGGGAGGAGCGAGCGTGTCGGTAAGGAGCGAATAAGGATTACCGTTATTGCCTAGGCGACCGCCGTTAAAAGCGGCTACTAGATCCGCCGTGGCGGTTACGCGCTGGTCGGGGCCGGCGTATTTCTGCAACTGACCGAGCGCGATGTTGAGTGCCATCAAGGCGTTTTGGCGCGCTTGGCTCAGCTGCTGGCTGTTGCTCGCAACCTGGGTTTCCACCCGGGTCAAACTGGCGAGGCTTACGAGCAGCAACACCAAGAAGGCAAGCAGCGTGATCGTGATCAACAGCGCGAAGCCGCGGTGCTGTCGAACAGGTAGACGGGCTCCTGAGCGGCGAGCGAAGTGCGTGAGGCGAGCAGGCATAGCGGCGTTAAGCTAAAAAGTGGGGGCGAGAAGAGAGGACGCGGGCGTGCTTTGGGCGTAGGGAGCCTGTATCGCGGGAAAAGCTGTCATGATGGCGTGATAATCAGCCCACTCGGTCAGCAACCACTCGATGACCTCGTCCGGCGGGAGCGTCGGGAATGCCCACAGGCTCACCGGCTTCTCGTCCTTTATCGCGAACATCGCCTCGACGTGGTTGAGCGCGGCGCGGATGCGTAGATCGAGAAAATACACGATCTCCGCAGTGGGGACCGGCACACAGGCTGTCGCTATCGCCACTCGCGCTGCGGCATGGACGCTTTCTCGGTGGCCGGCTTCAATAGCCCGCCACACATCTGCATCCGCAAGGGTAGGTTCCTCGTTCAGCAGCGCTGGCCTCCACGCCCTGGGCAGCATGTCCGCCACTTCGCCCAAGGCGCTGAGGAGATCCATCAGCTTGATGGCCAAATTCTCCCATTGCAGACCATTGTAGTGCAGATCGCTCATAGAAGAAAGGGGCGGGCGTGGGAGGCAGGCGGTGTGACGGTCATCGAAAACTGCGGGCGCGTGATGGGTGGGCACAGCGCGACACAGGGGCAGAGGCATTTCAGAAAGCTATCCAGCGAAAAGGGGAGGGAATGGCGTAAGCCCCCCTCCCCTGTTGAACGAACGGTGAGCTCGGGGCTGAGATCGCTCAGGCCCGGCCAGAGGTCCGCCGGCGACGAAGCGCGGCGACACCGAGGGTAAGGGCGCCGAAGATCGCGGCGTAGGTCGCGGGCTCGGGGATGGCGGAGGCGGTAACATTCAGCAGGCCCGTGCCGGTGATGAGGGCATTCTCGAAGGTCGCTCCCGAACCCACCGCACCCCACGTGCCGGCCAACTGCTGCTGTCCATCGATGAACAAACCGGTAATCGACTCCATGACGGAGTTGCTGGTGAAGCTCAGGTTGAGCAAAGACCCACTCGTCAGATAGAGACTGGACGCGTCTGCCAAGAACGTCGCCGACGCGGCGCTGCTTCCCAGCGTGAGCGTGCCCGCGCTGATCGTGGTGTTGCCCGTGAAGGTGTTCGTGCCGGTCAGCGTCAACGTGCCCGTGCCCAGCTTGGTCAGACCGCCGTCGACGGCGTTGTCGCCGCCGACCGTGCTATGCACGAGCGCCTGGCCGATGGTCACGTTGAACCCGTTGGTGTCGATGATGGCACCGCCATTGCGCACATTGGCCGTCGAGGCAACGCCGCTGGCGAGGAACGTGGACGCGAAGCCGTTGCCAGCTGCCTTCAGCGTGCCGCCGTTGAAGTTGATCACGCGGGTGCCGGTGGCGCTGGTCGCCTTGATCTGGTTGGCCGTCAGCGTGCCGCCGTTCAGGTTGATCGTGTTCACGCCCGAAGCGTTGGCGGTGGTCATCAGGTCGATGGTGCCCGTGCCGCCCACCGTGGTGCCCGCATTGCTGTAGAAGGTCACATTGCCGCCGCTGATCGTGAGCGTGCGGGTGGATGCATTGGCACCGGTCGTGTCGGCGAAGCGAAGCCCCGAATTGTTTTGGAAGGTCAAAGCGCCACTCGAGACAGTCACAATGCCATTGGCACCGGTAAACGAGCCGATGCTCATGTTAGCCAAGGCCGTCGTGCCTTGGTTGAAGGTGCCGCCGCTGATCGTGAGCGTGCCGGTGGTGCCGATGCCGCGCCAGCCGATCAAGGAGGTAGCAGCCGTCACGTTCAGCGTGCCCGCACTCACGTTCACCGTGCCATTGAGAGACGAAGCCGCGTCACCGCCGTTACGACCAACCGTCAACGCCTTCGTGTTCAGTGTGCCGCCGGCAACATTGATTGTGCCCGTGCCGGTGAATGTTGCGTTCGTTTGGGAGCCCGCGACGACGATTTCGCCGTTTGTGTGATTAAAGGTGCCGGCATTCACGTTGATCGTGCCGGAGCCGTTTTGATAACCGACGTTAAGAATGCTGGTAGAAGCATCCGTGAATGTCGCACCCGCACCAGCCATGGTGAGAATGCCCGTGCCTGCATTGCCAATATTGCGATTGGTAGTAGAGCCATTGCCGTTGACCGTTACGGTGGCGGAATCGTTGAGCGTCACGGTCATGTTCGACCCTGCCGACTCGCCGAGATTGAACGCACCGCCGGTGTTCACCGTGAAGGACGAGGTGTTATTCAGCGTAATCGCGCCCTTGGGCAGGTTCGAGCCGTTGCCGCCATTATAGCCAGCGCTGAAGTTAGCAGCCGAGACGGTGGCGGCATTATTCAACACGAGATCGGAAGAGACTCCGCCCACGCCGTTTCCGCGGCCGACCGAGAGATAGCCGCTGATGTTGAGCGCGCCGGAATCGATTTGGATTTTGGCGTTCTGGCCGGCTCCACCTTGGGCAACGATGCCGCCGATGACCGCTTCACCGGTCACGGTATGCGTGCCGCCATTAAGCAGCAGCGTTCCTTCTTGAATGATCATCGGACTTGTAAACGCGCTATTGCCGTTCGTTCCGGTGCCGAAGGACTGTGAGGCGCCCGTGCCGCTCCACGTGCTGCCATTCGAGAGGGTCAGCGTGCCCGCGCCGGTTTTAAGGAGCGCGTTGCTGCCTGCGCCCGTCTTCGTAACCGCTCCAGAGATCGTAGTGTTGCCGGAACCGGCGACCGTAAGCCGGCCGTTACCGCTGGCGACATTGGCGTTGACCGTGCCGGCAATGGTCAGAAGACCGGAGCTGTTGTTGGTGATCGTGGTGGTGGCACCCGCTGCCGAGGAAAGCGCGAGGTTGGCGTTGATCAGCTGATTAGTGGCCACCGTCGGATTCAACGTGATCGCGCCGGCGTTGCCGAGTGTGAGCGTCTGAGCGCCCGCACCATTCGAGCCGATCGTGTAGGCGGCCGCCGTGTTGCCATCAAAGAGTAACGCAGCAACCGTCACGCCCGTTTCCAGATCGATGGTCGTATTGGAGCTCGGCGCACTGAAGACCGCCGTGTCGATGGAACCAGGAACGGTCGTGCCATCCCAATTGCCGCTCGCCGACCAAAGCGCACTTGATGACCCGTTCCAAGAGTCGTCGGCGTAGGCGGAGGAAGCAGCCGCCAGCATGGCGGTCAAAAGTAGAGAGGCAGCGGACGCTGATCTGCGGCTTGCGAACGTGGTCTTTTTCATTGGGCGACTTAGCGGGTATAGGGATCGAAACGAGGTGTGCGGGGGGGGGCGGGATAATGGAGCAAGGAGCCCCCGAAGGTGCCCCTCTCTGCAAAATTCACTGCCCGCTAGTATGCCATGCGGAGTCGGGTATCCGCTATAGACCATTAGGTCTGGATCAGACCGAAAAATTCGCGGCGTAGCAGCCGAGGTAACGAGGCAGTCAGGAGGTAACCGCAGTAAAACCAGCCCCGTTACCTCGGCTGCTACCGCCCCCCACCCTCGCCGCCGCCAAGGAGGCCCGACGGGATTATTTCCCAAAAAACTTCACGACCGCTTCCACCCCGGACTGGACGTGGAGTTTGCGATAAATCGCGTTCAGGTGGCCGTGCACCGTGCTTCGGCTGATGGCCAACTGATCCGCGATTTGTTTGTAGGCAAAACCCTTTGCCAAAAGCCCCAGGATCTCCTGTTCGCGTGGAGTCAGCACCTCCAGATCGCCCTTGGGCTTCTGAATCTGATGGAAATGCGCGACTACCTTGCGCGCTATCTGCATCGACATGGGCGAGCCGCCGCCACGCACTTCCTTGATCGCCGAAAGTAATTCCTCCGGCGCGGCCCGCTTCAGCAGGTAACCGCTGGCGCCGGAACTCAACGCGTCGAAGATCAGGTTGTTGGCGTCGTAGGTGGTCAACATCAGGAACTCGATGTGCGGACAAGCACGCTTGAGCTTGGCCACACAATCGATGCCGCTTCCGCCTCCGAGGTTGATGTCCATCACCACCACGTCGGGCAGGCGTAGGGGGATCTCCCGTTCCGCGTCCGTGACGTTCTCATACGCGCCCAAGCAGACGATTTCAGGCGAATGCCGCATCAGTTTCACCAGAGCCTCGCGGGTGGCTTCGTGATCTTCCACGATGCACACGCGGATCAGGGGAACGGGGTCGGTCATGTGCGAGGCCTACGGGCGGTCCTCCGGCAGCCGCAACTCCAAAATGACCTGCGTGCCGCTCGGCGTGCTCTCGATGCGACATGCACCGCCCAACTCCTCCATGCGTCCGCGCATGTTACCAAGGCCGTCGGCCCCGGCACGTCTCGCCCCAAGATCAAAGCCTCGGCCATTGTCATCGATGAGGATGTGTAATCGGGACTCCACCATCTCGATCTTGAACCGCACGACGCTGGCGCCGGCGTGTTTGACCACATTGTTGAGCGCCTCCTTCACGACAAGAAACAGGTGGTGGCGCACGGTCGAAATCAACGGGCGCGCGGGCAGGTGCTCCGGCATCTCCACCTTGCAGGCAATGCCTGCGGCTCCGAGAAAATCGACCGCGAACTGCCCGAGGTAATCGAACAACGTTTCGAGCGTGTCGTTCCGCGGGTCCACTGCCCACACGATTTCGTCGAGCGACTCCACCGAATGGCGGGCGATGGCCGCGATCACCCGGCCATGGGCGGCGGCGGCGTCCGGCGGATCAAGGCTCAGCAGCTTGCTCGTGAGGGCGATCTGCGTGAGGCTGGCCCCGAGTTGATCATGCATGTCCCGCGCGATGCGGGTGCGCTCTCGTTCCAGCGCATTTTCTTGTTCCAACCTGAGCACTCGGGTGCGTATCCGGCGTTTCACCCCGAGTCTCACCAGCGCCGCCAACGCCAGCGCGCCAAGCAATCCGACACCCGAGCGAAACCAACTCGTCTCCCACCACGCGGCACGCACCGTAAGGGCAACTGATGCTGTCGTCGGCAGCCACGGTCCGTCCGCCCCGGCGGCGGCGACTTCAAAGCGGTAGTCGCCCGGCGGCAGATAAGTAAACACCGCCGTCCGTTGATGATCTGCATCGACCCACTCGCCGCCCCCCAGGCCCAACAGACGATAGCGAAACCGTAGCCGCTCCGGTGCGCTCAATCGAGCCAAGGTGTAGCTGATTTCCAGCGGACCGGAATGCGGAGGTATCATCAGTTTTGAATCTCCGTCAAAGGCCGTCGCCCGCTCGGCCACCCGCACCGTTTCAATCACGGGTGCGACGATTGAGGTTTTTTCTTTTGGCGTGATTTCCAACGCCCCTTGTATGGAGGCAAACCAGAGATGACCATCGGGCGTGGTGGTCGTGGCATTGCGAAACCCCACGGGAAACTCCGTCGAGGGCAGCCCGTCGCTCCGTCCGTAGGCGATGCAGTGCAAGGACTGCCGACGTCCGTCCATTACAGGCTCGAGCTCATCCCGGTTTACGCGCAACAAGCCTCGCGCCGTGCTCACCCAAAAATCTCCCTCCGCCGTAATGTTCAGAGAACACAGGTCATCCACCGGCAAACCTGCTCTGTCGGGCAACTGATCGACCCGACCGTCCCGCCAGCGATAGAGCCCTCTTCTCCAAACACCGATCCAAACCGTGTTCGGACCATCTGGAACGATGAACTGAACCATGTCTCCGGGTTTAGCCCCCGGCTCCGGCAACGGCACCGGGACAAATTGCTCTCCTGATTTCTGAAATACCAAGCCGTCCTCGGTTCCCACCCAGATCCGACCGACGGAATCTTCGGCCAGGGCACGCGCCTTGGTCAATCCACCCGCTTCCGGTATGCGAAGGTCCAGCCCCGCCCGATGACGGACCAGCGGACCGTTGATGGTCGCCGCCCATACCCCCCCTGTCCGGTCCGCAAGCAGCGCAGTAATGGGATCACGCAAGGACTCACGGCTGAAACTGCCCTCCTTTGAGTAGCGGAACAGACCACGTAGAGTGCCAAGCCAAACTCCACCGGACGGATCGGGATGAACCACCATGATGCCCTTCAACGAATCCGGCCGGCCCTCGGGTTGAGTAAATGAGTGATTGGTCGCATCGGTCGAGCGCACAAGCATGTGGTTGTCCCCGGCCAGCCAGAGCCGCCCCTCCCTGTCCGCGCATACGGAAAAGGTGTAGTTGTCGGGCAACCCATCCTTGGTCTGCCACAGGTAAAGCCGGCGCGCCTGCAGACGGATAACCCCGCCCGACACCAATCCTACCCAGAGGTTTCCCTCTCGATCTTCAAACAGCGACGATACCGCGCCTCCCTCCACCGGAACCTTCTCCCAATGACCGTCCCTAAGCCGAATCAAGCCGGCATTGTTCGTCCCCAGCCACAGCGTTCCCGACGAGTCCTCCATCATCACATGTATGGATAATGTGCTTACATCCCCCGTGGTTTCCTGCGATCCATCGGGGAGGTAGTGCACCAGCCGATTCCCGCGTATCGCCCACATCCCGCCATCCCGCGCTCGCGCAAGACACACCGTCCCGCCTCCTTCCGGATCGACCGATTGGAACCGCGTCCCGTCAAAACGACCGCAGCCCGCCGCGTTGACATACCAGATCGTTCCGTTGGCCGTTGCACAGACTTGATTCCCGTGGGTGCCTCCGGTGAGCCCATCCTGCTCGGTGTAGGTGGTGAGCTGACCGTCCAGCAAGCGGAACACCTTGTTCGGCGCCTCCGATCCAAGCCAAACCGCTCCGGAGGCGTCCTCGGCAAGCGAGATCGCGAGCCCTCCGCCATCGACACCCGGAGTGATCATTTGGAATCGACCGTCCATCCACCGCGCCACCGCGCCACCGTCCATGCCGACCCAGAGGCTGCCATCGCGAACGGTGAAGACCGCCTGAGCGCGCCGCTCCGTTTTGAATGTCGTGAACTTCACGCCGTCGAACCGCGCCAACCCGCCAAACGTCGCCACCCAGAGATAACCATCGGGTGTCTGCGCGAGGCCCGTAATCCGGTTATTGGGTAATCCCTCCTGCACGCCCCAAGCGCGCAAAATATAATCTGCCGACACAGGGATCGCGTCCGCCTCGACCGCCACTGGAGCCACCGCCGAGAATACCACCGCGGTAAAAGAAACCATCAATAAGAACAATAACCAGCGATGGGGTTTAAACACGCCCCACCCCTTACCGCCGCCCCCCCGCCGTTGTCCAAACAAACCAGCCGACCCACCCCCTCTGTGCTCGGTCGGCCAACACGCAAACGTTGCCAAACAACCAAAAATATTGTCCGCCCGAGTAGAAACGTTGCCTGACAAGATAAAATAATGGCCAGACAAGCGGCCAACATTGCCAGACAACGTGGAAACATTGTCCAACAAAGCGCCCACGTTGCGGAACAGTTCACCCACATGAATGAACAAGCCGTCAACATGGCTGGCCACGGCTTTCCCATGGATGAACAAGCCAACCACATGGACCGACAACACATCCATGTTGTCCGATAACAGCCCAACATTGCCCAACAAGCCTCCCACAGGCCCAAGCTAAACGGGCAGCTTCAGGTTTTAAGTAACCACACTGCCCTACTCCTCGCCGTCCTCAACTCCTCCTCTCTCAGTTTGGCCCTGCTCCATCCCGATCAAGACAGCTGCTACATTCCGATCACCGCCTAGCGCGACCGCTACGACTTTATTGCGCTAAACGGCGGGATTTTGGCGTGGGGTCGCAGCGGTTACTTCGCCGTGGAGAGGCGCACGAGCACGACTCCATGTGGCGGGACCTTGGTCTCGAATTTACCCTTGGAGACACCGAGGTCTTTTTGCCGCCAGACGTCGCGCACGAGGCGTGCGTCCGAGTCAGACGAAGGCAGGGTGCCCCACGGCCCCCAAGACACGGCGACGGTGGTTTCACGCGACCCGCGGTTGAAGAGGCCGATAGCGATCGAGCCGTCCTCTAGAGTTTTCGCGTAGACGACCTTGTCGCCGTCGTTGCTGATCTGCGTGGCTTGTTTCCCGAGCGGGTCCTGATTGATGTCGAGCACTTCGTCGTTGGTGAGCAGACCCAGCGTGAACGCGTCGAGATGGGTGAGGTCGCAGGCGATGAGGAGAGGCGCGGAGAGGAGACTCCAGAGCGAGACGTGCGTGTATTGCTCGTCGGGGGTCAGCCTGGTCGGCGCGAGCGCCGAACCCCAGCCGCCGACTTGGCCGATGACGAGCGCGTCGGGATCATTCCAGTGGCCGGGTCCGGCATAGGGTGCCCAGCGGTCCTGCAGGAAGCCGATTGTGCTGACGCTCTTCCATGTGTCGCGGATGTCGCCGGTGGTGCGCCACGCTTGGGAGAGGCGGGCGAGATCGGGCGCGGTGTCGTAGAGCGCGGTGTTGGAGAGGCTATAGACGATGTCACGGCCGGCTCCGCGCAACGCGAGAGACATTTCCTCGACGTTGGGAACGTCGTTGGGAAACCAATCGTATTTGAGGTAGTCCACGCCCCAGTCGGCCCATTGGGCGACGTCCGGGCGCACGAAGGAATGACGGCCGATCTTCCAATTGACCTGCGTGCCCTTGGAGTCTTTCCGGCCGAGACGGTAGAATTCATTGTGGTCGCCGGACTTGATCCAGTCGTAGGTGCCGTCCGCGTTGTCGGTCTTGGACCCGGTGTAACCGGCGTAGCTGCCACGCCACGGGGTGGAGTAGATGCCGAACTTGAGTCCGAGCGCGTGGAGTTGATCGCCCAGCGCCTTCATGTCGGGGAACTTCGAGTTCGGCTGGAGGGCGTTGCGAGGGCCGCCACGCGGACCCTGCCACGAGTCGTCGAGGTTGATGTAAACCCAGCCGTGATCGCGCAGGCCCGTGTTCACGAGCGCCTGTGCGGAGGACAACATTTTCTCCTGCGTGACTTGTTCGCCGAAGGAATTCCAACTGCTCCAGCCCATAGGTGGGGTGAGCGCAATCTGGTCGCCCACCACGATGCGGAATTTGCGTTCCACCGTGCCGAGCGCGTTGCGGGCGGCGAGGGTCACCTCGTATTCGCCCCGCTGAGACACCACGCCGGTGATGTGGCCGGTGGCGGAATCAAGTTTCAGCCCGGCGGGCAGGCCGGTGGCGGCAAATGTGACGGGACGCGCGCCCGTCGCCGGGATCGTGTAGAGGAAAGGCGAGCCGGGACGAACGCCGAAGATTTTCGGCCCGTTGATCCGGGGCGTTTCGGGTGGCGGCGGAGTGAGGATCGGTGGCTGCGCGGAGGGCGCGGCAGGCGCGGGCTCCGCGAGCGCGGAGGGGAGCGCCAGGAAAGTGGCAACGGAGACGGCGGCGATTCCGGCGAGGCGTAGGGGCATGGAGGTCATTAACAAAAGACGGCAATGGTTTATGGACACGATCCGGTCGAGTGCAGAGAGGATTTGCCAATAGCGGAGGCGCTCGTTGGCCATCGGAGGCGGCGACCACACTTTATGTGACCGCCGGCGCCTGGAACTTCGCCGCTTTACCGTTTCGGTTTCACCAACACACAGGCCCCGCCGCCGGGGGCCAGCTTGACGCGCAACGTGTCGGCATTGGTGACCTCTCGCGTCTCGGCCAAGTAATCCTCGGCATGGGTGCGGTAGTCGGATTGCGGACCGTCTTGGATAATGAGCGCCTCGTGTTTTCCTGCGGGCAGAAAGGACAGCGGCACGTCCAGTTCGCGCGGCGATTCGTTGGTGGCTGCGCCGATCAACCAAGCGCCGTCGGCCGCCTGACGCGCCATCACGATATATTCGCCGATTTCGCCGGAGAGGGTCTTGCTCTCGCGCCACGGCATCTGCTCGGCCGCGATAAAGCGCAGCAACTCGGGGTGCTTCCGGTAGTATTCAGGAATGTCCGGGATGATCGTGGCACCGGAGAACACGATGAGCGTGCGGGCAATCTCGGCGGTGAGCGTGGAGGGCACGGGCTTTCCGTTATCCACGCGGCCGGCTTGGGTGAGATCGGCGAAGCCGTTGTTCATGTCGAGCGGACCGGCGAGCATGTTAACGAACACGGTGGTCACAAATGTCTTGGGTTGGAAAACCTTACGGCCGTCGAGCTGGGACTCGCAGAACTCGCGCGTCACGGCGTTCGGCAACGTGCGCATCTGACCATAGGGGTGAACCGGACCGTCGTGATAATCGCAGAGTAATTTGTTCTTCGCGCACAACTCGGTGATCAGACGCGTGCGCCGGTTTTTCTCCTCCGGCGAACCGTTCATGAAGCCGTATTTGACGCCCGCCGCGCCCCATTCGCCGTATTGTTTCAACGTGTCCTCCAGCGAGAACTTACGACCGCCGATGTCATTCAGATAAAGCCAGACGCCCACCTTCTTCGTTTTGCCGTAGGCGATGATCTCCTTCACCTGATCCACCTTGCCGCCCTTAGTGGGGTCGGAGTTGTGGCCAAACTCTGGGCCATACCAATTGGCGTCCAGCACGAGATAGGGAATGCGGTTCTCTGCGGAGAAATCGACCATGCGTTTCCAAGACGACAGAGACATCTCGTAGCGGTAACCGTCCACCTTCGCCCCGTTGATGCGCCAGTCCCAGACCGCCACACCCGGCTTGACCCAAGAGAAATCCGTGCCTGCGGCCGACGGCGGATTAAGCAGCTCGATCAGGTGGGAATCCACCAACGCACCGGGCGTGCGACCGAACATCACCACGCGCCACGAAACGCTAGGTTTGGAGGCGATGCGAAGGGATGTTCCGCCTTGTTTGGCTTCCAAGAGCAGCGGTTCTCCTTCGGGGAGATCGGCCTCGTGCAGGGCTAGGTAGCCTCGGTCATCTGCCTTAATCGTCACCACGGGCCTGCGTTGGCCGTTGGCGGCGCTGAGTTTTTCCGGACCGATGTTGTGGTTCTCGCCGTTATAATACCAAGCAGTGTAGTCGCCCGAAAAAGTGAAGGCGGTGGCTTCGGCTCCGGTGGGGTTTTGGGAGGGAAACACGTAGCGGAAAGCCACGCCTTCGTCATAGGCACGGGCTTTGAGTTGGTAGCTGCCGAAGTCGAGCGTAGCCTCGCGGTAGCGGTCCGGCACGACGGCTCGCTTGCCCCAGACCGGTTTCCACACGGTGTTTTCCGCGCGACGCGTCACGCCGGCAAAGTGACCGCCGGCAAAGCCCACCGGCGAGGGCGAGATCAGCGGCTTGCCATCAAGGGCCAACGCGTGCGTCACCGCACCATCGGCGGCGACTTCAAGGGTCAGCGTGAGGTGACCATCCGGGGATTCGACCGGGATGGTTTCGGCGAAGATGGCCGAACCGCAAAACAAGGCGGCGAGGACGAGGGATAGAGGACCTATTTTCATTTCGGGGATTTCTATAAGAGGAATGAAAAGGATTGGCCTAGTGCAGAACATGGCAAGGGCATCGTCGTGGCCTATTGCACAACGAGCCCACTTTGGCCTTCGCTGCCGCTGCACCTAGAAAATCGGCTGGTTACCATTGAAAGCAGCGCGCAGGTTTTCCCTAGCCGGCACCTACCCTTAGCGTAACCAATCCCGCTTGTGCTGCATGCAGTCGCATCACTCAACTGCTAGCTCCCGATAGACCCTTTATCCGAATGCCTCCTCTGTTCGTCCGCCTCGCCCCGATTTCGCTTATCTTCGGGCTCCTCGCCTCCGCGCATGCAGCCTCGCCGTTGCGCACCGAGCTGGCGGACGACGCCCAGATCGCGCCCGCGGCCGAATGGGTCCTGACGCATCCGGGCGAAGGCTCGCGCGCCATCAAGCATGGCTTCCGCACTTACTCCGAGAACACCTACGACTGGTCCGAGGCCTACGGTCTGACCTTCGACGTCCGCGCCACCGCCCAAGGCCCGCGCACCCTCGAAGTTGATTTGGTCAAGGGGGACGGAGAAACCGTCACCGCGCACGTGCCTTTGCCGGTCGCAGTGAAAGATACCTGGAGCCCCGTTATCTTGCCTTGGAGCGCCTTCGACTACGAGCGGGGCCGCACCAGTTCTCTTTGCGGAGTCCGTTCCGTGCATGTCCGCGCTCCCGGTGCGACCGAGGCCGTCGCGCTCCGTCATTTCGCCGCCGTGGCCGGCGCGCGCGTGAGCCTGTCCGCCCCCATTCTCGGCCAGGCTGCCGGCCCGGACGGGACCGCGGTTTACAACGTGACCGTGGGCAACCCCACGCTGGAGCCGCAGTCAGTTCTCCTGTCGCTCGACCGGCCCGGCTGGCAGTCCTTTGCCACGACTATCGAGCCTGCGAGCCTGCAACTCGCCCCAGGCGAAAGCCGCGAAGTCGTTGTGCGCGTCACCGTGCCGGCCCGCGTGCCCGCTGGCGGACACGAACGCCAATTGCTGCGCGCTATCGCCAGCGGCGACGGAGCCAACGCCGCCACGCTCACCTTCACCACCAGCCGCGCCGTCCCCTCGCCTTTCCTGCTCCACACGCCCGCACGCTGGGAGGAGGTCCGCCAAAAAGTCCGCGATTTCCCTTGGGCGCGCGAACAACGCGACGAGATCGTAAGCAAGTCCGCCGCTTGGCGCGTGCCCGCCATCGCCACGCCGCCCGACAACGACCCCGACGACACCATGGGACCGTTCCTCTTTAAGGCGTCCGAGGAGCTCAACTTCCTTAACGCCGGCATCGCCTGGCAGCTCAGCCGCGACACCGCCCACGCGGCGAAAATCCGCGAGTTGCTCCTCAAGCTCAGCGACCCGGTCGTCGGCTATGCGAAGACCTTCCGCGCCTGCAACCAAGCCCTCGTGCAAGAAGGCCATTTCCTGCAACACCTCGCGATGGCCTACGACATGACGCTCGACTCGGGCCTCTACTCGTCCACCGACCGCGCGCAGATCGACGCCACGTTCCGCCTCATGATGGAGACGATGGATCGCGCCACACGCGGCGGTTACATCAACAACTGGAACCTCTCCGAACTCTGCGGCGCGTTCTATTCCTCGCTCCTGCTGCAAGACCTCGAACGTGCCGACCGCTTCTTCGCCGGCGCGGCAGGCATCCGCGATCAGCTCGCCAAAGGCACGCTCGATGACGGCTGGTGGTATGAATGCTCCATCAGTTACAACGTGTGGTGCGCCTCGGAGTTCACCCAAGCCGCCCTCGCCTACGAACCGTGGGGCTACAACTTCCGCGACGAACACGTGCCCGCCTCCTACTCCGAGGACGTCGCCCTCCGCCAAGCCAATGGCAAACCCGAGCTCAGCGGCGGTGCCGTCAAAGGCGTGCCGCCCGAGGACGCCCGCTCGCCGTTCGGCATGGACGCGCGCGTCTGGGGTCCCGCGACGCGCTCGCACCGCGAGATCCGCCACCTCTGGGACAGCCTGTTCCCCTTCATCGACTGGCGCGGCGTCATGCTCGGCGTCAATGACTCCACCGAGAACAACGTCCTCGCCCCTCGCGCCGAAATTGGTGCCCAGCCGTTCGAACTCGCCTACTACGTTTATCGCGATCCGCGCTATGCGGCCCTGGTAAAACTCTCCCCCAAACGCGACCTGCTCTGGGCCGTTCCCGAGCTGCCCGCCGAGACGCCGACCCTCGGCACGACCACCGCCGTTGCCGACAATGTTGGCCTCGCCCTCCTGCGCTCGCAGACCCCTGGCCGCGCGCAAAGCGAGCAAATCAACGCCGCCGTCCACTACGGTATCCACGGCTGGGCCCACGGCCACTTTGACCGCACCGAACTCCTGCATCTGTCGCGTTACGGTCGCAGCTTCTTCAACCCCGAGGCCGCGTGGCAGGGCTACGAGCCGTTCATGTATAAATTCTACGTCCAGACCTCCGTCGCCCACAACATGGTCGTCGTGGATCGCAAGATGCAGGAAGCCGCCCCGGCCGAACGTCGTCTGCTCCACGCCGGCAAAGCCTTTCAAGCCGTCGTGGTGGACAACACCGCCCGCTGGTCGCACCCGCCCTACGGCGGCATGGTTTACGAGAATGTGCCCGTGAAGAGCTTTGAGGAAAAAGCTTGGCGCGAGGGCCGTTACGTGCCGATCCCCGCCACCGTCCCGACCTACGGTGCCCGCAGTGCGTTCACCGAACCCGTGTATCAACGCCGATTGATGGTCGTCACGGATGATTACGTGCTCATCGCCGACCATGATCGCGGTGGCCAACCACACGACTTCGAGAGCCTTTTCCAGATGAAAGGCTTTGAAGGCATCACTGCCGCCTCCGTCAAAAAAATCGGCCACGACAAACAGTGGGACACCGATCCGCTCAGCGCCGCCCAGTTCGTCACCGACGCCGACCGCTACGCCGTGACCGCGCCCGCCAAGGCGAGCTTCACCATGCGCTTCGGCCCCGGCGCCGACAACGCCGGCACCCGCGCGCTCTACAGCGAAGACGGCGTTCTCAAGCTCGACGTGCATTCGCTCTGGCCGCGCGAGCAAGAGATCATGGTCGGCACGGTCCCCGAGAACCACGGCACCGAAAAACGCCTCTTCTACACCATTCGCGGCGATGGTCGCGAACTCACCTCCGGCAAGTTCGGTTCGTGGATCCTCGGCGAAGCCGCCATCGACATGCCCGTCGCCGGCCTCAAATCGCTCGAACTCGAAACCCGCACCGAACTGGACGGAAAACCCACGCTCTTCTGGGGCTCAGCCCGCGTGGTGTTGCGCGACGGCCGGACCGTGCCGCTCGCCGAGCTGCCGCAGGTGAATCAAAACGTAAACCAGCCCAAGGTTGCCGGTCAGGATTTCTTCGGCGGCCCGATCAAGATCGTTGGCACACCGCAGCCCTTCGCCACCTCGGCGCAACCGAAGAACGTGAAGAAGCCAGCGCTCGTCCGCGTGGATTTGAGCAAGGTGGACGCGGTGCGTTTCCAAGCCACGCTCGGCGGCGATTACCCACTCGGTGACGAGACCCAACGCCGCAAGACCTACGCGATCCGAGCTCCCGGCGGCCCCGCGACCGAGGTGCGCTTCCTCACGGTAATCGAGCCACACGAAGGCAAGCCCGTGGTGGTGCGCGCCGAAGCGACCGACGCCGACCACGTGCGCATTGAACTCGCCGATGGTCGCGTGCAAACGCTCTCGATCACTGGCTTCACCGATCCATCCGCCACACCGGTCATCACCCTGACCGAAAAGGATGGAAAGGGCGCGGTCCTCCGCACCGAACGCACGCGGTAAACCAACGTTTTAGAGGAAAGTGTGGCCGGCGCCCCCGCCGGCCAACGGACGATCTTCGCCAGCCTCTCCATCGCCGCCCACGTAACCCCTCCGCCCGCCAAGCCCAGTCCCCGCGCCCGCCCCTCCCGCGAAACTCGGCCCCGCGTCCTTCTGGCCCACGCATGCCGTCCCTTCGCCGGCGAGGGCGCCGGCGACACTTTGGTGCGTCCACGCTTACCAGCGTGATTGGAAGGCTGGATCATGCCTTTGCGGTGGTCTGTGGCGCCGCAAGGTCGATTCCAGCAGCTCCGCCGCAACGAAATCTGAGGCACCCGTATCTTGGGTTCTGGGGCAGACCCGATCCAGCCATCAATCACATCACGCTGGATAGATCATAGATCGATGACGCAATTCTTGTTCAAGTTACCAGTATAACTGAACCGATTCCCAACAAAACGGGGTCGAAATTTGAGACTTTTCTAAAGTAGGAGCATAGTTGGGACGTTCTCTTACCTCGGATTAGTCATGTCCCCTACCCCGTTAATTTCTCAGTGCAGACGCGACCGCGTCGGCCGACGCGAAGGGTTCGCGCTACTCATCACTATCACGCTGCTCGCGTTCCTAGTCCTGCTGCTGGTCTCGCTCGCGAGCCTGACTCGCGTCGAAACCCAAGTCGCGACCAACAGCCAACAGCTCACCAGCGCCCGTCAAAACGCGCTGATGGCGCTGAATATTGCGCTGGGCGAACTTCAGCGCACCACGGGGCCAGATCGGCGAATCACGGCGCCGGCAAACCTCACGAACGCGACTGCGGCCAGCCCACGATGGATCGGCGTTTACGGAAATAGCGCCAAAGCGGACTACACTCAGACGCCCTCCACCATCACTCCGTCGAGTTCGCGCCTGCTACAGTGGCTGGTGAGCGGCAATGAACACGTCGCTCTCAACGCCGACTCCTCGGGCACCATCACCTCAAGCACGCCTGACTTCACCCCCTCGACCAGCAATCCCTCAGCTGCGGCGCCCACCGACGCCGTCTCTCTCAAGAATGGCAACGCGCTCACGACCGCCACCGCCACCTCCGATTTGGTCATCGGGTCCAAAGCCGTGCCCGCGCGGCTTCTGGTCGGGCCAAACAGCGTGGATGTCGCCAATGCCGCGTCCGACTACGTCGCCGCGCCCCTCGTCGAGCTAAAGGCCACCGCTGGTTCCGTGCCCGGCCTCGCAGCTGGCGCAACTCCGGTCACGGGCGCTTACGCTTGGTGGGTTAGCGACGAAAGCACCAAGGCCAAGATCAACCTGCGAAGCAGTTATCTTTCGCAGACGTCGGTCGCCGACCAAACCGCATTCCAGCGTTATAGTTTCATCACGGCCCAGCGTTCCGGCATCGACCGCATGGATCAGGTTTTGACAACGACTGCCGCGGGAGGCGCCGCAGCCGACGTGCTTGGCACCGCCTACCCGGCGATGGGCTCCGCCGGCATTCTGGCCAATGCCATCTCGCTCCGCCAGTTGCCCTTGCTCGGCGCCGACGCGGCCTCGCAGACCAATCTCGCTTCCGCGCTCAAGCTGCGCTTCCACGATTTAACCGCCAACGGTTATGGCGTGGTGGCCGACGCCTACGCGGGCGGCTTAAAAAAGGATCTGACTGCGGACGTCGCCAATACCACGACGAGC